>DATCDK010000108.1:0-23979 GCA_036510735.1 Acidothermaceae bacterium | reverse complement strand
ACTTCCCCTACTTCCCCTACTTCCCCTACTTCCCTGCGTGATCATGCAGAAAAGGGCGTGTTGGGGCGACGAAAGGCGCCCATTTCTGCATGATCACGCGGATGGGGGTGGTGGCGGGAGCCGCGGCTGAGGATTGGGGCGCGGCGGACGTGGAGGGACTGAGTGGCTAAGCCGGCGAAGAGCGCTGCGGATGTGCTGCGCCACGCGGCCGCGGCAGGCACCCTCGACGAGCTGACCGCCGACAGCATCACGTGCCGCGCCTGCCCGCGACTCGTGGCCTGGCGCGAGGAGGTCGCCCGCGTCAAACGCCGGTCGTTCGCGGACGAGCCGTACTGGGGACGTCCGATCCCGGGCTGGGGGGACGAGCAGGCCCGGATCGCCATCATCGGGTTGGCCCCCGCTGCCCACGGCGGCAACCGCACCGGCCGCATTTTCACCGGCGACCGCAGCGGCGACTGGCTGTTCGCGGCGCTGCACCGGGCCGGTCTCGCCGCCAAGCCGACGAGCGTGCGCGCCGACGACGGACAGCAACTGTTCGGCGTCCGCATGGTTGCTGCCGTTCGATGTGCGCCGCCCGCTAACAAGCCGACGACCGACGAGCGCGACACCTGCCGCCCCTGGTTGGTCCGCGAACTCGAGCTGCTCGCGCCGACGCTGAAGGTGCTGGTCGTCCTGGGTGGTTTCGGTTGGCAGGCGTTGCTGCCGAATCTGGCGGCGGCGGGTTACGCGTTGCCACGGCCGCTGCCGCGCTTCGGCCACGGGGTGCGGGTCGATCTGACGGACGTCGATGGGCGCGTCTCGTCGGCGACAGCCGAAAAGCGAACGCTGTCGGTGCTGGGCTGCTACCACCCAAGCCAGCAGAACACCTTCACCGGGAAGCTCACCGAGAGCATGCTCGATGACGTGCTCGAACTGGCGAAAACGGTCGCCCAGATAGGCTCGTAGGTATGACCCAGCCGCGAAGCGAGCCAGTCGTCGGGCGTCAGAGACCGCACATCCTGATCGTCGGCGGCGGCTACGTCGGCATGTACACGGCGCTGCGCCTGGGCAGTCGGCTGCGCCGTGACGAGGCGATGGTCACGGTCATCGATCCGCTGTCGTACATGACGTACCAGCCGTTCCTGCCCGAAGCCGCGGCCGGCAACCTCGAACCCCGGCACGTCGTCGTCCCGCTGCGTCGTGTTTTGCCGCATGCACAGATCCTGAATGGTCGGGTCACGCGCATTGAGCATGGACGTCGAGTGGTGACGTTTTTGCCGAACGCGGGCCGATCGGTCGAGATCTCTTACGACATCATCGTGGTCGCGCCTGGTTCGATAGCGCGCACGTTGCCGATCCCCGGTCTCGCCGAGAACGGCATCGGTTTCAAGACGGTCGGCGAAGCAATCTTCTTGCGCAACCACGTGCTGTCGAAGCTCGACATTGCCGCGTCGACGGCGGACGTCGCAGTGCGCAAGCGCGCACTCACGTTCGTCTTCGTCGGCGGTGGGTATGCGGGCGTCGAGGCGATGGCCGAACTCGAAGACATGGCGCGCGACGCGTGCAGGTCATATGACGGTGTCGAACCGTCGGACATGCGCTGGGTACTCGTCGAGGCGAGCGATCGAATCCTGCCCGAGGTCAGTCGCGACATGGGCGTCTACACCGTCAACGAACTGCTTCGCCGCAACATCGAGGTGCGACTCGGTACCCGGCTGAACTCGGCCGAGCACCATCACATCGTGTTGTCGGACGGCGACGAGTTCGAGGCCGACACGTTGGTCTGGACCGCGGGTGTGAAACCGAATCCACTCGTGGCCGAGACCGACTTTGCGCTCGACGAGAAGGGCCGGATCAAAGGCACTCCGCTCCTGCGGATCGAGGGTGTCGCCGATGCGTGGACTGCGGGTGACAGCGCGGCGATTCCGGACCTCACGAATCCCGGGCAGTTGACCGGTCCGAGTGCGCAACACGCGGTGCGGCAAGCACGCCGGCTCGGCGACAACATCGTTGCGGTGTTGCGAGGTGGCGAACCGATGGAGTACCGGCACGCGTACAACGGATCGGTCGCAAGCCTTGGACTGCACAAGGGCGTCGCGCAGCTGAAGTTCGCGGGTGTGAGCATTAAGCTGCGTGGCTGGCCGGCATGGTTCGCGCACCGCACGTACCACTTGTCGCGGGTGCCGACGTTCAATCGCAAGGTGCGGGTCGCTGCCGACTGGACTCTTGCGTTGTTCTTCAAGCGCGAGATCGTGTCGCTGGGTGCGTTGCAAAATCCGCATCAGGAGTTCGCACTCGCGAGCAAGCCGGCGCCCTCGCCCGGGGAGAAAACGGTGGCCGAGAAGCCTGCGACCGCGAAGCCTGCGAGCGAGAAGCCAGCACCCGTCAAGAAAGCCGCCGCGAAAAAGCAGACCGCACCACCTCGCCGTCCCGAATAGATCTGCCGTTTCGAATAGATCTGCCGTTTCGAATAGGTGTGGCCCCCGTAGCCCAACAGGCAGAGGCGAACCCCTTAAAAGGGTTTCAGTGTCGGTTCGACTCCGACCGGGGGCACCAGCTTGCTGCTGACCTGGCCAAGACGCGGAGATGAACTCCGGGCCGGATCGCGCGGACCCGGGGCGAACCCGGGGGTAACCCGGGTGCTCGGCGGCTTGCGAACCGCGAGCGTAACTCCAACAGGCTGGCCCCTGTAGGAGAGGAACTCGCATGAGCATCATCAGAGGTAAGCGGCAGCATCCGGAAGCCGAGCTCGCAGACGGCGACGCCGGAGGGACTGTGAGTCGGCGAGCTGTTCTTGGTGGTATCGCCGCCATCCCCGTGCTGTACGGCATCGCTGCAGTCACACCTGCTGCGGCCGCAACGGCGACGAAACCGGATAGCGCGGCACCGCGCGACGTGGCAAAGGCTACCGACGACCTGGTGCGCGGAGTCGAACGGCGCTACAACGCCCCGCTCCTCACGCCGGGAACTCGGGTGATCCTGCCCGCGGGCATCAAGGCGGTGCCGATCCTGGATTACTACCGTCGCCCGCACCTCGCGTCGGCCGGGTCAACATGGCCACGCCTGACAGCGACGGACGGCACTGCGGTCGACGCGTCGATCGTTCCCGAGCGGGGCGCTCCCACACGTGTCGCGATGCTGAGCGGTTTCACCGAGGGCTGGTACGAGCTCATCCACGCCAACGGTCGTGCCGACCGCGTGACGTGGGATGCCCGGACGTTCCCGTTCCTGTGGTTCTACGGCGAGTTCGGCGCCACGAACGAGGCTCCGTATCGCGACGTGTTCTACGCGCTCGCATTGCAGCCGTTCTCCCACAATCCGTATTCACGCAACTCCCTCGCCGCGTAGGAGCGTCATGTCTCACCACTTTGACTACCCAACAGACGAAACGCTGGACATCACCGACGCCTACTGCTTTGCCGGAGCCAGTGACATCGTCGAGGACATCATTGCTCCTCGCACGGTTGTCGGGATGAATACCTCGCCGCCGGCCGGCAATCCGTGGAACCCCACCGGGTACTACGAACTCAAGCTCGACACCAATCACGACTACGTAGAGGACATCACGTTTCGGGCGACCTTCCCGATCGACGCCGAGGGCACGCAGCACGTGCAGGTTGAGCAGCTCACCGGCGCCGCAGCTACTAACCGCAACGCCAAGGGCACGATCATCACGCCCCCCAACGCGCCCATCGGGGAGGTCGTCGAATGCCTCCATGGCATCAAGCTGTTCGCCGGACCTCGCCGCGACCCGTTCGTCAACTTCATCCCGTTCCCCGTTGCGACGACGGAAGCGTTGGCGGCCGGCACCTTTCCCGCCTACGACGCATTGCGCCCCGCCACTGACTCGTTCTTGAACAACACCATCAGGTCCTTCGTGCTCGAGCTGCCGGTGCAGATCACCGGCCGCGGCAGGCTGCACTACTGGGCGACCACTGCGTACTTCGACAAGGGGCACAACACCTGGGTCCAGGTTCAGCGCGCCGCAGAACCCAACATGACCACCTTCTTCGACTTCGCCGGGGGCTCGGCAAAGGTTGCAAACTACAACGGCACCGCCCCGACAATCGACCTCGTCGGTAGGCCTGCTCACCCGGCAACGGATTTCGCCTCGGGGATCTGGGGTCAAGTAAGGGACAACATCGCAGCGGTCGTCGAGGCCGGCGGAACGTACCGCCACGGACCTCACAAATTCCCCACCGCACGGGCTTACGGTGCGTGGGCGGCCGACCGGCTGCTTCCGAACGTCATCACGTTCGTTCCCGGCAGCGTCGCCTACTGGGATCCCTGGTTCGACGTCCAGAACGGTAAGGGTTTGGCGGAAGACATCGCGTCCAACATCATCAAGATGATCGTGAACCAGGACTTCTCCTCAGGGCTCAAGCCGGGGCCGCTGCTCGACTACTTCCCCTACCTTGCACCTCCGCCGGCCAGCTGACTGGCGCGCGACTCGAGGTAGCGCCGCTCGGTCATGCTCGCAGTGCCGCGCGCGGCGAGCATGTACTGCTCGCGCGCCGCGGGCATATCGCCTGACATCTCCAGCAGATATGCGCGCACTGCGTGCAAGCGGTGGTGGTTCTTCATGCGCGGATCCGCGTCGAGATCGGTCAGCACCTCAAGTGCCGCCTCGGGTCCGCTCGTCTGCGCCAGTGCCACTGCGCGATTGAGAGTCACCATTGGATTCGGCGCGATGCGTTCTAGGAGCTTGTACAGAACGTGTACCTGTTGCCAGTTGGTCTCCTCGGCACGTTGCGCATCGGCATGCGTCGCTGCAATCGCTGCCTGCAGCTGATACGGGCCGAGCGGTGAGCGTGCCATGGTACCGACGAGTAGGGAATTCGCCTCGTCAATAAGGGTTCTGTCCCAACGGGTGCGGTCTTGTTCGGCCAATGGAATCAGGTCGCCGCTCGTCGTGGTCCGCGCAGTGCGTCGCGAGTCGGTGAGCAGCATGAGCGCCAGCAGGCCGGCGACCTCACCATCATTCGGCAGTTGGCGGTGCACCACGCGAGTGAGGCGGATCGCTTCGTGAGTGAGCTCTGCACGATTCAGATTCTCACCGGACGACGCGGTGTAACCCTCGTTGAAGATGAGATACAGCGTGTGTAGCACCGCGCTGAGACGGTCGTCGAGTTCTTCAGGCGCGGGCATCCTGAACTGGCTGCCGGCCGCCTTGATGCTCTGCTTCGCCCGACTGATCCTCGCCGCCATTGTGCCCTCGGGAACGAGGAAGGCATGAGCGATTTCTGCGGTCGTCAACCCGCCAACCGCGCGCAGGGTCAACGCGGTTTGTGATGCCGGGGTCAACGCAGGATGGCAACACAGATACAGCAGGATCAACGTGTCGTCAGCGGCGGCGGTCTCGCCTTCAGCGCTCGGCAACTCCTCAAGTGCCACCGTCATCTCACGAGCCTTGCGTGCGTGATCGCTGCGAATCTGGTCGATCAGGCGTCGTGACGCGACGGTGATCAGCCAACCGCGCGGGTTGGCGGGCGTCCCGCTCGTCGGCCATGCGAGCGTGGCTGCAACGACCGCTTCTTGGACGGCGTCCTCGCATTCTTCGAACTGTCCGTAACGACGGACGAGCGCGCCGAGAACCTGCGGCGTGAGATCACGCAGCAGGCTCTCGGTGGCTGAATCGATCGTCACACGTCAAGTGGACCGGCAGAGAACATGATCTGCCGAACCTCGATGCCCAGTCCGTCGATACTCGCGTCCGGAATCAAGGCGGCCAGTTCGATCGCGCGTTCCTTGCTTTCGCAGTCGATCAGGTAGAAGCCGCCGACATACTCCTTGGCCTCCAGGTAGGGCCCGTCGGTGACGACCGACTGACCGCCGCGAACGCGCACAACTGCACTTTGCGACGGATCGGCCAACGCCTGCGTGATGATCAGCTCGCCCGACTTCGTGATGGTGTCCATGAACGCGCCGTGCCCGGTGCCGATCGCATTGCGCTCGTCCTCGGTCAGCGCGTCCAACACGGCGGGATTCACATTCATGATCAGCAGAAACTTCATGCCCAACTCCTCGCTCTCGTGGGCCCAGGCGACCCGTTCGGTTGCTGGTCGAAGTGAGCCCCCCGATCTTGACATCCACCCTGACCGATCTCGCCACCACCGGAAACTTCGACCGCCAAGCAGGTGCTGGGTCGTCAGGGTATCCTGACGCACATGAGCAAGGATCGAGGTCCGTGGCAGCTCGGCCGGCGAGCGTGGGAGCGGCTCGACGGCTGGCATCTCGATGGTCGGTCGGCCTCGTCGCCCAGCAGAGGCCCTGGCCACCCCGACGACGGCGACGGTGCGCTGGCCGCACTCGCCGATGTCGGCTTCGTGCGGCACCTGCTCGACCAAGCGGAACTGGTCGCCGTCCGCACTGCTCGTCGGCATGGCAAGTCGTGGGCTGAGATCGCGGTGAAGCTCGGCGTGACGCGGCAATCCGCTTGGGAGCGGTGGCGTGAACTCGACGACGGACCGAGTTCGGCCAACGAAAGTGAAAGTTCGGCACCCGTCCAGCGTCCGGAGGTCCGCAGGCTCGCGAAGCGGATCGACGAGGTCGTGGAACGTGTGGTCGCCGATGTCGCAGCCGAGGCGTCCGCTACGCCCGCAGAGGTGCTCGAGCGGACGGCGCGCGATCTGCGCCGGCGGTCCAACGTGCGGGTGCCCAACGTGCTCGGCATGTCGTGGGAGGAAGCGCATCAGGCCCTGCACGCCCGCGGCCTTTTCGGCGTTGGACCAAACCCGGACGGCGCGCCGATGGACGTCACCAGCTGGTCCGACGCGAAGGTCGTCGATCAGAGTCCGGAGTCTGGTGCGAAAGTCGCTGCTGGCACGTCGGTAACGCTGTGGGTCATGCGTGGTGGGGGATCGGCCGGCGTGCGCGAACCACGCCGTCCGCTGCCAGGGCCGCAGAGCGCGCGAGAGATGCTCGGCTAAACAGGGACCGTTGAAGTCCAGCGCTCGTTCTTGCGTGCGTACGACTTCAAAGCTGTCGCGGCCGAACTGCTACAGGTCGTGCGCGATGCGGTGCTTCTCGTGCTCGCGCACGATCGCACTCGCGTAGCCGTGCGGAATTGCGTGCTCGTCGGTGAGCCAGTTGACCCGCTCGTCGAGCCGCAGAAAGCTCGGGCCTTGCTCGATCTCGTGGAACCACTCAGGGAGCCCGCGGCCGGTAACCTGCGGGATCCTTTCAACGAGGTTGCGATGGGTGTCCTCGGAGTGGTGCACGGTCATGAGCGCCTCCAGGGCGAGCCGAACTCAGCAGTCGATGTCTCAGTGGTCCATGACTTCAGGGTGCCGCAGCGGTGCCCGCGAGGGCAAGCGTTTCAGGCCGGTTCGTGTCGCCTTCCAGCCACCCTAGCTTGGCCCGCCGTTCGCCCAGACCGTTGGTTCTCAACGGTCGTTCTTACGACCGCTGGAGTCCTTCGCTCGGCAGGTCTTCGGGCCCTCGCCCGGGCCGCCCTGCGGCGCGATAACGTGCGGGCCGTGGCCGCCGTCCCCTCGTCGCTCGCCGATGACCTCGACGGCGTCGTCAAGACCCTGCGCACCACCCCCGCGGGACGCCTGCGTGCGCGCCTCCCGGGGCCTTTTCACAGCAGGGCGGACGCCGGGAGGGCGCTGGCCCGCGTTCTCGCGATCGCCGCCCAAGGCATCGAGGACGCCGATCAGCCGGCGATGCCGCAGTGGCGCGAACCGCCAGTACTCGCTGATCTTGCGGTGGGGGATCAGGTGCGGGTGCTCGCCCACGATTTCCTTGCGGTCTTGCCGAGTGCGGCCAGCACGGTCTGGACGCCGGGCGGTCGCGTGCCGCGTGCTGAGCTGGAGTGCGACGTCGTCAGCTCAGTGGCTGAGGTTGCCGGATTCCTCTGAATCGAGCGGCTGTCGCCGCTAACCTTGAAGTGCAAGTGGCGACGGGGGAATTCATGAAACGCACCACCCGGGTGGTGGTTGTCGGCGTGCTGGTTGTTGGTGCCTTCGCGATAACCGGCTGCTCGATTTCGATCGGCTCGATGGGCTCGACTGGCCAGGGCTCGTCGTCGGCCCCTGCCGCGCGGCCCGCTGTTACGAGTCCGGCAGTTGCCAGTCCGGCGGTTGCGAGTCCGGTAGTTGCGAGTCCGGCGGCACCGGTCTTGTCGGCATCGCCGTCCGTGATTTCGCCTGTATCGCCGTCGGCAACGTCCGCTGGCGCAAGCTACTTGGCGCTGGTCGGTCCCCTGAACACCGAAACATTCGCGTTGGATACTGCGGTTTTCGAGTCGCCCGACGCCCTCACGACTCAGTCACTTTCTGCGGTCATCACTGCCTCTGCGGCCGCACTCCAAACCTTCAACGGTCACTTGCGAAGCACGACCTGGCCCAGAACCGCGCTACCCGACATCACCACTCTGGCGGCCACAAACGACGTCCTCGTCGTGGTTCTCCAGGGCTACGAATCCGACCTGCAATCGCCGACGGCGAGTGCCGATTTCGACACGGTTCTCCAAGCCCTGCAGGTGGATAGTTCGAGGTACGCGATCGACCGGGGCTTGGCGACAGACGCATCTGCTCGGGTTCGCGCCGACCTCGGGTTGCCGCCGCCGTCCGCGCTGCAGGTCACCTTGAACGACTAGCCGGTGGCGCTTAGACGGAGATACCGGTGGCCACTCGAGATTCTGCTTGGGGAGACTCTCCGAATCGGCATCGCGCTGGGTGGGCTAGGCATCGTTTTCATTCTCATCGGCACCCGAACCGCGTTTCTTCTTGCAGCGGCATTCCTCGGCGTCGGTACCGTCCTTGTCCTGGTGTCTGGCTCGATGCAGGATCGGATCAGGGGCCCGCGACGTCGCGTGAACCACAAAGCAGACACCGTTCGTTTGTGGCGGCCGACCGGGCCGGAGGAATTGGCGTTGGTTGAAGCGTCAGGATGGCGTGCTTGGCCGCCTCGACTTCCGGACCAGCCGATCTTCTATCCGGTGCTCAGCCGCCAATACGCGGCGACCATCGCACGGGACTGGAATGTGAAGCGGTCCGGCGTGGGCTACGTGACGACGTTCGAGGTCAAGCAGAGCTTCCTCGATCGGTACCAGATTCAGCAGGTAGGCGGCCGCGGGATTCTTGAGTATTGGATTCCGGCCGAGGAACTGGGCGACATGAACCGAAACATCGTTGGGTTGATCGAGGTCGTCGCCGAGTACCGGTAGACCTAGCTGAGGCGCTCGAAAATCATCGCCATGCCTTGGCCGCCGCCGACGCACATCGTCTCCAGCCCGATCGCGGCGTCGTGGAACTTCAGTGAGTTCAACAGCGTGCCGGTGATGCGCGCGCCCGTCATGCCGAACGGGTGCCCGACCGCGATCGAGCCGCCGTTGACGTTGAGCTTGTCGAGGTCGATACCGAGCTCTTGGTAGCTGGGGATCACCTGGGCGGCGAACGCTTCGTTGATCTCGACCAGGTCGATGTTGTGGATGCTCATATCTGCGCGACGTAGCGCCTGCTTGCTCGCCTCGACGGGGCCAAGGCCCATGATCTCCGGCGACAGCGCCGAGACACCGGTCGAGACGATGCGCGCCAAGGGCGTGATGCCGAGTTCGCGCGCCCTGACGTCGGACATCACGATCACTGCTGCCGCGCCGTCGTTCAACGGACAACAGTTGCCGGCCGTCACCGTCCCGTCGGGGCGGAACACCGGTTCGAGCGTCGCCAACTTCTCGAGTGTTGTGCCGGCCCGCGGCCCGTCATCGTGGTCGACGACCGTGCCGTCCGGAAGGGTCACCGGCGTGATCTCGCGCTGCCAAAAGCCTGCAGCCAAAGCCTTTTCGGCCAGGTTTTGTGAGCGGCAGCCGAACTCGTCTTGCATCGCGCGGGAGATCCCCTTCAGCTGCGCGACGTTCTCGGCGGTCTGGCCCATGGCGATGTAAATGTCGGGCACGTGATACTCCGCCCGCGGATCCTGCCAGGTCGGCGCGCCGCCCGCGGCTCTGGTGCTCGTACGCGCGACTGCGCCCGCGAAGTACGGGTTGCGGGTATCCGGATGGTTGTCCGAACTGCCGTGCACGAAACGGCTCACGCACTCGACGCCGGCGCTGATGAACACGTCGCCCTCGCCGGCTTTGATCGCGTGAAACGCCATGCGGGTCGTCTGTAGAGACGACGCACAGTAACGAGTGACGGTCGTCGCCGGTAGCCGATCAAATCCAAGGCGGACGGCGACAACTCGCGCCATGTTGAAGCCCTGCTCACCGCCGGGCAGTCCGCACCCGAGCATCAAGTCGTCGATCTCGCCAGGATTGAGTTGCGGCACCTTGTCGAGAGCGGCTCTGACGATGGTCGCGGTTAGTTCGTCGGGCCGAAGTTGCGTCATCGAACCTTTGTGGGCGCGTCCGATCGGCGACCGTGCGGTCGCGACGATGACGGCCTCGGGCATTGGGGTCTCCGTGCTGTGGGGTGAGAGTTGCGGTCAACGCAGCGTAACTCGCTAGGCTCGAACCGTGGATATTCATGACAGCTTGCTCGATCTCATCGGCGACACCCCGCTGGTCCGGTTATCGAGGATCGCGGTGCCCGGCGGTGCCCAGTTACTGGCGAAGCTCGAGCAGCTGAATCCTGGCGGCTCGGTGAAAGACCGCATCGCGGTGCGGATGGTCGAGACTGCCGAAGCAACGGGTGCGCTGAAGCCCGGCGGCACGATCGTCGAACCGACCTCGGGTAACACTGGTGTCGGTCTTGCCATCGTTGCGGCACGCAAGGGTTACAAGTGCGTGTTCGTGATGCCCGACAAGATGAGCGCTGAAAAAATCAACGTTCTCAAGGGTTATGGCGCGCAGGTCGTGGTGTGCCCGACGGCCGTGGCGCCTGAGGATCCCGAGTCGTATTACTCCGTGTCGGACCGGTTGGTGCGCGAGATCGACGGCGCCTGGAAGCCGGATCAGTACAGCAACCGTGACAACCCTCGCTCGCACTACGAGACCACGGGGCCCGAGCTGTGGGGTCAGACCGACGGGCAAATCACCTGCTTTGTCGCCGGCATCGGCACCGGCGGCACGATCAGCGGCACCGGACGCTTTCTGAAAGAGGTCTCTGAGGGCGCGGTTCGCATCGTCGGAGCCGACCCTGAAGGCTCGGTCTATTCCGGTGGGACCGGGCGGCCGTATCTCGTCGAGGGCGTAGGCGAGGACTTCTGGCCGACCACCTACGACCGCACCATCTGCGACGAAATCATCGCCGTCTCTGACAAGGATTCCTTCCTCATGACGCGTCGGCTGGCCCGCGACGAGGGGATCCTCGTCGGTGGGTCGAGTGGCATGGCGGTGGTGGCGGCCGCGCAGGTTGCTGCCTCGCTCTCGCCGAGCGACGTCGTGGTGGTGTTGTTGCCCGACTCAGGGCGTGGCTACTTGTCGAAAATCTTCAACGACGAGTGGATGGCCGACTACGGCTTCTTGGCCGGCTCGAGTTCGACCACCGTTGCCGATGTGCTGAAGCGCAAGGGAACCCGGCTGCCAGAGATGGTGCACTTGCATCCGACGGAGACCGTGCGCGAGGCGATCGACGTGTTGCGCGAGTACGGCGTCTCGCAGGTGCCGGTCGTGCGCGCCGAACCGCCCGTCATGTCGGCTGAGGTCATTGGTTCGGTTGTCGAGCGCGATCTGCTCGATGCGTTGTTCTCCGGGCGCGCCGCGCTGTCCGACGCGCTCGAGAAGCACATCTCTGCACCACTACCGATGATCGGTGGTGGCGAGCCGGTGGCCGCCGCCATGACTGCTCTTGAAACGGCGGACGCCGCGGTCGTGCTGATCGATGGAAAGCCGGCCGGCATCCTTACTCGGCAAGACCTCCTCGGGTTCCTTGCGCACTGAGCGAGAATCGCTAGTGCGGGCCGACCAGGCTCTCGCTGGCGGCCGTCCTTGGTGCGCAGTGTTGTCGTCGTCATTGCGGCTCGAGCACAAACACTGGAATGACCCGCTCGGTCTTGCGCTGGTACTCGGCGTACGGCGGGTACGCCGCGACTGCGCGATCCCACCACTGCGCGCGCTCGTCGCCGGTGATCTCACGTGCGGTCATGTCAAGTTTCCGGGAGCCGTCCTGGAGTTCGACGTGTGGATTCGCCCGGATGTTGTAGTACCAGCGCGGGTGCTTTGGCGCGCCACCTCGCGACGCTACGACGGCATACTGGCCGTCGTGCTCGACGCGCATCACCGGCGTCTTGTGCAGCTTTCCGCTGACCGCGCCGCGATTGGTGACGATCACGATAGGCAGTCCGGTATCGCGAAAGGTATTCCCTTGCGCGCCGTCGGTACGCTCGTACAGTTCGACCTGGTCGCGTACCCACGCCTCGGTGTTGGGTGCGTACTCACCTTCTAGTGGCATGTGTTCCAGTCAACACCGCGGCCAGTAGCTGCGGTTCAGGTGGGGTCGACCAGCCGCCGGTCGGCTTCCCGTCGGCCACGCTCTGACGTCAGACGTGGGTCGGAGCGTGCGCGAACTGCGTGTTCAAGAAGTCCGCTGCGTGGTCGAGCGCCGCTCCGGCCTCATCGAGTAGACCTGCAAAACCTTGAAACACATGCGGGACGCCGGGGGTGACCTCGAGCGTGACCTGGACGTCGTCAAGGGCGGCGCGTGCAGCAAGCCGGAGCGCGTCGCTCAGCAGGATCTCGTTCGAGCCCACCTGGATGAGCAGCGGCGGCAATCCGCTGAGGTCGCCGAAGATCGGGCTGATGAGTGGGTCAGCGGCGTCGGCATTGCCGACGTAGTCCGGTACGCGGGCACGAAGCCCGGCCGGATTGAGGACTGCGTCGCGCGCCTCCCTCTGATTCAGCGTCTCTCCCGAGAGGGTCAGGTCGACGTAGGGCGACATCAAGTACGCGGCGGACGGCAGCGGCGTCCCGGCCTCTCGTAAAGCAAGGAGGGTGGCCACCGCTAGCCCGCATCCGGCGGACTCACCTGCGAGGGCGATTTGACCTGGATCAAGGCCTTGCTTTAGCAGTGCTTCGTAGGCAGCTCGGGCGTCGTCGATCGCGGCGGGGTAAGGGTTTTCGGGGGCTAGCCGGTAGTCGAGGGTGATGGCTTTGGCGCCTGCTCGTCGCACGACCTCGCTGACGAGCGGGACGGACGCAATCGCTGTCCCGATGACGTACACGCCGCCGTGGAAATAGAGGATCACGTTCTCGGATTTGCCGCCGTCGATGGTGACCTCGATGCCATCGATACCGCCGATTGTTGTGGGCTTCTGCTGGACGTCGGGAGCCACCGGCACGTGTGACATTAGTTCGTTGAACGCAGCCCGTAGGGGCGCGACCTCGCCGGCCTGATCGAGGCCGCCCTGGCGCAAGATGGCATCCAACTGGAGTTGCTGCTCTTTGCTCATCAGTACTTCTCCTGTCGTTGCGCGTCGGGTGATGTGGCGGGCTGCGGGGTGATGGCGTCCTTGCGTGCATTGACCAGGACCAAGATGGCCACGAACGCCGCGGCGATCAGGCCGACCCCGATCCAGAACGCGACGTGATAGCCGTGGATCGCCGCGAGTGGATTGAACGCGTACGGCGAGAGGTGATGGGCCACGACATACGACGTGACCGCACTCGCGTAGAACGTGTTCAACAGCGCGGTTCCTAGGGACCCGCCGATCTGTTGGCTGGAGTTGAGCACTGCGCTGGCGACCCCTGCGTCGTTGCTACTTACGCCGGTGAGCGCGAGGCTCGAGAGCGGCACGAACACCAGCGCCAGGCCGACGCTCATCAGTAATTCGCCGGGCAGCACGCTGGTCACCCAGCTGCTGGTGTCAGTGATGAAGGCGAAGGTGACCAGACCTGCGGTGCCCATCGCGAGGCCGATGAGCATGAGCGGTTTGGGTCCGGTGTGCGGCAGTATGCCTGACACCAGGCCCGAGGTGACGATGATGCCGCCACTGAACGGAAGGAATGCAACGCCCGACTTGAGGGCGCTGTAATGCAAGTTGTACTGGAAGTAGTAACTCAGGAACAGGAACATCGCGAACAGGCCGGCGAAGACAAGTAGCGAGGCGAGATACGTGCCACCGCGATTGCGATCGAGGATCACCCGCATCGGCAACAGCGGACTCTTCGACCGCAACTCGACGAGCACAAACGCGACCAGCAAGATGGCGGCGCCGACGAGGTAGCTGATGGCCTCGACAGAGAGCCAGCCGACACCGGACTTCGCTGCTTCGGTGAATCCGTAGACGAGAGCGACGAGCCCCGCTGTGCCGAGCACAGCGCCAGGAATGTCGTAGGAACTCCCGCGTTCGGCCTTGCTCTCGGTGACCAGGATCGTGCCGGCGATGAAGGCCGCAATCGCGATAGGCACGTTGATGAACAGGCACCAGCGCCACGATGCGTACTCGGTCAGCGCGCCGCCCAGGATCAAGCCGATCGCGGCGCCACCGCCCGAGATAGCGCCGTAGACGGCGAACGCTCTCGACCGTTCCTTGACTTCGGTGAATGTCACCGTGATGAGTGACAACGCAGCGGGTGCAAGTAGCGCCGCGAACAGACCTTGGATCGCCCTTGCGCCGAACAGTGTCGCGCCGTTTTGGGCCGCACCGCCGAGCGCCGACGCTGCCGCGAACCCGAGTAGTCCGACGAGGAAGATGCGTTTGCGGCCTAGGTAGTCGGCGATCCTTCCACCTAGCAAGAGCAGGCCACCGAACGCGAGTGTGTACGCGGTGATCGCCCATTGCCGATCGGCGTTGGAGATATGCAGAGCGCGTTGCGCGGACGGCAACGCGATGGTCACAACGGTGCCGTCGAGCACCACCATCAGTTGCGCGAGTGCGATCACTCCTAAGGCCCACCACCGGCGACTGGGCAGTTCTTCGATCTCCCCGATCACGTCCTCGAACGACCCTTCGACCGACTGTTCGAACGACTCGAGTCGGTTCTCGTGGCCCTCGTGCTTCTCCTCGTGCTTGCCTTCGGCGTCCAGTTCAGCGTCGGAAGCCATGACGGCTACGCGGCTTTAGAAGCTTGTCGCAGTGGCGCCAGCGCCTCGCTCCAGGCAATGACCTGGCTGAACAGCGTGTCGAGGGCGCCGGCCTGATACGGAGCGGGTTTGAGGTCGGTGAAGTTTTCGAAGTCGCTGAACATGGAGAGCGCAACGTTCGTGCGGACGTCGGCCATCTGCAGTTCGCCGGCGACCAGGCGCAGATGTTCCGCTGCTCTGGCCCCGCCAACGACACCGTAGGAGACCACGCCCATTGCCTTGTTGTTCCACTCCGCGTACAGAAAGTCGATGGCGTTCTTCAACACACCCGACGTTCCGTGGTTGTACTCGGGGGTGACGAACACGAATCCGTCGAAGCGACTGATGGTGGCCGACCACTGCCGGGTGTGTTCGTTCTGGTACTGCCCCATGCTCGGCGGCAGCGGCTCGTCGAGGTGTGGCAGCGGATAGTCGACCAGGTCGATGAGCTCGAAGTCGGCGTCCTTTCGCTCTTTCGCGTGGTCCATCACCCACCGGGCGACGGGTTCACCGCGTCGCCCGGGGCGAGTGCTGCCAAGGATGACGCCGATCCGGGTCACGGGTGCACCTGCGATCCCGCACCGAGGTCGAGACGCATCGACTGCATGATCATGAAGGTCGTGCTGTAGGTGAACTCTTCGACGTCTGCCGAGCCGAGCACGCCGGTGTACTTGGCAACGACCGGCTTGGTGGCGAGTTCGGTGACCGCGCCGAGGTATCCCTTGACCGCCGCCCATACGTTGGGTCCGTATTTCACGAAGTACGGGGTCGGGTCGACCTTGCCGAGTGCGTCCTTTGAGCTCTCGACGATGTCGGCGATGTATTGCTGGTGGAGTTCGACGTCGGCGCGCGTACCGAGCCGACCGAGGTGGCCGCCGATGTAGTGCTTCCACGGGTACGCCAGCGCCTGGCCCGGCGCGTCGATGTAGCCGGGTACGTCTTCGCTCAGGTTGAGGTTGAAGATCGGCACCCAGCCGGAGTTGACGATGTCGACGAGCATCATGGCGTCGTGGTCGGGGAAGTGCATGAAGATGTTGTCAGGCGAGTGATTGGGGCCCTGGAACGACAGCTCGACCCGCTCGCCGCCGACCTTCAGCGTGTAGTTGTCCTGGAACGTGACTTCAGGGGCCGGCCGCGTCGGGTCGTTGTCGCGAAGCAGCAACCGCCGAGTGTCTTCGTGACCGATACGGATGACGTCGTCGCCGAGCAGGTTCGCTGCGCCGGCGTGGTCTGCGTGGTGGTGTGAATAGACCAGATGCGTCACCTTGTTCGTGGTGCCCTCCGCGGCGGCCATCTCGTCGATCGCGCGGCGCAGGTTGTGGCCGATGGTCGGGGGAGCGTCGAACACGACGACACCCTCCTCGGTAGCGAGGAACGCGGACTGGTAGGTGCCATCGGTCACCCAGAACAGGTTCCGCTCCACTCGTCCGACGTGATAGCCCTGCTCGTTCAAGGCGGGCCCGAATGAGGACGGCGGGATGGGCACGTAGTCGGGCGTCGAAGCGGTGCCATCAACAGTCATAGGACTCTCCTCGAGAACCGGGCACGGCCCCTACTGACCGTGGCTTCGGTACGAAGCTATTACGCACCTACTTGCTTTGGCAAGCAACTTGTGTCTACGGTTTCTCTACGCCAGTCCGTCAGCTGTGGCGTCCTGAACCCGCGCCGTGAACCGAGGAGACGCACATGACGAGTGAGCCGATACGCGACCCGGTGAGCGATGCGTTGCTCACCCCGCAGAACTCCGCGCTAGTGGTGATCGACTATCAACCTTCGCAGGTAGCGGCAGTGCATTCGATGGATCACGAGCTGCTGCTGCGCAACATCGTGTCGGTGGCCCGCCTCGCGAAGGCGTACCAACTGCCGATCGTGCTCTCGACGGTGAATGTTGCCAACGGCCAGGGGCCGACGCTTCCTGAGTTGCGCGAGGTACTCGCGGACAGCGTCGAACTCGACCGCACTCAGATCAACGCGTGGGAAGACGTCGAGTTTCGCGCCGCAGTGGAGGCTACCGGCCGGCGCAAGCTCATCATGACGGCGCTTTGGACCGAGGTTTGCCTTGCGTTTCCGAGTCTCGACGCTTTGCGAGCCGGCTATGAGGTGTATCCCGTCGTCGATGCTGTTGCCGGGACGTCGGTTGAGGCGCACCGTGCTGGCTTGGAGCGCATCGTGCAGGCAGGTGCGCAGCCGGTCAGTTGGGTGTCGCTCGCGTGCGAACTTCAACGTGACTGGGCACGTACTTCCACCGTCGGGGAGGTCGTGGACATCGTGCTCACGTCACGGCTGCTGAAGGGCCTGTAGGGACTCGTGGCCCCGTGGCCCCGTGAGCCCGTGGGCTTGTCGGCGGCTCGCGGTCGATCAGCGGGTGTCTTCGAGGTGGACAGCGATCTGCGCCAACGCCTGTGCGGCCGTGCCAACGGTGTGCGGATCGATTTCATTGAACAGGCGCCGGACGCTCGCGAGGTGAGTGGGCCACGCCGACTTCAGCTTGGCGAGTCCGGCGGGCGTGAGCTTCGCAACATTGCCTCGACCATCTTCAGAACTGGTGCGCTTCGTCACGAGCCCGCGCGACTGGAGGTCGTCGACGAGGCGAGTCATGCGGCTCGCCGACAGCGCGGCGGCGTTCGCCAAGTCGGCCATGCGCAACTGGCGGCCAGCGGCTTCGGACAAGCACATCAGCGTCGTGTATTCGTTTGCGGTGATGCCGACCGTCTTCACGAGGTCGCTGTCGAGTCGACGTGGCAACGACAGGACGATGCGCATGAGTGCGCGCCAGAATTCCTCTTCTGCCGTACTCAGCGGAACCACCTTGGCCACCTGACCAGGCTACTTGCTTGGGCAAGCATCGACTGCGCCCTGCGTAACGTGTCGTGTCTGAACATTCGCGCCCGAACCCTTTTTTGTCCTGCTTGACAAGCCTTTCATCGTAGCATCTACTTGCTTGCGCAAGCAGGTAGTCAGGAGGTTGTAATCATGAAAGCACGTATCGCGATCGTGGCCGGTGCGGGCAGTGGGATCGGTCATGCGACCGCCCTCGCGCTGCACGCAGCGGGGTTGACCGTCGTCGCCGTCGACCGCACCGAAGCCGGGTTGAAGGAACTCCCTGACGGCATCCACCGCGAGGTCGCGGACGCCACCGACCCCGCCGTCCCAGGCCCGCTCGTCGAGCATGTTGTCGCCGAGATCGGCGCACCCGACGTCCTCGTTAATACGATTGGGGCCTACGAGCTTGGCGACGCACTCACCGTGACGCCGCAGACGCTCGGTCGCATGATGGACGTGAACCTCGGTGCTGCGCTGTGGCTGACTCAGGCGGTGGCACGGCACATGAAGCTTGCGGGCTCCGGGGTCATCGTGCACGTCGCCGCCCCGGCCCGGCGTCGAACCGACGGCCGGCGCCGCTGCTTATGGCGTGAGCAAGGCCGCGCTGGTGCACCTGACGCGCACCCTCGACGTCGAGCTACGCCCGCACGGGATCCGGGTCAATACCGTCGTCCCGCAGCTCATCGCCACGGCGAAGAATAGGGCGATTCTCCCGCCGCAGGTGATGGCCGGCGCGGTCGAACCGGAGGCCATCGCCGACGTCATCGCGTTCCTCGTCAGCGACGCCGCCGCTTCTGTTAGCGGGGACTTGGTACCGACGTACGGTGGATGAGGCTCGCACGTGGCAGTCTGCCGGTTGATCGTGGAGGACGGATGGAACTCGGAGGCACGTTCGCGCTGGGCCCGTGGCAGGTTGACCGGCTCGGATACGGTGCGATGCAGTTGGCCGGTGACAACGTCTTCGGGCCGCCACGCGACCGCGACGAGGCGCTGCGGGTACTGCGTGCGGCCGTCGACAGCGGGATCAACCACATCGACACCGCGCAGTACTACGGGCCTGGCGTCGTCAACGAGCTGATCCGAGAAGCGCTTTATCCGTACCCGAGTGACTTGGCGATCGTGAGCAAAGTGGCCGCGCTGCGCGATGAGACCGGCGCGGTCTTGCCGTACGACAATCCGGATCAGCTTCGCGCAGGCATCGAGGACAACCTTGCAACGCTCGGCGTTTCACGATTGGCTGCGGTGAACCTTCGGCTGCTGGATCCGTCGGCGACCCCAGGGACGCGATTCGACTCTCAGCTCGACGCGCTCGTCACCGCACGGGACGAGGGATTGATCGACGGCATCGGCCTGAGCAACATCTCGTTATCTCATTTGTTAAGGGCGGTCGCCCAGACCGAGATCGTTTGCGTGCAGAACTTGTTCAATCTCGCCGATCAACGCTCGCGTGACGTGCTGGACGAGTGCACATCGCGAGGCATCGGGTTCGTGCCATTCTTCCCACTCGGTTGGCCGCGCGGGGGACAGAACGGAATCCTCAGCAGTCGGGCCGTCGCTGAGCTCGCTCGGCGGCTGGGCGCGACGCCGTCCCAGCTTGCCCTTGCTTGGCTGTTGGACTTGGCGCCGAACATCCTGCTGATTCCTGGGACCCGAACGCGAGAACATCTCGCGGAAAACATCGGTGCGGCCGGCGTGCAGTTAGACGATGCAGCACGCGCCGAGCTCGCGGAACGGTTTCCGGCTGTCCGCGCTGTTTGACCGCGTTGTGCCCGCGGCTCGCGCGCGTGTGCCGCGCACGTGCCTATGCGCTCGCGGGGTGACGCGCACGTACACGCACCCGCATGCGCGTGTACACGTACCCGTACCCGCATGCGCGTGTACGCGCGTGCGCACGCGCGCCCGCGTCATGCGCACGTATCTGCGTACGTGCGGTGCGCATGCACGCGCAGCCGCGCGACCTCCGCAGGCAAGAAACCCGCATTTCCCTTTTTTCCACAGGCAATCCCCGTTGTTCACAGTTCCTTGTTGACTGCGGTTTGTGTCAGTGCTGGTCGGTAGGTTTGCTGCATGAGTTCGTTGCACGTCGATCAGGCACATCCCGCAGCCGAAGCGGTTGCTTCGATGAATGCTGCGCTTGATGAGTTCGCCGCTGCGCCGCTGTGGTCGATACCGACGCGTGAACTGGCTGACTTGGTCGTGGAGCTAGAGAAGGTCTCAAACCGGCTCGACGCGGCTAAGGTCGCGAGCCTCGCGCAGGCCGAAACATCGTTGGTGCGCACGCTGTTGGCGGCCAAGACGACGCACGGGTGGTTAAAGGCGGCGGCGGATGTGCCGAGTTGGATGGGCCGGGCTCGGCTGCAACTCGCCCACCAACTCGATGGCCGCCCGGCCACCGCGGCGGCGTTTAGCGCCGGGGAGATCACCATGGGCGCCGCAACAGCGGTCTGTAACGCGATCGAAGCGTTGCCTGCGTCGGTACCTGCTGCGATGACCGGTGAGGTAGAAGACCTGCTGCTGCAGGCCGCGAGCCACTACGGCAGCCGCGCGGTGACCCGCACCGCGATGAACATCACTTACCGGTTCGCTCCCGACGTGCTGGAAGAACAAGAAGCGGCCGCTCGACAGAACCGATTCGTGTCATTGACCACCCGTGCCGACGGCACCGTCGCGCTGCGCGGGCTGCTCGACAAAGAAGCCGGCGCGCTCGCGATCGCGGTGCTCAGCCCGCTCGCCGCACCTATGCCCGCCGTCGACGGCATCCCCGACCCGCGCGAGACCGGCGCCCGCTACGCCGACGCGTTCGTCCAGTTATGCCAGCTCGCCACTCCAGACCTGCCTCAAGTGCGTGGGGAGCGGCCAAACGTCGCGTTGACCGTGAGCTGGGAAAGCCTCGAAGCGAAAGCGGCCGGTGCGACCGACTGCGCGCCAGGCATGCTGGACACCGGCATCCCGTTCTCCATCGAAGCCACCCGCCGAGTGCTATGCGATGCGAATGTCATCCCATCGTGCTTGGTTCACACGGCGAACCACTCGACGTCGGAAGATTGACCCGCGTTATCCCCACAGCGATCCGGCGTGCACTCGTCGCTCGTGATCAAGGCTGCGCTTTTCCCGGCTGCGACCGGCCGCCGTCCTGGTGCGACGCCCACCACTGCAAATACTGGTCCGACGGAGGTGAAACCGCGCTCTGCAACCTATGCCTGTTGTGCAGTTACCACCACGACGTCGTGCACCACGACGGCTGGGACATCACCATGATCAATTCGATGCCGTGGTTCATCCCACCCGCCTGGATCGACAGTGACCGAAGACCACGACAGCACAACCGATACAAAATACGAGCACTGCGCACGTGACAGTACTTCGTCCGTAACAGGACTAAGTACGTAGCCGAAGTTGGGCGCGTCGACAGCTCGGCGTGCAAGCGTCGCACGCGATGGTTCGGATACGAGTCACATTTCGGCGAGCGGCAGTCGGATGCGGAAACGCGAGCCGACGCCCAACTTCGTCTCGACGTCGGTAGTGCCGCCGTGAGCAGCGGTCAGTGCCGCCACGATCGAGAGTCCGAGACCGCTGCCGCCGTTCGCACGGGTGCGGGATTCCTCGACGCGGTAGAAACGCTCGAAGATGCGCTGCGCATCTTTGGGACTAAGTCCAGGTCCGGAGTCGGCGACCTCGAGCACCGCGAATCGTTCGGACTCGCTGTCATCGATACTCAGGCCGACAGTGACCGCGGCGGATTCCGGCGTGTGAGTGAGCGCATTGGTGACAAGGTTTCCGACGACTTGACGCAGCCGCGCGTCATCGCCGACGACGAGTACCGGTTCGTGCGTCGAGAGCTGCAGTTGAACGTCACGACCTGGCGCGACCGCCTGCGCGTCGTGCACGGCGTCCGACGCGATCGTCTCGAGATCGACGAGCTCACGTTCGAGCGGCCGTTGCTGGTCGAGACGCGCGAGCAGCAGCAGGTCGTCGACGAGCAACCCCATGCGGGTCGACTCGCTCTCGATCCGCGTCATCACACGGTCGACGTCCGATTCCTCTGGGACGGCGCCCATCCGGTACAGCTCCGCGAATCCGCGAATGGATGTCAACGGCGTACGCAACTCGTGGCTGGCGTCAGTGATGAAGCGGCGCATGCGGGTCTCCGACGTCCGCGCCTCTTGCTCCGATGCCTCGCGCGCACGAAATGCCGACTCGATTTGGCTAAGCATGCCGTTCAGTGCGCCCGCGAGTCGGCCAACTTCGGTACGTGGATCGCTTTGCGGGACGCGGCGCGTCAGGTCCCCGGCCGCGATCGCGGCGGCGGTGTGCTCGACGTCGACGAGTGGGCGAAGGCTGTGTCGGACCGCGACGTAGCTCAGTCCGGCCAGGACGATAACCACTCCGGCGCCGATGATGACGTCGAAGAGAATCAGCTGATTCAGCGTGCTGTCCACGCCAGTCAGCGGTGTCGCGACGGCGATACTGCCGGTGCCGCTTTGCGTGACCGACACCACAACGCGCCAATGCTCACCGCCTGTGCTCGACGGAACGGTGAACGGCTTGCCATGGAGTGCGTTGACCTCGGCAAGAGTAAGCGTCGGAATAGTCGGTCCGCAGTCGCCTTGTTCCAAGGGCTCGCTACTCCGCGAGAGCTCGGTGCCGGCGGCGTTGCTGAACTGGACCAAGTAGTCGCTTGGCAGGGGCAGGAGGGTCCGGCGCGTCGTGGCGGTCGGATCCGCAGCCGTCGACGTACCGCAGGCTGGCGATCCTGCGGGGCGGGTGCCCGAGCTCGGTGCGGCGGCGCTTGGGGCTACGGCTCCGGCACTCGGCGCCGCCGCACTGGGTGTATCGGCGTCGGGTGCAGCGGCATTTGGTGCAGCGGCATTTGGGACTCCCGTCCCGGTTGTGGTGCCGGTGATTCCGGGCCCGCCTGGGCCGCCGGAGCCGGTACCAGGGGCGCGGGGTCCTCGAAATCCGCGGGCGTAGTCGGAGGTGGTGATCAGATGGCTCGCGCTTGTGAGCTGGCTGTCGACGCGGTTTATCAAGGAGTGCCGCAGCAGGTTCGTAGCGACGAATCCGGTGGCGATCAGCGCGCCGGTGACCAACACGCAGGTGAGAAGTACCAGTCGGATCCGCAGCGGAACCCGTCGCGCGCGTGTCCTGAGGGATCGCCACCAGCGGTTCACGATCGAGGCACTCGCAATGCGTAGCCCATCCCGCGCAACGTGTGCAGCAACCTCGGCTGCGTCGTGTCGATCTTGCGGCGCAGGTGGGACACGTACGTCTCGACGATATTGGCGTCGCCACCGAAGTCATAGGACCACACGTGCTCGAGGATCTGCGTCTTGGACAGAACCCGGCCGGGGTTGTGCAGGAAATAGCGCAGCAGCTTGAACTCGGTCGCAGAGAGCTCGATCGGCTGGTCGGCTTTCAGGACCTCGTAGCTGTCCTCGTCGAGGGTGATGTCGCCGAGGCTGAGAATGGACGTGCCAGCCTCGCCGTCCAAGCCCTTCGTCCTTCGCAGGATGCTACGAATGCGCGCGATCACCTCTTCGAGGCTGAACGGCTTGGTGACGTAGTCGTCGCCGCCGATCGTGAGCCCGGTGACCTTGTCCTCGTCGCTATCGCGCGCGGTGAGGAACAGCACCGGCGTGCGCAGGCCGCCGGCACGCAACCGCTTGGCGACGTCGAACCCGTCGATGCCGGGCATCATGACGTCCAGCACGATGAGGTCCGGCTTGAAGGCCTGGGTCATTTCGAGGGCCTCGTGGCCGGTCGCCGCACTCGCCACCTCGAAGCCGCTGAATCGCAGGGTCGCGGCGAGGAGCTCGAGGATGTTCGGCTCGTCGTCGACGACGAGCAGACGTGCCGGGCCAGCGGCTCCCACAATCGTGGGGACGGCGGCCAAGCTCGGCATCTCGATCCAATCGGTCAGCGGTGGGTAAAGCAGATCGGCCGCAAAGTGGCGGTTGATGAGCATCGTTACGCTGAAGTCTGGGAGTTTCCTGAACGTCGGCCAAGTGCGCGCTGCGATTCTATGGAATCGATACTGGTGTGATGTCTAGCCAGGTTGGCGCTGCCGGCCCGGGTTCGGGGGGGCGGCCCGCGGTGACTCTGCGGCCGATGACTCGCGACGATTTCCCTGCACTTGCGACCTGGTTACGTGCCCCGCACGTCGAGGCGTGGTTCCCGTGGGGGCACGGCGAGACCGTGGCTAGGGAGGCGGTTGAGGCCGAATACGGCCCAT
>DATCDK010000107.1:0-9118 GCA_036510735.1 Acidothermaceae bacterium | reverse complement strand
CTTCGCTAGCCTTCCCCACCCGGGAGAGCGCACCGGTCTGGCGCGCCGAGGGAATCCTTACCCATCGGTATGACAGAACCCTGTAACACGCCCGCTGAGCCGCGTCGCACAAGCCGAGGCAGCCAAACGGTCCGCCCTGGTCGAGATGGTGGCGAGCGTTCGGGCCGGCTACCCAAGCGCTGGGTGATCGCGCCACGCAGGCATTTGTCGCGTGCCAACGCGACTGCAGCACAGGCAAGCGATGTTCTACCGTCAACGCATGACCCGAATTCCGGGTGACCCTGGACCATGGCGCTGGCTGCGGTTTGCGATCGGCCTGCGACTGCCGCCGGAGAATCGCGACTGGGTGCGCCACGAACTGACCGACGCGGGCTGGCGCACTCGCGCCGCGGTGCGCCAGCTCGTACTCGTTGTTCCGGTAGCGGCAGCGTTCGCGGCACTGCCAGGACCGTGGTCGTTGAAGGTGACGCTCATGGTTCTCGTGTTGGTCGGCGGCTTGTTGATCTCGCTGATGTACGCCGACAGCGTTCGCGCATCACGGCTTCGCCAACACGATCTGCCGGTGCCAGACGACCCCGACCTGGGTCGTCCAACCGACTCGCTCTAAACCGCGACGGTCACGACTCGAGCGATACGGCATCGCCGACCGCGACCCGGCCGGGCGTCACCGTCGACCCGTACACCCCAACGCAGGCTTGGCGGTCACCACCGAGCGCACGCAGGACCGCCGGGTTGCGCTCGGTCGTCTTCGGGTCAACGTTGATCATGATGCAACGCTGGTCTCTCTTGTCGACGCGCATCCGCACGTCGCCGATACGCAGTACCGAGCCGACCCATGCGTCCTCAGGGAAGGGCGTGTCGTCGGTCGGCTCGACGACGAGATTGGGACGGAACCGCAAGGGATCAAGCTTGGCACCGACAGTTGCACCGAGGTCGGTGACCGTTCGGGTGCTGATGAGCGACAACGGAAACGCGTCGAAAATGCCGCGCTCCTGTTTGATGACCCGCACCCCCGGGCCGAGTTCGGCGGCCAACGCCGGGTCGACGACGTCGAGCTCAGTCCCGGTCGGTGTGCGCACAACGGTCGGTGACTTATCGGGTCGCAACGGATCCACGAAGGACGGTCGGTACGTCCACATGACAGGAAGTTCGCGAACCGTCAGCCACGGGAAATCGCTGCGTTCGTGGCCGTCTTGAATGAACGCCCAACGGCGGTCGCCTACGAAGCCCTGCCACGACACATCGACCTCGTCCAGCACCTGGGCAGCCATCGACTTGACCGGGTACCGGAACAGCGACACGACCCGTCCGACAACAGTCTGGTTGGCCATCCGGCCACCATAATCGGTGAGCCGCACCCGTCCCCCAGACAAGGACCACACATGACCGAGTTTCCCGATTTCTCTCTCGCTGGCAAAGTCGCCCTGGTTACAGCCAGCGGTCGTGGCTTAGGCCGCGCCATCGCGATCGCGTTGGCGCACGCCGGCGCGGACATTGCCCTCGGTTTGCGCGACCGCGAGTCGGCGGGCGACGTCGCAGAGACGATTACTGCAATGGGACGGCGAGCACTGCCGCTTCAGATGAACATGACAAGTCTGCCGGAGATCCGCCAGGCAATCGCGGCTGCTCATGAGGCCTTCGGGCGGCTCGACATCCTGGTCAACAACGCGGGTATCGCGCCCGACGCGCCTGCATCGTCCGTCACCGAGGAGAACTTCGATGCGACGCTCCAGGTGAACTTGAAGGGCACGTTCTTCGCCAGCCAGGCCGGGGCGAACATCATGAGCGGCCAAGGATCCGGGCGCATCATCAACATCGGCTCGCAGGCCGGCTTGGTCGCGTTGCCTGGTGAGTCGATCTACTGCATGACGAAGGCGGCGATTGGCCATTTGACCAAGTGCCTGGCAGTTGAGTGGGGCGTTCTCGGCATCACCGTCAACTGCGTGGCGCCGACGTTTATCGAGACTCCCGGTACCGAGCCTGCGTTGTCCGACCCCGCGTTTCGCGCAGATGTGATCGAGCGCATCGCGGCGTTGCATCGAATTGGTCAGCCCGTCGATGTGACGGGAGCGGTCGTGTTCTTGGCCTCTGACGCCGCCTCGTTCATCACCGGCACGACGATCCCCGTCGACGGCGGTTGGACCGCGCGCTAACGCGAGCAGTTGCGTCTACGAACCAGTCAATCGGCTGCCCCCCTTTCGAGTCGATCGCACGGTGCGTCGCACCCGAGCGCGCAGTGCCCGTCGAGCAACGCGTACGTACAGGGGCTTCACGAAGCCGGCTGGCACGGGGACGAACGCGAGGTACGCCTCGGTGTCGTGGCATCGTGCGTGAAGTACGCATGGCTGCTGCCGCGACTTCTCGAGAGTGCCGCCGCCTCGAGTCATCGGGCCTATCACCAGACCGCCGACAGCGAGCATTCTACCAACAACGCGACGCGGCGCTGATGCATCTCGTGACCTGGTGCGACGAAACGCTTCGGCTCGCGACCGACTGACCTCGCCGGAACTAGCTGGCTAGCTCGGTGACGGGCCTACGGCGCGAACTGGCCAGATGCGATCAGCGCCGGGCCAGCGGCAGCAGCAGGCAAAGGTGTCCTGCTTCTCGTGGCACCAACGACGCTCACCGCGTCGCCGGCGTCACAGACATGGCTCGTAGCCCATCCGGCCAACGTCGTCGTCGCTGTCGGTGGCCCAGACGTTGTGTCGGCAACGGATGTGGCGAGCGCGCGAAGCTGACGTTGCATTAGTACGACCATGGCCACGTTTTCGGTCAGGAATCGAGAAGCGGCCCGATGTCGCGCGGCCTAGCCTTTTGTCGAAGGCCGGCAACATGCAAAGGCCCCAACGGAAGGAAGCCAAAACGTGCCTACGAAGACTGCGAAGAGCGAATCCGACGGATTCAGTGCCGAGGAACGTGGCGCCATGAAGGAACGCGCTGCCGAGTTGCGGGCAGAGGGCAAGCAGGGCGCGAAGAAGGCGGATGGTTTGCAGGAACTGCTCGCGAAGATCGCGGAGATGGCACCAAACGATCGTGCGCTCGCTGAGCGCGTGCACGTGACAGTGACCGCGAACGCTCCTGCCTTGTCGCCCAAGACCTGGTACGGCATGCCCGCCTACGCGAACGCCGACGGTAAGGTCGTCGTCTTCTTCCAGGACGCGGGCAAGTTCAAGTACAGGTACTCGACCATCGGCTTCCAGGATGCCGCGACCCTCGACGACGGAGACTTGTGGCCCGTGTCATATGCGCTGACGAATTGGACGCCCGCGGTGGAAAAGAAGGTGGCTGCGCTGGTGAAAGCCGCGACCTCTTGACGCCGCACAGCGATGAGTTTGACTGTCGTGTCGCGTCTGTATCTGCGCAAGCAGACCAACTCGAGGAGAGCGCCATGACCGCCGCTTACACGTTCGACGTCTTTTCCAGCCTCGACGGCTTCGGCTCCAACAGCGGCGCATATGGCGGCTACTGGGGCAAGCAGGGCCCCGAGCTGCTCGCCCGTCGCCTCGCCTTGTACGAGCCGGAGCAGCGGATGGTCTTCGGGGCCAACACCTATCGGCTATTCGTGCAGTTGCTGGCCTCGAGCATCGAGAATCCCGAGATCGCTGACCCGTGGGTCAACCGGATGAGGAACCTGCCTCTAACGGTGGTGTCAAGCACGCTGGAAGATCCTCTTGACTGGCCGAACGCGACCGTCGCGAGCGGGGACGCCGTCGACGTAATTGCCAGGCTCAAGGAAGAGTCCGACGTGCCGTTGCGCTCGCACGGCAGCGTGTCGATGAACCGGGCGCTGATGGCCGCGGGCCTCGTCGACCGCGTCCAAGTGACGCTCTTCCCAGTGATCACCGGACAGAGCGGAGAGGACCCGATCTTTCAAGGTGCGGACGACTTCGACCTCGAACTGATCGAAAGCCGCACACTCGACCGCGACATCCAAGAGCTCATCTACCAGCCGACGTTGCACGTCTGAGGCCGTTGCCGCTGGGCTGCTTGTTACCGATCACGCCAGTGCCCGCACGCGCACATGCGACCATGTGCCGGTGAAGGTAGGCGGGGCGTTTGTCGGAAACGGCGCACTGCTCCGTGCTCAGCTGTCGTTCGGAGCCGCATTCACGGCGGAGTGGTCGTTTTCGGTCGCCATCGGGCTGGTTGCCTTCGCGCACGGAGGCGCCATCGCGGTCGGTCTAGTCGGGCTGGTTCGACTTGTACCCGCGGCGCTTCTCGCACCGGTCATCTCCGCCTATGCCGACCGCGTGCCGCGCGAACGCGTTCTGTTCGCCTCGAGTGCGGTGCGAGGTGTCGCGACGCTGGCAGTGGCGCTGGTTCTGACCGCTGACGGCCCGGTTCTTGTGGTGTACGCGCTGGCTGTTGCGTCGACGATTGCCTTCACGCCGTACCGGGCGAGCCACTCGGCCCTGGTGCCGTCGCTGTGTCGCAGCCCCGATGAGTTGACGTCAGTCAACGTCGTCCGTGGCGCGCTCGACTCGCTCAGTGTGATCCTCGGGCCTTTGGTTGCGGCGCTGCTGCTAGCGGTGTGGAGCATCTCCGCGGTCTTCGTGTTCGCGGGCGTATGTGCGTTGATTTCTGCCGGCCTGGTCGTGCGATTGAACTACGAGAACATCCCGCTTGCGGCCACACAACGAAGGCACGTCTGGGCCGAGATCCACGACGGGCTTGCCGCGGTCGCCTCAAACGCCGGTGTGCGCGTGGTAGTGGGATTCGTTGTGTTGCAGGCCGCGATCCGTGGCGCATTCAGCGTCTTTGTCGTCGTCGTGGCGATCAAGGTGCTCCACGGCGACCAGTCAAGCGTCGGGCTCCTTCAGGGTGCAGTCGGTATCGGCGCCTTGCTCGGCAGTATCGCCTGCGCGCTGCTGATTGGTAGTCGCGCGATGACGCGATGGCTTGGCGTTGCGATCGTCCTGTGGGGAGCACCGATAGCGCTGATTGGTCTGCTGCCCAACCACGTCGTCGCGCTTCTCGCGGCTGCATTCATCGGCATCGGCAACGCACTGGTCGACGTCACCGCGTTCACCCTCATCGCGCGCATGGTTCCCAACGTCGTTCTGGCTCGCGTGTTCGGGGTACTCGAAAGCGTGGGCGCCCTCGCCGTCGGCATCGGGTCCATTGTGGCGCCGCTCCTGATCGGGTTGTTCGGTACGAAGGGTGCGTTGGTGACGGTTGGTGCCGTCGCGCCCGTCGTGTGTCTGCTCTGGTGGCGGCGGCTCACGACGATCGACGCCTCGGTCGCCGTCCGGACTGACGACATCATGTTGCTCCGCAAGATTGCGATGCTCCGGCCATTGCCGGTGCCCGTCATCGAGCAACTCGCTCACGGTGTCGAGCGCACCGAACTACGTCCAGGCGAAGCAGTGTTCGAAGCAGGCGACACCGGCGACAGCTTCTACGTCGTCGCTCGCGGCAACGTGAATGTTCTCGACGGCGACGCGTTGGTCCGCACGATGGGACACGGTGAAGGCTTCGGCGAAATCGCGCTCCTGGGCGACACCACCCGAACGATGACCGTGCGAGCCGTCGACGACGTCGAGCTCTACGGCATCAGCCGCAGCGACTTCCTCACCGCGATCACCAGCATTCGCGATGCCCGCACAGAAGCTGAGGCCACGAAGTCGGCCCACGTAGCCCACGCGCCAGGGACGCCGCTGGAGGACTCCGGTACCAAATAGTCAGTCGAGGTGGGTTTCCATTAACTGGCGGCCGGCCTCTGTAATCGAACCTGACAACGACGGATACACCGAGAAGCTCTGCGCGATCTGATCGACCGTCAAGCCGAGCTGAACGCCCATGGTGACAGGCAGAATCAGCTCACTCGCCTTTGGCGCAACGACGACCCCACCCAACACAACGCCTGTGCCCGGCCGAGCAAACAGCTTCACGAATCCGTCCGTAACGCCGGCCATCTTCGCGCGCGCGTTTCGCGCGAGCGGCAACTTCACCGATCGCACCTCAACCGACCCAGCATCGACGGCGCTTTGCGAGACGCCCACTGCGGCGATCTCAGGATCGGTGAACACGTTCGCCGCGACCATCGACAGCCGCAGCGGCCGCACTGCGTCACCAAGCGCGTGCCACATCGCGATGCGTCCCTGCATCGCTGCGACTGACGCGAGCATCAGCAACCCCGTGCAGTCCCCGGCCGCATAAATGCCCGTGGCAGAAGTGCGAGACACCCGATCGACCTCGACATACCCGGACGCCGATATGCGAACGCCTGCTGCATCGAGACCGAGGTCAGCGGTGTTCGGTACCGACCCCACCGCCATCAGACAATGCGAACCCGAGACCGCAGATCCGTCGGCCAACGAAACGAGCACACCGTCCGCCGTCCGCGTTACTGCTGTTGCGCGCGCGTTGTTCACGACCGTCATGCCACGACGGCGAAAGACCGATTCGACGACGGCGGCAGCGTCCGCATCCTCGCCTGGCAGCACTCTGTCGCGCGACGACACGAGCGTCACTTGCGATCCGAGCGCCTGGTATGCGCCGGCGAACTCCGCGCCGGTGACGCCCGATCCGACGACGATGAGTTCATCGGGAAATGCATCGAGGTCGTAGATCTGGTGCCAGGTCAGGATCCGTTCCCCGTCGGGGACAGCGGTTGGCAATACGCGAGGATGCGCGCCGGTCGCCAGCAACACGACGTCCGCGTCGAGCTCTTGAACGCCGTCGTCCGTGGTCACCACCACCCGGTGGCCGGCGACGGTTGGTGCCGCGAGCCGGGCTGACCCGGCCATGACCTGGACGCTCTCCCCTGCGAGTCGCAGCGCGATGTCGTCGGACTGCGCCTTCGCGAGCGACCTGACGCGGGCGTTGACCTGGGTGGCGTCGACGGTGATCTTCCCGGCATCGCGATCTGTGCCGCCGTCGAAGCGGACGCCGAGGCGTGGCGATAGTGCAAGGGCGGTCATCGCCTCGGCCGTGGCGATGAGGGTCTTGGAGGGCACGCAGTCGGTGAGCACGCACGCGCCGCCGACGCCGGTGCGTTCGACGATGGTGACCTGCGCACCGAGTTGCGCCGCGACCAGCGCCGCCTCGTAACCGCCGGGGCCGCTCCCGATAATGGCGATGCGCGTCACGTGCCGCATTCTGTCCTAACCGTCTAACCTTCGGTGCGTGGCCCTCTACGCCGCCTATGGCAGCAACCTCGATCCCGAGCAGATGCTCACGCGGGCACCGCATTCCCCAGCGCAGGGAACCGGGTGGCTGCAGGGCTGGCGCCTGACGTTCGGCGGCGAGGAACTGAGCTTCGAAGGAGCGCTCGCCACGGTCGTCGAAGACTCCGACAGCCAGGTGTTCGTGATGCTCTACGACGTCCCGTCCTTTGACGAGCCCGAACTCGACCGCTGGGAGGGCAACGCGCTCGGCCTCTACGACAAGATCCGGGTGCGGGTCGCGACCCTCGAGGGCGACCTGACCGCGTGGCTGTACGTCCTCAACGGCTACGAGGGTGGCCTGCCTTCGGCGCGCTACCTCGGTATGGTCGCCGATGCGGCAGAGACGGCCGGAGCGCCGGCCGACTACGTGAACGAGTTGCGGCTGCGGCCGTGCAGATCGGTGGGCGACACCTCGGTGGACGACGACCTGGCGGGCGACGCATGAGCACCCTCACCACCGTCGAGGCTGCGGCACAGGCCGCCGCACGGTTGGCCGAACTAACCGGCGTCGAGCGGCACGACGTCGCAATCGTGCTCGGCTCCGGCTGGGTGCCGGCCGCCGAAGCGATTGGGACGCCGACACACGACATCGCGGTGACCGACCTCCCCGGGTTCGCGCCGCCGGCGGTGCTCGGTCATGCCGGCCGGATCCGCTCGATCGATTCGAATGGCCGCCGCGTGCTGGTGTTCCTCGGTCGCACCCACTTGTACGAGGGCCGCGGCGTCGACGCGGTCGTGCACGGTGTGCGGACGGCGGCGCAGGCCGGCTGCAGGGTGATCGTGTTGACCAATGGATGCGGCGGGCTGCGCGCCGATTACGTGCCGGGCCAGCCGGTACTGATCGCCGACCACCTCAATCTCACTGCGACATCTCCCTTGCAGGGCGCAATTTTCGTCGATCTCACCGATCTCTACAGCACCCGGCTACGCACGATCGCGCGCGAGGTCGACCCGACGCTCACCGAGGGCGTCTATGCCCAACTGCCCGGTCCGCACTATGAAACTCCGGCCGAGATTTCCATGCTGCGGACTCTCGGGGCTGACCTTGTCGGCATGTCGACCACACTCGAAGCGATCGCCGCGCGCGACGCCGGCGCCGAGGTGCTCGGCATCTCACTGGTGACCAACCTCGCAGCGGGCATGACCGGCGAACCGCTCGACCACCTCGAGGTTCTCGCCGCCGGCAACGCGTCGGCCGCACGCATGGGCGCGCTGCTCGCACAGGTCGTGTCGCGACTGTGAAGTACGAGGCTGCTGCGCGGACGTGGCTTGCCGAAGACCCTGACTCCGATACGCGCGCCGAGTTGTCGGCACTGCTTGATTCGCGGGACGACGAGGGGCTGGCCGACCGGTTCGCTAACCGTCTGCAATTCGGTACGGCAGGGTTGCGCGGTGCGCTTGGTGCGGGCCCAAACCGGATGAACCGTGCGGTCGTCATCCGCGCGGCTGCTGGGCTCGCGGCGTACCTGCTCGACACCGGCGGCACGTCCGTCGTCATCGGCTACGACGCGCGGCACAAGTCCGACGTGTTCGCGTGGGACACCGCGGCTGTCATGGCAGGTTTCGGAATCACTGCTTCGGTGCTGCCGCGCCCGCTGCCGACGCCGGTGTTGGCGTTCGCAATCCGCCATCTGGGCGTCTCTGCCGGCGTCATGGTCACCGCGTCGCACAACCCTCCGCAGGACAACGGCTACAAGGTGTACCTCGGCGACGGCGGCCAGATCGTTCCTCCTGCGGACGCCGATATCTCGCGGCACATCGACGCAGTCGGCGCGCTGGCCGACGTCCCGCGAAGCGATGCTTGGCATTTGCTCGACGACGCGGTGCTCGACGCGTACATCGATGGCATCACGTCGATGCCGTTGCTCGCGACGTTGCCGCATCGCGATGTGCGGATTGCGTACACGCCGCTGCATGGAGTCGGCCGTGACGTCGTGCTTGCTGCGTTT
>DATCDK010000106.1:0-11072 GCA_036510735.1 Acidothermaceae bacterium | reverse complement strand
GTGAAGGTGAAGTCGATGGTGACTCAAGAGATCGGGCTCAACGAGGCACTCGAGGCGGCCGGGATCGCACCGATTGAGACCGACCTCGCCGAGCTCATCGTGCAGCTCGGGCATGACAAGCCGAGCCACATTCTGGTGCCGGCGATTCACCGGAACCGATCGGAGATTCGCGAGATCTTCATGCGCGAGATGCCCGACGTCCCTGCCGATCTCACCGATGATCCGCGTCGGTTGGCAATGGCCGCACGCGCCCACCTGCGAAAGAAATTCCTGTCCGCCAAGGTGGGCATCAGTGGCGCCAACTTCGCGATCGCGCAGACGGGCACGTTGGCCGTCGTCGAGTCGGAAGGCAACGGCCGGATGTGCCTGACACTTCCTGACACGCTCATCACGGTCATGGGCATCGAGAAGCTGCTTCCGACCTGGCGTGACCTCGAAGTGTTTCTGCAGTTGCTGCCGCGCTCGTCGACCGGCGAGCGGATGAATCCGTATACCTCGATGTGGACGGCGGTCACGCCGGGCGATGGCCCGCAGGCCTTTCACCTGGTGCTGCTCGACAACGGCCGGACGGCGGCACTGTCCGATGAGATTGGCCGAGCCGCCTTGCACTGCATTAGGTGCAGTGCCTGCCTCAACGTGTGTCCGATCTACGAACGGACCGGCGGAAACGCCTACGGCTCGGTGTATCCGGGACCCATCGGCGCGATTCTCAGTCCGCAACTGACCGGGATGAACGGTCACAGCGACCCGAACTCGAGCCTCCCGTTCGCCTCGACACTGTGCGGTGCGTGCTATTCGGTGTGCCCCGTGAAGATCGATATCCCGTCGATCCTGGTGCACCTGCGTGCCCGCGCGGTTGACCACGTACGTGCGCAGTCGACTCCGAATGCGGAGCTGCTCTCGATGAAAGCCGTCGGGTGGGCGATGCGCTCGTCGCGACGGTTTGCCCGCGCCGAGCGGTTCATGCGACTCGGCAGGTTGCTCGGACTACGGCCTGGTAGCCGGGGTCGCATCAGTTCGCTGCCGTGGCCCGGCTCGGCGTGGACGACAAGTCGCGACCTGCCCGTTCCGCCGAAGGAGACCTTTCGTGAGTGGTGGCTGCGCGAGCGCGAGGCACCGGGCTCGACCGAACGCGACCCGCGCGCGTGACCGCCCGTGACGAGGTGCTGACCCGCATCAGGACCGCGATCGCCGGGCAACCGGCATCCGCCGAAATTGCGCGCGACTACCGGGTTGCTGCGGTCGAAGCACCCGGCAGCGAGCCGGTTATCGTGCGCTTCATCGACCGGCTCACCGACTACAAGGCGACCGTGCACCGCACCGACTCCGCAGGCGTGGCGCAGACGTTGACGGCCGTGCTGGCATCAGACGCATCGGTGGTGTTGCCACCCGGTGCGCCAGCCGAATGGCGCGACGCCTGCGGCGATCGCGTCGTGCACATCGACGGCGATCCGGCGCCATTGAGTGCGGGCGAGCTCGACGACATCGCGGCTGTTGTCACCGGGTGCCGGGTGGCGATCGCGGAGACCGGCACGATCGTGCTCGACGCCGGACCAGATCAAGGACGCCGAGTGCTTACCCTGGTGCCCGACCATCACGTCGTTGTTGTGTACGCAGAGCAGATCGTGATGAGCGTGCCTGAGTCGCTGACCCGGCTTGATCCGTCGAGACCCCTCACGTTCATCAGCGGACCGAGTGCCACCAGCGACATCGAGTTCGAACGTGTCGAAGGCGTGCACGGGCCGCGCGTGCTAGACGTGATCGTCGTCTCGCCGTCATCTTCGCCGCGCTCCGCGGCGTCATTGTCTTCGCTGCGCTCCGAAGCGCCTCGCGCGTAGGCGGTCGGCGAGAACGGCAACGCCGAGAACGCCGCCCTGCACCATCTGCTGGTCGTAAGGACTGACCCGCAGTGCGAGCAGCCCGTTCGTGATGAACTCGAGAAGCACGGCGCCCGCCGCGATGCCGAGGATTCTCCCCTCGCCGCCCGTAAGGGCAACGCCGCCGATGACGGCCGCCGCGATCGCGGTCAGTTCGAAGCCACTCGAACCGATCGAGGGGTCAGCGACATTCATCCGACCGATAATGAGGATTCCGACGATGCCGGCCAGCATTGCACTCGCGACGTAGGCGCCAGTCTTGCGGCGAGCGACGGGGATACCTGCGAGGCGAGACGCCTCAGCGTTGCCTCCGACGGCATAGACCTGGCGGCCTATGTAGGTTCGTTCAAGGACGAACCAAGCGACGATTGCAATGGCGACAAAGATGACGGCGGGTAACGGCACGTTGCCCACGTGGAACGAACTTATCCGGCTGAACAGTGGGGAGATGTCGTTGATGGGCGTGCCAGTGGTGATCGCAAGCGCCAACCCTTGCGACATGGTGAAGGTGACCAGCGTGATGATGAACGGCGGCACTCCCAACTTGGTCACCATCGCGCCGTGCCAAAACCCCACGGCCGCGCAGATGAGAAGGGTGAGTACGATCGAGACCGGCGCTGACAGCTTCTCGTGCACGTTGAGCCACGCCGCAAGGATGCCCGCGAGGCCGGCCAACCCGCCGACGGAAAGGTCGATGCCCCCGGTCAGGATGACCACGGATTCACCGATCGCGAGGATGCCGATCTGGGCCAGGTCGCGACCCATCACCTGGAGATTGCCGACGTGTGTGTAGTTCGGTGCGGCGAGCCCGATGCAGACGAATACCAGCACGCACGCCGTGACAACGCCGGCCTCCGGGGAGGAGGCGAGCGTGCGGAGCACGCCAGTAACCATCGACTTCGCGCGCGATTCGGCGCGCTGCGGCGACGGCTCCAAGGTGGTCTGCGCAGTCATGCTAAAGCTCCCGTTGCCCGAGGACCGCTGCCTGCTGCAGCCGTCATGATTCTTTCTTTGGTCGCGTCTTCGCGGTCGATCACGTCGACGACCAGTCCCTGGTTCATCACCACGATGCGGTGACACATCCACAGCAACTCTTCGAGCTCCGATGACGCGACGAGTACACCCATCCCTTGCCGAGCGGCTCGGTCGATGAGCTCGTAGATCTCCGCTTTGGCGCCGACGTCGACACCGCGCGTGGGTTCGTCGAGGAGCAGCAGCTTCGGCTCTGTCGCAAACGCGCGGCCGAAGACCACGCGTTGTTGATTGCCGCCGGACAGCGATCCAACCGGTTGATCAACCGACTGCATCCGAACTTTCACGTCGGCGGTGATCTTCTTCGCCGCATTCCTTTCGCGCTTGGGCGTCAAGATGCCCTTGCTGGCGAGCTTGCGCAGTATCGACACCGTCACGTTGGAGTGGATCGGCGCGAACAAGACGAGCGCCTGCTGCTTACGGTCTTCGGGGATGAGCGCGATTCCGGCAGCGGTGCCGTCGGCCGGGCCGCGCGGCCAGTACGAGCGGCCGGCCAATTCCATCGAGCCGCCGGTGGCCGGCTGAGCTCCGGCCACTGTGTGAATCAATCTGCTGCGGCCAGAGCCCATCAAGCCGGCCACTCCGAGAATCTCGCCCGCCTGAAGTTCGATGTCGACCGGGCCGAGACCGTCGGCGGTGAGGCCTTCCGCCTTGAACAAGACGCGAGCGTGATCCGGCTTGGCCTTCGCTCCACTGCGCGCGAATTCGGCGCCGACCATTTCCCTGATCAGTCGCTCCTCGGAAGCCTCCGCTGGTTGGAGGTCAGCGACCAGCCGGCCGTTTCTGAGCACGAGAACGCGATCGCTCACCGCGCGCACCTCGTCGAGGCGGTGGCCGATGAACAGCACCGCGCCACCGCGGTCGGCAAGTGTGCGAGCAAGACCTAACACCATCTTCGCCTCAACGGGTCCGAGCGAGGACGTCGGCTCGTCGAGGATGAGCAACGTCGGTTCGCGACCCCACGCCTTTGCTATCTCAAGCATTTGGCGCGTCGGCACCGGCAACGTGCGCACTTGGCGGTTGACGGATACCTGCTTTGGGGAGAGCCCGACCTCTTTCAACATGGCCGCTGCCTCGGCCCGTTGGGCTCGGTAGTCGACCAAGACCCGACGCTTCGACACGCGTGGGCGGCGACCAAGCAGCATGTTCTCGGCGACGCTCAGCTGGCCGACGAGCGGAAACTCTTGCGACACCAGCGCGACGCCCCTGTGCGCGGCCGACCCCGTCGACCCCACCGCCAGCGGAACTCCACCGATCTCGATCTCACCGCTGTCGGGATACACCGATCCCGACAGCGTGCCGATCAGCGTGGACTTGCCCGCACCGTTTTCGCCGACGACTCCGGTGACCTCGCCGGCGTAGATCTCCAGCTCCGGGATATCGAGCACCCGTACTGGGCCATATGACTTCTGCACGCCCCACAGCCGCGCGGAGACCGCGCGGCTGTGGGGTTCGTTTGCGACCGTCATGGTGCGGCGGTCATTGTTTGACAGTCATCGTTTGGCGGTTGCTTTCGTTACTAGCGGGCTATTGCTTAGCCGATACCCAGCTGAGCTTGAAGTGCCTTGTAACCGTCCAGGTCTGTCTTCTTGAGCGTACCGACGCCCGAACTCAGCGTCGATCCATCTGTCGACAGGAACGGCTTCACGATCGCCATCGTCGCTGCGCTACCGAGCAGCTTCTCCGCCGCCATGATGTAGGCACCGGTGTAGCCCTGCTGGTAAGGCATCTGCACGATGGTGGCGTAGATCGTGCCGTCCCCAATGAACCCGAGCGTCTGAGCGTCGGAGTCGTCGGACACGATCTTGACCGATCCGGTCTTCTTTGCCGTCACGACTGCCTGCGCCAGCGCGGGGCCGTCGTAGGAGTACACGCCGTAGAGGCCGTTGACGTCCGGGTTGTTCGCCAGGATGGTCTCAGCGTCAGACGTCGCGGTCGCGGCCGACAGGTTGTCGTTCAGCTTCTGGACGACGGTGATGCCGGAGCCCATCGCCGCTTCGAAACCTTGGATGCGCTGAACTGCGTTGAGCGCGGTCAGCGAGCCCACCAGGACGGCCACCTTGCCTGTGCCGTTCAGGGCTGCCTTCATCGCCGTACCCGCTGCGAAGCCGGCGTCGTAGTTCGGCGTGCCGAGGTAGAGAGCCGCAGCACCCGTGCCCGGGAGCGGCGAGTCGATGGCGAGAACGAAGATGCCCTTGCCCGTGTCGGTCGCGATGGTGCCCTTGGCAGAGGCAGGGTCGATCGCCGAGATCGAGTAGCCCGTGATGCCCTGAGAGTCGAGCGTCTCAAGCTCGGACGTCTGCTCGGTGAGCTTGCCATTCGGCGGGGCGAAGAAGGTGCACTTGCTGCTGGAGATACCGAGGTCAGAGCAGCCCTTCAAGAAGCCAACCTGACCGGCCTTCCAGTAGTCGGCCGCAACGTTGACGACCATCGCGATGTTGAGCTTCGTCAGGTCCTTGCCGGCCATCGCTGCCTTCAGCGCCGCGTCGAGCTTCGCCAGGTTGTCCTGGTTGAACGCGATGTCGGGATTCGCGCCGGAAGCGGCGGAACTGGACGCCGCGGGTGCTGAGGCGCTCGTAGCGGGTGCCGGTGCAGAAGCCGCTGCGCTCGTGCTAGCAACTGGAGCCGGCGCGCTCGTGGTCGCAGCAGGAGCTGCCGCACTCGATGGGGACGCGGTGCTCTTCTTGGAGGACGAGCAACCCGCGACGAGGACGATTCCTACGGCGACGAGCGCGGTCATGTAACGCCGTGCAGTCATTGCGTGCCTTCCTTCTCGAAATGTGATCGTTCTCGGCTGTTGTGCTGAACGGCTGCGGGCTCTTCGCGAGGACTGTTCACGCTAACATCCCGTCTGGTCAAGGCCTCCTCAGATGCCAGGCGCGAATCGTGTCCTGCCCGTTACATTGGCGGCTGACTATCCGGCTGCCAATAGACACCAAGAGACCCTGGACGGCCATCGACATGCTCTCGGATCGAGTCGCGATGAGAGCGCACCCATGCCGTCAACGAAGGACTGTGCACGCTAACATCGCGTAGGTCAACCGGTCCTCAGGGATCTGCCGCGAATCGTGTCCTGGCCGTTACATTCGGCCGGCGCCTGTGCGTGGTCGGGCGATTGAGCAACCGCCACTGTGCGCAGTCCGTCGGGCTCTTGCTGAGCCTGTTACCCGGGTGTAACGTCCCGTTCATCCCCATCGTCACGAGCGTTGGGTGTAGCTGCGCAGCAGAATGTTAACGCTACCAACCTGTGAGCATCCGACGTCAACGGCGCCGGGCTGACTCGCCACTCCAACGATCCAATTGCTTGGCTTTTCTAGGCTTGGTAGCCACTTCTTCATCCGATGCTGCCCATGCACGTCCGGTCACATCGTGCGTGAGCGATAACACCACCCGTATTTCGGTTTCGACAACGAGAGAGGTATGCCCATGTTTGTGTTCCTTGGGAGGTTTATCAGCTTCGATCGGTTGCGTCACCGTCGCTGGCGAGCCGCCGTCCTGTCCTGTTGCGCCACCCTCGCATTGACGGCGGGTGCGCTCGTCGCGACGTCCGGCACGCCTGCCGTAGCCGCCGGCTCGCTGCCGTGCGACATCTACGCCGTGGCCAACACACCGTGCGCCGCGGCCCACAGCACGACCCGCGCCCTGTTCTCTGCCTACAGCGGGAATCTGTACCAGGTGAAGCGCATCTCGGACGGCGCCACCACGAATATTGCGACCCTGACGGCCGGCGGCTACGCGAACGCAGCGACCCAGAACAGTTTTTGCGCGAACACGATCTGCAACATCACCGAGATCTATGACCAGACGTCACACCACAACAACCTGACGATTGAGGGTCCGGGCGGCAACGGCGCTCAAGACTTCGGCGCGAACGCCGCGGCGCTGCCAATCACTGCCGGCGGTCATGCCGTCTACGGCCTCTACGTCTCGGCCGGCGTTGGCTACCGCGACAACGCCACGTCAGGTGTGGCCACTGGCAGCACGGGTGAAGGCACCTACGTGGTGACGAGCGGCACTCACGTCAACAACCGGTGCTGCTTCGACTATGGCAACGCAGAGACGAGCGGCAACGACACCGGAAACGGCCACATGGACGCGATCAACTTCGGCACCGAATGCTGGTTCGCGCCGTGCTCTGGATCTGGCCCGTGGGTTCAGGCCGACCTCGAGAACGGGCTCTTTGCCGGCGCCAACGGTTCTGACACCAACAACCACGGGAACTCGAGCCTCTTCGTCACCGCCCTTGAGAAAAACAACGGAACATCGACGTACGCCATAAAGGGAGGCAATTCGCAATCGGGGAGTCTGACCACTTGGTACAACGGAGCCCTCCCCAACATCGGTGGTTACGTGCCGATGCACAAGGAAGGCGCCATCGTGCTGGGCACCGGCGGCGACAACAGTGACGGCTCTGTAGGTTCGTTCTTTGAAGGCGTCATGACGTCGGGCTACCCGACGCACGCGGCGGACAACTTGGTGCAGGCCAACATCGTGTCCGTCGGGTACACGGGACCCAGCACGAGCTTCCCTGTCGTGGGCACTGCTTACCGGATCACCAATGTCCACAGCGCCACCGTTCTCGACGACACGAATTGCGTGAAGACGAACGGAACACTGATTGACCTGTGGGCTTCCCTGGGGAACACCTGTCAGCAGTGGAAGTTCGCCAGCGTTCGAGCGGGCGTATACACCATCACGAATGTCAACAGCGCGACCGTGCTCGATGCGGTCAACTGTGGGCTGGCTGACGGCACGGCCGTCGACATTTGGTCGTCGCTGGGCAATGCCTGCCAGCAGTGGCAGGTCATCCCGACGGGGAGTGGTCGATATGAGCTCGTCGTTGAGAACAGCGGGATGGTGCTCGATGACACGAACTGTGGCACGGCGAACGGAACCAAGGCAGACCTGTGGCAGTGGCTGAACTCCACGAGCTGCCAGGACTGGACCATCGCACCGTAAAGGCCGACTGGCGGGCGGTCTTACAGGCCGCCCGCCACGTGACCCTACAAGCCGCCCGCTACGCGGTAGTACACCTGATTCCAGCGCACCTCGTTAGCGAACTGCCGCATGGTGGTATCGGCATCGATGCGCAGCAGTTCGACGTTCGCGATCTGTGCGAAGTCGGCGAGTGTGTCGAAACTCAGAGCCGTTGTAAGTGCCGTGTGGTGCGGGCCGCCGGCGGTGAGCCACGCTTCAGCGGACGTCGCGAGGCTGGGCTCCGGGCGCCACACCGCGCAGGCGACGGGCAGCCGCGGAAGCGGCTCATCGGGTTCGACGATTTCGATGTCGTTGGCGACGAAGCGGAATCGGTCCCCGAGATCGATCAACCCCACGACAAAGCCGGTTGCCGGTTTGGCGCGAAAGACGAGCCGCACCGGATCCTCCCGGCCGCCGATCCCGAGCGGGTGAATCTCGCAGCTCGGAGGTGCGCCGCTGATCGTGGGACACACCTCCAGCATGTGAGCACCGAGGATCTTCGGCTCGCCAGGCCCGAGGTGGTACGTGTAGTCCTCCATGAACGACGTGCCGCCCTCGAGACCGGCCGACATCACCTTGATGAGCCGGACCAGTGACGCGGTCTTCCAATCACCCTCCCCACCGAACCCGTAGCCGTCCGCCATCAGTCGCTGGACGGCGAGGCCCGGCAGCTGCCGCAAGCCACCGAGGTCCTCGAAGTTCGTCGTGAATGCGGTGAACCCGCCGTCCTCGAGGAACTTGCGAAGCCCTGCTTCGATGCGTGCGGCGTATCGCAGCGAGTCGGCTTGCGCACCGCCCGCCAGTAGCGACGGCGTCACCGTGTACGCAGTCTCGTAATCGGCAACGAGCGCGTCGATGTCGGATTCCGGAACGGCGTCGACGACGGCGACGAGGTCGTTGACGCCGTAGGTGTTGACCGACATCCCGAGCCGCAGCTGTGCCTCGACCTTGTCGCCTTCAGTGACAGCCACGTCGCGCATGTTGTCGCCGAATCTGGCGAGTCGCATGTCGTGCGCGGCCTGCCATCCGATGGCGGCCCTGGCCCAGTCGGCGATGCGGGTCACTGCGTGGGTATCCGACCAGTGGCCGACGACCGTCTTGCGTCGCAGCCTCATCCGCGTCTCGATGAACCCGAACTCGCGGTCGCCGTGGGCGGCCTGGTTCAGGTTCATGAAGTCCATGTCAATCTCAGCCCACGGCAGCGCCATGTTGGTCTGCGTGTGGAAGTGCAGCAACGGCTTGCGCAGCGCATCGAGGCCGGCGATCCAGGCCTTCGCCGGCGAGAAGGTGTGCATCCAGGTGATGACGCCCACGCATCGGGGATCGGCCGTCGCGGCGACGCACGCCTGGCGGATCGCCTCAGCGCTGGTCAGTACCGGCTTCCAGACGATCGGCAGCGGGATGAGACCCGACTTGTCGAGGCCGGCCGCGATTTGCTGCGAGTGCGCGGCGACCTCCGCCAGCGTCTCTTCGCCGTACAGGTCCTGGCTCCCCGTCAGGAACCACAACTCGCCCTGCTGCCTAGGCATATCCAACCCTTCGGGGCATCTTCGACCGTCGAAAAACAGAACATGAGAGCGTTAACATATATCCTGGAGCCGCTTACGCCTACGGGTGGGCCCCGCCGGGTTAAAGTGCGCCGGGTTAGAGTCGTGTTGGCGATGGAGCTCGCCCGCTTGTCGAACCGCCACCCGGCCGATGGCTCCTACTTCTCTACGGAGAGGTAGGACGCGGATGCCACACCTGCAGGTGTTGGTCTCACGTTGGCGCCGTTGCCGGGTAGATCTCGAGTTGGTCCAGCGTGACGAGACGACCGTGCAGCAAGTCGTCGTTGTGATGGACGAAGTCACGCAGCTTGGCGTCGTCGTCAACGATGAGGATCGAAATCGGCAGATGGTCCGAGACGTCGAGAATTCTGGTCGTGTGGATGTCGCCGGCGCGGCCGAATCCTTCGATGCCACGCAAGACCGTGGCCCCCGCGAGTCCGGCCTCGTGCGCACGATGCACGATCACGTCGCACAACGGCTTGTGGTGGTGAACCGCGTTGTCGCACACGTAGATCGTCAGCTGGCTGGGTCGCTCGAAGCTGCTCATCGCGTGTATCAACATAATGGCTCTTGGGCGTCACAGAGGGGGTCAGCGCGGTGAGCGACGAGCAGAGCCGCGCGATCCCGGATCCCATCGGTGGCTTGCGTGCCCTGCCGATCGATCCGGACATCGACGAGTCGTTGGGCCCGCCCCGACGGCGGTCGACGTCGCGGTGGCCGCGGTTCGCACCCGGCGTCCTGCTCGCAGTGTTTCTCGGTGGCATTCTGGGTGGCGGTGCTCGTTACGGCATCGGTCTGGCCGCACCGGCGGCTGTTGACGGGTTCCCGTGGGACATCTTCGCGATCAACCTCTCGGGGGCGTTTGCGCTATCGCTGCTCCTTGTCTTGGTGCTCGAAGTCTTCCCGCCGACCAGGTATGTGCGGCCGGCGCTCGGCACTGGGTTCATCGGTGCGTTCACCACGTTCTCGTCGCTAGCGACCGCCTCTGACCACTTGCTCGCGCACGGCCATCCCATGCTGGCGATCGCCTACACCCTCGGCAGTCTTTTCGGTGGGCTGGTCGCGGTGTCTCTGGGGCTCGCCGGTGGGCGTGCCATTAGCGCGAACCGGCGTCAGGCACGCCGTCCCGAAGGAGCGCCTTCGTGACTTACGGTCCGCATCTGGAAATGACAGTGCTGGTTGGTGAAAACGCGCGCTTCCACCGCACACCGCTGTACAGCGAAATCGTCCACCGCGCACACAAGAACGGGCTCGCAGGCGCGAGCGTCTTTCGCGGCATCGAAGGCTTCGGTCACTCACATCACGTTCACGAGGCACACATCTTTGACTTCGGCGCACACATGCCGGTCATCATCGTGATCGTCGATGCTGAGGCGCGGGTGCGCCTGTTCCTGCCCGAGGTGCAAGAGCTGGTGGGCGAAGCAGGTCTGATCACGATTCGGCCCGTCGAGATGCTCGCACCCGCAGTCGGACGCCGCTGATGCTGCTCGGTCTAGCGGTGGCTGGTGTGGCTGGCGTCGGTGCGGTCTGCCGCTACGTTGCCGACCAGGTGATCTCGCACCGCCACGACAGCGTGTTTCCGTGGGGCACGTTCATCGTCAATGTCGTCGGTTCGTTCGTCCTCGGTTTGACGACAGGC
>DATCDK010000105.1:0-3774 GCA_036510735.1 Acidothermaceae bacterium | reverse complement strand
GTCGTAGCCGCCTTTCAAGCGCGCGATGAATCGCTTGTCGCACAGCTCGAAGTCGTCAAGTACAAAGTCTTGGAGCTCCAAGCCGAACTCAGCGCGTCCGCTGCACAGCTGTAATAGTCCGACCAGCACCGTTGCTGGCGGCCTCCTGGATCAGACGTCGACGAGATGTCGGAGTAGTTCGAAGGCGACCCGCCACTTCTGACCATCGCAGTCGAGCGTGGCGGTGTGTTGGTTGACGCGCACGATCAGTCCGACGCGGTGCTGCAGATTCTTGTCGGTGAAGGTCACCCGGTTGCCGACGCGGAAGTCGTCGCGACCGGCGATCTCTGGCGGCGGACTTGGCCTTGTGAATTCGGCGTCTGATGCTGTTGGGCCACTTTCGGTCGACGCCGCGACCGGCTCAGTGAGGATCGCCGCGTAGTGCACTTTGAAGGCCTTGCTGTAGGCCGCATCCTGTATGGCAACGTGGTCCCCGTGCATCCCGACAACTCGTGCCGAGCGCAACTTTCCATCGTTCCAGCTGAGGTATTGGATCTGCTGACCGGTATGCAACTGAGCACGCACCTGGACGATGCGTCGTGGGTCGGCCAGAAGTTGCTCGATGACCCAGCTGAGCTGGTACAGCTCGGCGCTGGTTGCCATCGGCAGCTCTTCGATCAGCTTGATGCGCATGAGCACATTCTGCCCATGCCCCGCGGGTCTGCGTTCAGGCCGCCAGCGCCATGTCCTTCGCGCTGGCGTCGTCCGCCCACTTCGCGGCAACCGCCCACGGCAGCAACTCGTCGATGCGGTTGCTCGGGTGCTCGGCGATCCGCTCGAGGACGTGGCGCAAGTAGCGCTGCGGGTTGATCCCGTTCAGCTTGGCGGTGCCCAGCAGCGTGTACATGACCGCCGCCGTGTGGCCGCCTGCATCCGAGCCGACGTGCAGGTAGTTCTTGCGTCCGATGGCGACGCCGCGCAGGGCGCGCTCGGCCGTATTGTTGTGGGCGTCGATGCGCCCATCACCGACGAAGTTCGTTAGCGCCGTCCAGTTGCCCAACGAATAGCCGATCGCCAAGGCCATCGGCGACTTCGCCGACACCTGCGCCAAGGTCTGGCTCATCCAGGACTTCAATTCCTTCAGCACCGGCACTGTTCGAGTCTGGCGCATTCGTCGTCGCCGTAGCGCCGATCGGCCGTTCACTTCTGCCTCGACCTTGAACACCTCGCCGATCCGCACCAAGCCCTCGTGCGCGAGCGTGCCGGGCAGGCGCTTCTGTTTGACGTGGATGTCCCAGAGTTTTCGGCGTGCGTGGCTCCAGCATCCCGCCTCGAGGATCCGACCAGCTTTATAGATCGCGTTGTACCCGGAGTACGCATCGGCCTGCAGGATGCCTCTGTAGTTCCTCAGGTGCCGCGCCGGGTGCTCGCCCCTGCGATCGGCCGAGTATTGGAACCACACCGCTGGCGGCGCCTTGTCGCCGCTGGGGCGGTCGTCGCGAACGTAGACCCACAGCCGACCCGTGTGTGCTTTTTCGCCCCGGCCACCCAGCGCACGGATCGGCGTGTCGTCGCCGTGAACCTTGTCGGCCTTCAGCACGTAGCGGCCTACGGCTTCGGCCAGCGGCGTCAACAACGCGCCGCAATTGCCGACCATGTCGGTGATGGTCGAGCGACTCATCTCGACCCCGTCACGACCGTAGATCTGGCACAGCCGGTACAGCGGAACATGATCGGCGAACTTGCTCACCGCGATGTGCGTGAGCAGACCCGCGCCGGCCATGCACCGGTCCATCGGCCGGGTCGGCGCCAGTGCCTGCGTGATCGTGTGGCACCCCGCACAGGCCAGCTTCGGGCGCACGTGGCGCACCACGTGGAAGGTGCCCGGCTCGTAGTCCAGAACCTCCGAGACGTCTTGACCGATCTCCCGCAGGCCGGCCCCACAGGAAGTGCAGCCGCATCCTCCCAGCGGTGTGTGAACGATGGTGCGTCGCGGCAAGTGCGCAGGCAACTCGCGCAGCCCCGGCCTGGTCTTGGGCTCGCGCTTCTTGCGCTCGGCATCGAGCGACGTCACATTGGACTTCAGCCCGTCAGCCACACCAGCGTCGAGCGAAGGATCAACGGCCGATTGCGCGACCTGGCCGCCTACGAGCTCGAGTTGTGCATGCTCGAGCTTCTCGCTGGAGCGGCCGTACTTCATGCGCCGCAGGTACGCCAGTTCGACCTTCATCTTGTCGATGGTCAACTGCGCGATCTTCAAGGCCTGGTGCGAGCGCTGAACCTCGCCGCGCAATGCAGCGTTGTTGCTCACAAGGTCCACTAACGTCATGGGCATGACTTTGCCGGCCGCGACCCTCCTTCGCAACGGGACTTGTCCCGTCAACCAATTGCTCGTCGACTACACCGCCATGCGCGGTTGCCATGTGCGCTCGGGGTGTCGCCAATCGATCCCTTCGAGCAGCATCGAGAGTTGCGCGGTGCTCAGTAGCACGCTGCCGCTGTCGGCCTGCGGCCATACGAAGCGACCCCTCTCGAGTCGCTTCGTCAACATGCACATGCCGTCGCCGTCACTCCACAGTAACTTCACCAGGTCGCCTCTGCGGCCACGGAACGCGAAGACGTGGCCGCTGAACGGATCCTCCGTCAACGCCATCTGGACCTTGGCTGCCAGCGAGTCGATGCCGCAGCGCATGTCCGTCACGCCGGCGGCAAGCCACACCCGGGTCCCAACGCGCGGGCCGATCATGCGCTCTGGCGCAGCGCGCGCAAGACAATGCTCAGCGCGCTCTCGTCGACGGCGCCGCGAAGCCGCAACTGGGCGCCGGCAATCTCGACTTCAATGACGCCTGGAGGCGAGCTTCGGTTGATGGCGGGGCCCACGCGCACTGTGGGCTGGACGCTCGATGGCGAGGTGCCCTCACCGATCACGCATACCGGCAGCAACGTCGCGGCGCTCGGTGCTGACGCCGCCATCGCCCTCACGTGCTCACGTCGCCACTTGAATAGAAGGTTGGCATTGATGCCGGCCTTCATCGCAATTCCCGCGACCGACGCGCCGGGGACCAGACTCTGCGCGATCAGCTCGTCCTTGAACGCCCGGTCGTGTAGCCGCCGGGTCCGCCCCAACACTCTTGATTGATCCTTCATGGTGTGCACCATCTCCGTCGGTGCACACCATCAAGCGGGTGCGCACTCCATCAGATCAGATGTTGCCGAGCAGCGAACCCTGCCGCAATGACGGTGCTGGTCGGACTATTACGGTCCGACGCCGAATGCACTGTTAACAAAGAGGCCAGCGGAACGAAGTCGGTAAAACTCGCTGTTCAAGTCGTAGATGCCGACAAGCACCGAGGTGACCCCGCCTCGAGAGTTGTGTTGCAGCCAGAGCTCTTCGATCTCGGCACCTGCCGGGCCCGCGATGTTGCTGACGCCCATCGCATCGCCGACGAGGCGGCTAGGTTGGCCTCCGTGGATCTGCAGGAGATCGACGAAGGCGCTGGTGCCGGGCCACTCGAGCGACGTCCCGTTGGCACTTAGCTTGACGTGGACGTTGCCGAGATACGCCAAGCCCCGGTGCAGACCTCCAGCCAGGTTGCTGGCGACGTCGGCGTCGTAGCTCAGCATCGGCGTTAGCCAGCTTGCGCTGAGTGAAGATTCGTCGGCGCCCTCGGCATAAGCGACGCGGGTCACCAAGAACAGGCAGAAGCCCGTTGCAATCCAGAGCCGATTCATGCGGATCGAGAGTCGACCAGTGTGCGTTCGGTCCTCACAGCGCGACGAGGTTAGTACACGGAG
>DATCDK010000104.1:0-20077 GCA_036510735.1 Acidothermaceae bacterium | reverse complement strand
TCGGCCTCGCCGTCGTTTTGCGCGGCTTCAGTTCGATGACCGGGGAGCTCGCGGGCGACCAGTGGAACGAGGGCGACGTCTCGTGCTCGGTCGCGCGGCGGGTCGCGTTGCCTGGCGCTTTCTTCGCAGCAGATGGACTTTTTCAGACTTTCCTGACGGTTCTCGACGAGTTCGGCGCGTACCCGGCCGTCGTGCAGCGCGAGCTCGATCGTTACTTGCCGTTCCTGGCCACGACGAAGGTGCTGATCACTGCGGTCAAGCATGGAGTGGGGCGCGAGGTCGCGCACGAGGCCATCAAGGAGCACGCGGTCGCTGTCGCGTTGGAGATGCGGGAGAAAGGCATCGACCACAACGACCTGTTCGAACGCCTCGCCGCCGATGACCGGCTGCAGCTCACCGACGCCGATATTGCTGCGCTGCTGTCGGCACCGCTCGCGTTCACCGGCGCCGCGACCGCGCAGGTCGCCGGCTTCTGCGATCAGGTCGCGCTGGTCACGGCTCGCTATCCCGACGCTGCGTTCTACGCGCCAGGCGACATCCTCTAACGACACCCCGCACCGCATCGGCGCGGCGCCACTCTGGCAAACTGCGGCCCGTGACTGACTACACGTTCATCGCCTCGGGCAAAGTACGAGACCTCTACGAGATGGACGACGGGAGCTTGCTGTTCGTCGCCAGTGACCGCATATCGGCCTACGACTTCGTGCTCCCGACGCCGATCCCCGACAAGGGCGCTGTCCTGACGGCGATGTCGATCTGGTGGTTCGAGCAGCTCGCCGACGTGGTGCCCAACCACCTGATCTCGACCGACGTGCCGCCGGAGTTCGCCGACCGCGCGATGATCTGCGAGCGCCTCGACATGTTGCCGGTCGAGTGCATCGCCCGCGGATACCTGACTGGTTCGGGGTTGTCGGACTACAAACGCACCGGCGCAGTCTCCGGAATTCCGCTGCCCGCCGGCCTGGTCGACGGGTCGCGGTTGCCACAGCCGCTGTTCACGCCGTCCACGAAGGCGCCCATCGGCGAGCACGACGAGAACATCTCGCTCGCGGACGTCGAGGACACGATCGGCGCGGAGGCCGCAGAAGAGCTCAAGCGCCTGACGTTGGCGGCGTACGGTCGCGCCGAGGAGATCGCGCGCGAACGCGGCATCATCTTGGCCGACACAAAATTCGAGTTCGGACGGCGAGCTGCGGGCGTCGGCACGATCGTGCTGGCCGATGAGGTGCTCACCCCCGACTCGTCGCGCTTCTGGCCCGCCGACCGCTACGAGCCCGGCCACGCGCAGCCGTCATACGACAAGCAATACGTGCGTGACTGGCTGACCTCACCGGCGTCCGGCTGGGACCGCAGTTCGGACACGCCGCCACCGCCGCTGCCTGACGACGTCGTCGCGAAAACGCGCGAGAAATACATCGAGGCCTACGAGCGGCTCACCGGCCTCGCCTGGTCGTAGCCGCCCGAACTGACGGACGTGGCCGCAATACTTGCTGGCGTGAAGGAACAGGCCCGCACGGCTCCCGAGCAAATTGCCGCACACGTGCGAGCGGACGAATCACTCCGTCGCGTCTTTCACGTGATCCTGCCCAGCCCGACCGCTGGTGTTGCGTGGGGTGACGCGGCCGTCGTCGCGCCGTTGGTCAGGATTGTTGGCAGGGTCATGCGGAATCGAGCAGCCGCTGCCGCCGAAGAAGAAGTGGGGATCGGCCTGCGCCCGCGCATGCTGTGGGCGCTTACAGATCAACGGATTTTGCTCTTTAGCGCCCTCAAGCGGTGGGAGCTCGGTGAGCAGCTCGGTGAGATAGCGAGACAGGACGTCGTCGGGGCTACGGCGCCGACGGTGGGCCAGGGATGGCGGACGGTCATCATCAAGCTCACGGCGGGCCGCGAACTTACGATCAAGGTTGGCCCGACGGTCGCTGACGACCTAGCAGCTGAACTCGCGCCTGCAGCGAACTCCGGGAGCGATAGCGATGGCTGACGCGGACGATGTGAGGCGCATCGCCTTGAGCCTGCCGCATGTTGTCGAGATACCCAGCGAAGGCTTCGACTTCCGGGTCGGCGGCAAGGGGTTCGTCTGGTCGTACCCCGAGTACCGCGCGCGGAGGCGGCGCGAAATTCGGACCGACATCGCTGTGCTGTACGTCGGCGATGAGGCCGAGAAACAGGCGTTGGTGCTCGGAGAACCGACGCTGTTCTTCACAACAACCGGCTACGACGGCTTCCCGCTCGTGATGCTGCGGCTCGATGAAGTCGACCTCGAACGCCTCACCGAACTGGTGACCGACGCCTGGCGCATGCGAGCCCCGGCGATCATCGCGGACGCGCTCGAGTAACCCCTGCCCTCCTTCGTGATCATGCAGAAAAGGGCCATTTCCATCGCGAAAAGTGACCCTTTTCTGCATGATCACGAACTGGGTGGTGCGGCTGAACGGGTGCGGGCGAACTGGGTGGCGCGGCCGGACCTACGAAGCTGCGGTGACCTCTAGCGCGACCTTCGCCGAGATGTCGCCCTGCACGCGCACGACGACCTGGTGGGTACCGACGGTCTTGATTGGCGACTCGATTTCGACCTTGCGCTTGTCGAGGATCGGACCGCCGGCCGCCTTCACCGCCGCCACGACATCAGCCACGGTCACCGAGCCAAACAGCCGGCCGGCTGCACCAGCGCGCGTTGGCAGCGTGACCTTCAGGGTCTCGAGCTGGGTCTTGATCTCCCGCGCGTGCGCGAGGTCGCGAACTTCGCGGATGTCACGGGCCCGCTTGAGCGAGGCGATCTGCTTCTCCGCGCCCTTGGTCGCGCGCATGGCAAGGCCCTGCGGCACGAGGAAGTTGCGGCCGTAACCGTCTTTGACCTCGACGATGTCGCCGGGAGCGCCGAGGCCAGCGACCTCATTGGTGAGGATGAGCTTCATGGTCGTCGTCCCGTCTTCTAGCGCGCAGCGCTGGTGTAGGGCAGCAACGCCACTTCGCGGCTGTTCTTTACCGCGGTGGCGATGTCGCGCTGGTGCTGAGTGCAGTTGCCGGTGACCCGACGGGCCCGGATCTTGCCGCGGTCGGAGATGTACTTCCGCAGCAGGTTGGTGTCCTTGTAGTCGACGTAGGAGACCTTCTCCTTGCAGAACACGCAAACCTTCTTCTTCGGCTTGCGCAGGGGAACCTTCGGCATCGCGTTACTCCAAAGTCAGCGCCCGTGTGGCTCGTCGCCCGGGCAGTCAGTCGTATGTGGGGTAGGAGAAAGAACGTGAGGGACGCCGCCAGCACAGCGCCGTCCGGCACAGTTCTAGAACGGCGGCTCGTCGGAGAACCCACCGGCTGCGGCCGGCGTCGTTGACCATGGGTCGTCAGCGGGTGCGCCGCCACCGGATCCACCGCCGTAACCGCCACCACCGCCCGGACCGCGAGCAGCCTTGACGACCTTCGCGGTCGCGTTGCGCAGTGACGGGCCGACCTCGTCGACCTCGACCTCGAAGACCGTGCGCTTCTCGCCTTCTTTGGTCTCATAGGACCGCTGCTTGAGCCGGCCAGAGACGATGACGCGCATGCCACGGGTGAGCGACTCGGCGCAGTTCTCGGCCGCCTGCCGCCAGACGTTGCAGGTGAGGAAGAGGCTCTCGCCGTCCTTCCACTCGTTCGTCGCCTTGTCCATGAAACGAGGCGTCGAGGCGATGCGGAACTTCGCGACGGCTTGGCCGTTGGGGGTGAAGCGCAACTCGGGGTCGTCGACCAGGTTGCCGATCAGCGTGATGACAGTGTCTCCGGCGGCCATGGCTAGTGCTTCTCCGGCCGCATGAGCTTGGTGCGCAGCACGGTCTCGTTGAGGTTCAGCTGGCGGTCGAGCTCTTTGACGGACGCCGGCTCAGCGACGATGTCGATCACCGCGTAAATGGCCTCGGTCTTCTTGGCGATCTCGTACGCCAAGCGGCGCCGGCCCCACACGTCGACCTTGTCCACAGTGCCGCCGTCTTGGCGAACGACACCCAGAAACTGATCGAGGGAGGGGGCGACGGTCTTCTCTTCCACATCGGGATCGAGAAGCACCATCAGTTCGTAACGACGCATGCGTGCACCGACCTCCTTCGGTCTGGGCGGCCACGGTCGATCCGGGGCAGGAGGGCTCGTTGCGTCGAAGCAACGCGTCACAGTACCAAGCCGGCGGCCTCGACCTGAAATCCGTGCACAAGCCTGGACGGCGGGGGGCGGGCGCCGGCGGCAACTGTCCGGCGTCCGGATTAGGGTGAAACCCATGACGACCTCGCTGCCGAAGATCGGTGCTCACGTCGACCAGGACGACCCCATCGCAGAAGCGCGGGCCCGCGAGGCCGACCTCGCCCAATTTTTTCTCGGTGACCCCCAAGACTGGAAGGCACCGCAGATCCGGGCCGGCGTCGAGGCTCTGAAGAACGCCCCCATCGACCTCTACGTCCACTCGCCGTACGTGATCAACGTGGCCACGACCAACAACCGGATCCGGATCCCGAGCCGCAAGATCCTGGCCCAGCACGCCGACGCCGCGGCGAGCATCGGCGCGAAGGCGCTGATCGTGCACGGCGGCCACGTCTTGAAGGACGACGACCCGGCGGTCGGCGTCGACAACTGGCGCAAGACCTTCGAGCGCTGGACGCCCCCGCTGCCGATCTTCATCGAGAACACCGCCGGCGGTGAGAACGCCATGGCGCGCCACTTCGACCGGCTCGCCATGTTGTGGGACGCCGTCGGTGAGTACGGGCCCGGTTTCTGCCTCGACACCTGCCACGCCCACGCGGCCGGGGAGGATCTCCTCGGCGTCGTCGACCGCGTCAAGGCCATCACCGGCCGCATCGACCTCGTGCACGCCAACGGCTCACGCGACCCGTTCGGCTCTGGGGCTGACCGGCATGCCAACTTCGAGGACGGCGACATCGACCCCGCGCTCATCGTCGAAGTCGTCCGTCAGGCGGGCGTGCCCGTGGTGTGCGAGACACCCAACGGCGCGGCCGGGCAGGGCGCCGACATCGCCTACCTGCGCAAGCACCTCAGCGCGGACGCCTGACAACCCCCGGACCCCTGACAGCGAGCCGAAAACGCGGCGGTCAGTTCAGAGCCATGACGGGCTCAGGTTCGTCGTAGCTCGGATCACCGTCGAAGATGTCGGGCGCTCCATCGAGCACCCCACCGGCCGGATCGTCGCTGCCGTCGGCCCGGACGACATCGCCCTCCGGTCGGAGGATGTCGATGATCACCAGGACGCACAGCGCCAGCACGGAGATGTCCCTGATGGCCAGCGAAATCGCATACGGCCCGTACTCCAGGCCCTTGCCCGTTCGACCGCTCGGGTCGCCCAGCAAGTACATCCAGATGCCGAGGAAGTAGATGATCTCCGCGGCCTGCCAGACCAGAAACGCTCGCCACCGCGGCCGGGCAAGCACGACGAACGGCAGCAACCACAGCACGTACTGCGGCGAATAGACCTTGTTGAGCACCAGGAAGAACGCCAGCGTCAGGAAGCACAGTTGCGGCAACCTCGGGCGGCGGCGGGCGGCCAACGCGAGCCAGCACACGCCCAGGAACGCGATGGCGATCGCGGCCGCCTCGTACAAGTTGAGCTGGTTCGTCGTGTAGTTCAAGCCGAAGAAATTGATCTTGTGACCGAAAATCGGGAGCGTTTCTGGACGTGAGAACACATACCAGATCGAGCCCCAGTCAGCGCCGCGGGTCCGGCTGAAGTAGTAGAACCGGAACCACCCTTCGGGTCTCGCAATCGCGATCGGGACGTCGACCACTGCCCAGGCGATCGCGGCTCCACCGACGGCGGTCCAAAAGGCCTTCAACTGCCGCGCCCGCCAGCACAACAGCAGCATTGGCAGGAAGAACACGATCGGATAGAACTTCGTCGCGATCGCGAGACCCAGCAGCGCGCCGCCCAGGAAGTTGCGTTTTCGCGACCACGCCAACATGCCAAGCGACGTCAGCGCGACCGCCAACAGATCCCAGTTGATCAACCCCGCCAGGATCAGCGAAGGGGCGGCGGCGAACATCGCGGCGTCCCATATTCGGCGCCGGTTGGTCAGCGCCGTCGCGATCACCGCGATGACCGCCGCGATCGTGAGCATGAGCCAGGTCAAGTCGATGAAGCCCTGGCCGCGCTCGTTGGACGGGTACAAGACCCTCGTGGCGAGGGAGCCGACCTCCATCGCCGCGCCGATCATGACCGGGTATTCGACTTCGCCCGTCGGGTGCCCTGGCTGATCGTCGGACACGATGTGCGCATCCCAGTAAGGGATTTTCTTGTCAGCCAGTCCCTCACCGAAGTACAGCGGGTAGATGTCGTTGTAACAGGCGTGGCTGTACTGGAAGCCGCCCGACCACGTCTGGTTGCGGCATGGGTACTTCTGCATGTACCCGAGCACCGAACTGGCCAAGGCGAGAGCGATCAGCACCCGCAGTGGCGTCCACCACGACCAGCCGGTTCGCGCGTGCCTGCCGAGGGGACCGCCGAAAGCCGCGCTTCCACCTCGAACGAACGGATCGTCGTGCGTGGGCGCGATCACCCCCGCCGCCGCGTCCGCCGGCACGTCGTCCATGACAGGAAAACTTAGTCGGCCGCGGAGGCGAAGCCGCGGAGCCCCCGCTGCTACGACAACGCGGCTACTGCGACCCGCTTACTCCGAGAGTGCTCGCTCGCGGGAATGAGTCGCGCGGCGCGCCGGGGCATGACTGCCGGCGCGCGCGTGCCCACCATGACCGAGCACGTAGGACTCGCGCAGGTGGTTCCACCCGCAGTTCTGGCAGACCTCAACCACGTAGACCGTGAACTCGCTGACCTCGTACTCCATCTGCGCAAGCTCGCGAGTCGCCTTGATCCGACCGCTGTACTGGCCCAGAGCGTCCCCGTAGGTGTACGTGACGTGGGTCAACGGCTCCTTGCGGCACACCGGGCACTGCTCGGTGGTCGGCTCGCCGTGGAACTTGGCGGCCCGCAGCAAATAGGGGTGCGCGTCACACACGTCGGTCGCCGTCGCCCGTCCGCCGAACAGCGCGGCCAGGATGGCCCGACGCGCCAGCGAGTAGTCGATGAAGGACCGGGTCGTCTCCACGGCGGACATTTTAGCCACCGGGGCGACGGTCGGTGTTTGCGTTCGTGAAGGCGGACCCGTATCGTTGCGATGTATCGGCTCGATACATCGAGGAGCAATCAGTGGCGCAAGCAGTCAGGCGATCGGGACGCTCAGGCGTCCTCGAGCTTGCCGTCCTGGGGCTGCTCCACGAGTCACCAATGCACGGATACGAGCTGAGCAAGCGCCTGAACACCATGCTCGGCGCCTTCCGCGCATTCTCCTACGGCTCGCTCTACCCGTGCCTGAAGCAGATGCTGGCCCTTGGTCACGTCAGCGCTGACGGCGAATCGACGGGAAGCCGTAGCAAGATCGTCTACCGGCTGACCGCCGACGGCAAAGAGCATTTGCAAAATCTGCTAGGCGAGGCCGGACCTTCGTCGTGGGAAGACGAGAACTTCGGCGTGCACTTCGCCTTCTTTTCTCAGACCGACGCTGAGGTGCGGATGCGCATCCTCGAAGGCCGCCGCAGCCGGCTCGAGGAGCGGCTCGACAACGTGAAGACCTCCGTCGCCCGCACTCGTGAGCGGGTCGACAGCTACACCCTCGAACTTCAGCGGCACGGTCTCGAATCCGTCGAGCGCGAGGTCCGCTGGCTGACCGAACTGATCGAAACCGAGCGGCGCGCCGACGCCGCGCCCTCAGGCTCCACCAATGTCTAGCGCCATCACTCGTACGGGGATTAACAACGAAGGAGCACCGCTCATGGGTTCGGTTCGGGTAGCCATCGTTGGCGTCGGTAACTGCGCCGCGTCGCTCGTCCAAGGAGTCGAGTTCTACAAGAACGCCGACCCCGAGGACCGGGTGCCGGGCCTCATGCACGTGCAGTTCGGTCCCTACCACGTGCGCGACATCAAGTTCGTCGCGGCATTCGACGTCGACGGCAAGAAGGTCGGGTCCGACCTCGCCGACGCGATCGGTGCCAGCGAGAACAACACCATCAAGTTCTGCGACGTGCCCACGACCGGTGTCATCGTCCAGCGCGGGCACACCTATGACGGTCTCGGCGACTACTACCGCGACATCATCCAGGAGTCCGAGGAAGAGCCCGTCGACATCGTGAAGGCGTTGAAGGACGCCAAGGTCGACGTGCTGATCTCCTACCTGCCGGTCGGATCCGAAGTCGCCGACAAGTTCTACGCCCAGTGCGCGATCGACGCCGGCGTCGCCTTCGTCAATGCGCTTCCCGTCTTCATCGCCAGCGACCCGACGTGGGCGAAGAAGTTCGAGGACGCCGGGCTGCCGATCATCGGAGACGACATCAAGAGCCAGGTCGGCGCGACGATCACGCACCGCGTCATGGCCAAGCTGTTCGAAGACCGTGGTGTCGAACTGCTGCGTACGTACCAGCTGAACTTCGGCGGCAACATGGACTTTATGAACATGCTGGAGCGCAAGCGCCTGCAGTCCAAGAAGATCTCGAAGACGCAGTCCGTCACCTCGCAGATCCCGCACGAGATGGCGAAGGCCGACGTGCACATCGGACCGTCCGACTACGTGCCGTGGCTCGACGACCGCAAGTGGGCTTATGTGCGCCTCGAGGGTCGTTCGTTCGGCGACACCCCGTTGAACCTCGAATACAAGCTCGAGGTGTGGGACTCACCGAACAGCGCCGGAGTCATCATCGACGCAGTCCGCGCGGCAATGATCGCGAAGGACCGCGGCATCGGCGGACCGATCAACTCGGCGTCCAGCTACTTCATGAAGAGCCCGCCGGTGCAGTACAGCGACGACGATGCGCGTCAGGCAGTTGCCGACTTCATCGCCGGCACGGTCGACCGCTAGCCGCCGACTCTGTGCTCTGCGGCCCACTGCCGCAGAGCAGCTGAAGCGGCGTCCTTGCCGATCGGTCCGGCGTCCAGCCTGAGTTCGAGTAGGTACCGGTACGCGCGGCCGACGTCAGGCCCGGGTGGGATACCGAGTACTGCACTGATCTCATAACCGTCGAGCTCGGGCCGCAATGCGTCTATCTGCTCCTGCTCGCGCAATGCCTCGATGCGTTCCTCAAGGTCGTCGTATGCAGCCGACAGTGCGGCTGCACGTCGCTTGTTGCGTGTCGTGCAGTCCGAACGGGTCAGCTTGTGCAATCGATCGAGCAGCGGGCCGGCATCGCGGACGTAGCGACGCACCGCGGAGTCGGTCCATTCGCCTTCGCCATAGCCATGAAAACGCAGGTGCAGCTCGACGAGCCGCGACACATCGGCGACGACATCCTTCGGATACTTCAGCGCGGTCAGTCGGGCCTTGGCCATCTTCGCGCCGACGACTTCGTGGTGATGGAACGAGACACGGCCGCCCGGTTCCTTGCGACGAGTCGCGGGCTTGCCGATGTCGTGCAGCAACGCAGCGAGCCGCAGCACCAGGTCGGGTTCACGGCGCTCCCCGCCCGTGTGACGGCGCTCCCCGCCCGTGTGACGGCGCTCCGCGCCGTCCGTGTCAGCCAGGTCGCCTTCTAATGCAATCGCCTGCTCGACCACTGTCAGCGTGTGCTCGTACACATCCTTGTGCCGGAAGTGCTCGTCGCTTTCCAGTCGGAGCTTCGGCAACTCCGGAAGCACGAGGTCGGCAAGTCCGGTGTCGACCAGCAGCGCAAGCCCACGTCGCGGTTCTGCTGTGCACATCAGCTTCGAGAGCTCGTCACGTACCCGCTCCGCCGACACTTTCGTGATGCGCTCGGCCATCGCCGTCATTGCGATGGTGACCGACGGATCAACGTCGAATCGAAGCTGCGACGCGAAGCGAGCAGCGCGCATCATTCGCAACGGGTCGTCGGAGAACGAATCCTCCGGCAGACCTGGGGTCCGCAGAACATGAGCGGCAAGGTCATGGGCGCCGCCGAACGGGTCGTGGAACACGTGATCAGGAACGCTGAGGGCCATGGCGTTCACGGCAAAGTCCCGGCGCCGCAGGTCTTCGTCGAGTGAGTCGCCGTACACGACGTCGGGTTTGCGAGACACCGTGTCGTAAGTCTCGAAGCGATAGGTCGTGACTTCGAGCCGCACGCCGTCCTTGAGCAGTCCGACAGTGCCGAACGCGATCCCGGACTCCCACTTGCTGTCACGCCATTGCTTGGTGATCCGCAGGATCTCGTCCGGTCGCGCACTGGTGGCAAAGTCCAGATCGTTGCCGAGCCGGCCGAGCAACGCGTCGCGGACCGAGCCCCCGACGAGGGCGAGATCGTGACCCGCGTGGGCGAAGAGTTCACCGAGTTCGTCAACGACCGGCGCCGCCTGGGTCAGCTCGTCGATCGCCGCCCGTTGGGTGCTCGATAGCGACGGGGGGTGGGAACGCGACGCAGGCACAGGGGTCAAGGGTAGGCCCAAGAAGGCGAAAAGCCCTGATCGGGCACTACCCGAAGCCCTGATCGGGCGCGCGCGAGTGGACCCGGTCGGCCCGGTTAGAGCCGACTCAACGGGGAATCTCCACCCGGCACGAAGAGCTTCGCCCGTTCGTTGCGACGCTGGACGAGATGACCGGATTGATTACCATTACGCAATCGTGATGCGCTTGTAACTTCAGGGGTTCCTTTCCTGGCCGAGCCCGCCTAATGTCTGCTTCGGCGGCGCCGCTAGGCGCACGTCGGTGAGCGAGGTCAACATGTTGGGTCCGCTCGACATCCACCAGTACCTGCTAGAGCACGACGTTCACCATGAGATCGTCCGGCTGCCCCGGCCCGCCGCAAGCGCCGAACATCTCGCCGAGGTCCTCGGCGTAACTCCGCGGCGCTGCCTGGCGATCCATCCCTTCCACGCTCTTACCGCTGATGGCGACGTGCTCGTCCTTGTCATGGCTCCCGCCGACGAAGAGGTCACCGCTGCGACGCTCGTCTTCGCACTACGCGAGCTGCTGCGCGACCGGCTCGGACCAGACGCCGAACTGAGCGTTGCCGGTGCCGCCCTGGTCAGCCGTCGCACCGACTACATCGCCGGGCACCTTGCCCCGTTGCTGCTGCCCTCTGACGTCGTCGTGGTCAGCACGCGGGGCGTGCTCGATCTCGCGACATCGATCATCTACACCGCGACCGGCGACGGTGGCACGGCGCTGGGGATCGCGGCGACCGACCTGATCAACCTCAGCCGGGCGATCGTGCTGCCCAGCGGCGGCCCCGCCGAGAACAATGCTCCCGCTGGCAGCGGCTACGACGTCGACACGGTCGACCGCATCGAACTCGACCCGATTCCGCCGACGCCGATCACGCTGCCCCTCCCGAGCGAGGCCATTCTCGGTGAAAGCGAGCGCCCGATCAGCGCGGTCACTGCAGCGCGGGTCCGCAGGCGTTCAACGTCCGGCACCGCCGCGCCGCCCCCAGCACCGGCCGTAGCAGCCACCGCGAGCTGACCGCGCGGTCGACCAGACCGAGCCCGCCCGGCCATTACGATCGAGCCGTGCCTCCCGGACGCCGACCCGTGCCCCGCCTGCGCCGCGTCGAGGAAACCTCCGCCGGCGGATTGGTGGTCGACGCCGGCATCCCGGGCATCCGGGGTCGCCGTGCTGCGTTGATCGCCCGGCATGATCGGCGTGGCCGCCTGGTGTGGTCGCTGCCGAAGGGCCACGTCGAGGCGGGAGAGACCCCAGAGGTAGCCGCCGTCCGCGAAATCGCCGAAGAAACCGGCATCGCCGGCCGCGTCGTCGCACCCCTTGGCACCATCGACTTCTGGTTCGTCGCCGAGGGCCGTCGCATCCACAAGACTGTTCACCACTACCTGTTACTCGCCGAGGGCGGCGAACTGTCCGACGAGGACATCGAGGTCGTCGAGGTGGCATGGGTGCCGCTGGAGGAACTCGCGCAGCGGCTGGCCTACGACGACGAGCGCCGCCTTGTCGACCAGGTGCCGGGGCTGCTCGCGGACATCGCGTGAAGCGCAGAGGTCGATGCCTGCAGCTGGCCAGTGCGGTGGCGGCGGTGCTTTTCGCAGCAACGGGCAGCCTCGCCCTCACCGGCGTGGCGGAAGCTGCGCGAACGCCGAGCGCGACGCGCTACACCGGCCAGCTGCCTGCAGCGGCCCCGAGCCCAACGCCCACGCCCGCCAGCGCGCCGCATCGGGTGACGATCACCCTCGCAAGCCTCGACCCAAAGGCCGTCCAGCCGCACGACACGATCGTGCTCGACGGCACCATCACCAACATTTCCGGTGCGCCCCTCACGAGCGTGAGCGTTGCCGCGCGTGCGTCGGCAACCCGCATCACCACGCGATTCGACTTGGCCCACGACTTCGACCCAAACGTGGTGCTCGGAACGACCGTCTCCAACACGCGCGTGACACTCGGCTCACTCGCAGCGGGCCAATCCGCACACTGGACGATCCTGGTGCCGGTCGACCGCCTCAACTTGCCGTCGTCCGCCGCTGATTTCGGCGCGTATCCACTCGCTGTCGACGCGCGCACGACGTCCGGGCGCACCGTCGCCACGACGCGACTGCCTACGCAGTTGTTGTGGATGCCGACCGGCGCCCAGTTCACGCCGACGCAGATCAGCTGGCTGGTGCCACTGGTTGACGGAATCCATCGCGGCGACGGCAACACGTTCCTCGACGACCAACTCGCGGCCGATCTCGCACCAAGCGGCCGCCTTGGTCGGCTGCTCTCACTCGCGTCGGCGGCGCGGGTGCCGATCACGTACGCCGTCGACCCCGCACTGGTCGACGACGCCACCGTGATGGCCGGGGCCGCTCAACTGTCGGCCGGCGTAACAGGGGTCACCGGAGTTCCGCCGCCGTCCGGCATCGCGTCGCCCTCCGGGCCCGCAGCGAGTACTGGGCCACCGTCGCCAAAGCCATCGAGTACATCCAAGGACGGCAGCAAGTCTGCAGATGCGACGCCGCCCGCCACCGAGCCGACTCCGTATCAGGTCGTCACGGGCGACACCGGCGGATCCACCGGCGGAACCGGCGAATCAGCGGCCACGAATTGGCTCGCGACGCTGCATAGTGACGTCTCCACACCAGGGGCGGCGGTGATCGGGTTGCCGTACGGCGACACCGATCTGGTTGCCGTCGAGCGTGCCGGCCTGACCAGGGAAATCGCCATCGCTCGCTCGACCGGTCAGTCGACATTAACGACCGACCTCGTGGCACCGACGTTGCCGAACGTCGTCTGGCCCGTCGGCGGCACTATCGACGAGCCCACCCTCGACGACCTGGCTGGCGATTTCGTCGACACCGTTGTGCTCGCTGATACGACACTTCCGCCGCGCAACGCGAACGCGGTCACCGGCGCACGCACGAACTTGCAAACGGCGTCGGGCACCGTGCGGGCGGTGCTCACCGACTCGACACTGAGCTCCATGCTGAATACGTCGACCAGCGTGGACGGCGGGGTGCGCGTCGCCGAGCAGCGCTTTCTCGCCGAGACAATGCTCGTCACCGAGCAGCGACCCGGCGTCGGCAGTTCCGTCGTGATCGCACCGCCGCGCAATTGGAACCCCACCGACGGCTTCGCGACGACGCTGCTGACGGACAGCGCGACGATGCCGTGGCTTCAGGGCGCCAACGTCGGACAGGTTGCCGATCAGCCCACGGATGGCGTGCCTCGGCAATCGCTGGTGTACACCGCCGCGGCATCAGCCGCCGAGATGCCGGGCGAAGACCTGCTCCCGATCGCCGCATTGCGCGGCCGGCTCGTCGCTTGCAGTGCGGTCCTGGGCTCGAGCACCACGGAAACGTTCATCAACACATCGAGCATCGCGATCCTGCGCGCGGAGTCGGCCGGCCTGCGCACAGATCTGGCTCGGGCCGCCACGATCAGAGCTGCCGTGCAGGCCGAGCTCGATGCGCAGATCGCCAAGGTCTACATCGTCAAACCGGGCCTGATCACGTTGACGAGTCGAAAACAGAAGATCCCCATTACGGTCGTCAACAACCTGCCCGATCCGGTCACTATCGAGATCCGATTAACCGCCGTGAACACGGCCCGGCTGACGGTTGCCCCGCAAGAGCCGTTCACCGTTCCGGGCAATCAGAGTCGGCACGAAGTCCTGATCGAGGTGCAGGCAACGACCGGCGGGCGCTTTGACGTCGCAGCACAACTGTGGACGCCGGACGCCAGCCCGCGTCCGTTCGGTGCGCCCGTTCCGTTCGTGATGAATTCGACCGCGTACGGAGCTGTCGCTCTCGTCATCGCGGCCACTGCCGCCGGTTTGGTGTTCCTGGTGTCGGCGATCCGGGTGATCAGGCGGATCGTCGCCTCCCGCCGTCCGCCTAAAGACGGCCCGCAACTACCCGCTGCCGCGGCCGACTCATCGCCGGTGTCGTGACGATCGCGGACGGCTCTGCCGGCGGGGCCGGCGCACCCCGAAGCAGCCTGGCCCGATCGAGCACGGTCATGGCGATCGGGACCGTCGCCTCGCGCGGTACTGGCTTCGTCCGGACCGTGGTGCTCGCGGCAGCCCTCGGCAGCGGCGCACTGGCCGAGACCTACAACATCCCGAACACGATCCCGAACGCGATCTACGACCTGCTGCTCGGCGGAATCCTGACCAGCGTCGTCGTCCCGCTCTTGGTGACCGCCGTTAGGGACGACGCGCAGGCGGGCGAGTTGTACGCGCAGCGCCTGCTTACCGTCGTAGCGGTCGTGCTCGGCGTCTGCACAGTGGTCGGTGTTCTCGCGGCACCCCTGATCATCGATGTCTACGCACAAGGCCTCACCGGCCAGCAGCGCTCGCTGTCGGTCACGTTCGCGCGGTACTTCCTACCGCAGGTCTTCTTCTACGGACTCAGCGCAACAATCGGCGCGATTCTCAATACCCGCGGCCGTTTTGCGGCGCCGATGTGGGCTCCAGTCCTGAACAATCTCGTCCTCATCGGCACCGGTCTGTTCTTCATTTCGGTCACCGAGGCCGTGCCAGTAGCGAAGCTGACCAACCTGCAAGTCACTCTCACCAGCGGTGAGATCCGGCTCATCGGCATCGGGACGACGGCGGGCGTCGTCCTGCAAACCCTCGCGCTATGGCCGTCGCTTCGCGCATCAGGCTTTCGATGGCGACCTCGGTTCGACTGGCGCGGCAATGGCTTGGGCGAGGCAGTCACGCTCGGCGGTTGGGTACTGGCCTACGTCGCGATGAACCAGCTCGGGTTCGTCATTGTCACGAACCTCGGGAAAGCGGCCGGCCGCGCTGCCCTGGCGCATCGGATCGGCCACACCGACACGTTTTCCGCGTACACATACGCCTACCAGCTGTTCCAGCTGCCGTACGCAATCGTCGCGGTATCGATCATCACGGCGCTGCTGCCGCGCATGAGTGCTCACGCGGCGCAGGGCCGATTCGATGATGTGCGGGCTGATCTGTCGACGGGCCTGCGCACGAGCGGCGTCGCGGTGGTCCCCGCAACCGTCATGCTGATCGCGCTGGCGCCGGAGATCACCACCGTGATTTTTCGATGCCTCCCACACACTCGAGTCAGCGCTGCAGATGCGCGCTACATCGGCTGGGTGCTGGTCGCGTTCAGCATTGGCTTGGTCCCATTTGCGATGTACCAGCTCCTGCTGCGCGCGTTCTATGCCTTGCACGACACCCGCACACCTGCGCTCATCAACGTCGTCGCGACCCTGGTCAACATCGGTGCTGACGTCGGCCTTTACATCGCACTGCCGCCCGGCTCGCGAGTGGTCGGGCTCGCCCTCGGGTTCGCCGCGTCCTACTGGGTCGCCTTCGTTTTGACCGTGCGAGCGCTGGGCCGCCGCCTCGACGGCATCGACGGCCAGCGGGTCACTCAGACCTACGTCAGGGTGACGCTCGCCTCCGCTGTCGCAGGCGGCGCCGCGTTCGGACTTGCCGAGCTGACCGGCGTGCTCCTCGGCCGCGGGGTCACGGGCAGCGTCGTCGCGCTCGTAGCCGGCGGCGGCATCGGTCTGGGCATCTTGGCGACCGCCGCCTCACGGATGCGGATCAGTGAGGCGACCCGGATCCTCGACGCGGTCCGAGCCCGCCTCGCCGGGAGCTCCCACTAGGCCGAATGGCCCCGCGCGATACGTCCAGTCAGCGTCCACCACGCCCGCGAAAGCTCAAGGCGACCCGTCCCGACGCCGACGTAACGGTCGAGGTGACACGCTCTTGAGTACCAAAAAATGGGCTCGCAGGCTGGACGATGTCGCGCCCGACGCGGGTGACGTCATCCTCAGCTGGCTGACGCGCGTCGTCCTGGTCATCGCGGCAACCGCAGTCGTCGGCTTTGACGGGCTGTCGATCGCCGTCGCTCACGTCAGCGCGCAAGACGATGCCAACTCAGCAGCCGTCGCCGCCGCGACAGCGTGGGTCAGCGACAAGGGTGCACTTGCACCTACCTTGCTCGCAGCGCAGAACTCCGCGGCCCAACACGACGAGACGGTGTTGCCAAACAGCCTCACCGTCGGCACCGACGGAACCGTGCACCTCAAGCTTCAGCGCGACGCCACGACGCTGGTTATTCGCCATATCGGCCCGCTGCGGTCGTGGGCGACCGTGATCGTCAAGGGTTCTGGTAAAGCGGACGCGACGTCATGACGGGCCGCCGAATAGCGTCGGCCGCCCTCGCGCTGGTGACAAGCCTGGCGGCTATGGCGACTGTTGCAACTGCGTCCGGTAGCAGCAACCCGCCGGCGACGCCAGCCGTAGTTCTCGCAGCGCATGCCGATCCGCTCACCGATGCCGAGACCCAAGCTCGGCAGCTGCAAGCAGAGGTCAGCAAGCTGCAGCTGCAAGTCGAGCAAGCGAGCGAGCGGTACGACGGTGCGCAGGCATCGCTGGTACAGCTCGTCATCACCCAGGAGCAGGCAACGCGCGCGTCGACGGCGGCAACCGAGGCCGTCGACCACGCGCGCGCCGTCGCTGACACGACGACACGTGCGCTGTACACGTCAGGCGGCATCACCGGTCTGTACGCAAGCGTGTTGACCGGCAAGAACCCGGGACAACTCCAAGCTGGGCTGCACAGCGTCCAGGTCGTTTCCGACGCGGACACCGACGCCCTGGCCACCGTTGGAACTGCACAGCAAGCGGCCGCAGCTGCGAACGCTCAAGTGGAGAGCTTGCGCACCAAGCAGGATGAGTTGACGGCGCAAGCCGCGAATGCGACCACCGATGCGCAAAACGCTCTTGCCGAAGAGCAGGCAGCGCTTCAGGGTGCGAACGCCCAGGTTGTCACGCTGGAGCAGCAATTCCAGGCCCAAGTCGCCGCCGAGGCCGCCGCGCGCGACGCAGCGACACTGGCCGCCGCCCGGCGCGCCGCAGCTGCTGTCGGTCTGGTCGACACCGGGGGCGTTAGCCGCATCGCGCTCTTCGCGATCGAGGCGGCGCAAACCCAGATCGGGAAGCCGTATATGTACGGCGGTGCAGGACCCGACAGTTGGGATTGTTCCGGTCTCACTCAGTGGGCATTCGCGCAAGCCGGTGTGCTGATCCCGCGTACCGCCGCCGATCAGTACGCGGCGATACCGAACAAGATCGCGCTCGGCCAGATCGAACCCGGTGACCTGCTTTTCTGGGCGACCGACACCACAGATCCCACGACCATCCATCACGTCGCGATTTACGTCGGCAACGGGTTGATGCTCGCCGCGCCGCACACCGGCACGAACGTTCAAGTTCAACCCGTCTATCTAGATGGCTACATCGGCGCGGTTCGCGTCGGCTGACGCAATAGCATGAAACGAAAGGCGCATAGCACCGCGGGAGGTCTGCTGTGGGCGGCGCACCGGCCGTGGCACCGGGCCTACTCGTCGCCGAGCGCTACAGGATCGAATCGCCGCTAACTGGCGAGACCGAGACAGAGCGGGTCGGCACACTCTGGCGGGCCTATGACGAGGTGCTCGCGCGCCCGGTCGCAATCCTGCTGGCGCGAGGCGATGACCCGGGCGTGCCAGAAGTGCTTGCAGGTGCACGCGCAGCAGCCGGACTGACGCACGCCGCCGTCGTCCGCGTGTATGACGCCGGTGAAGCACCAGGGCTTGCCTTCGTGGTGACCGAATTCCTGTCGGGTGGTTCGCTTGAAAGCCAACTGCTCATCGGTCCGCTCGACCCCGCTGTCGCGGTGGATCTCCTCTCCGACCTGGCGATCGGGGTTGCCGCCGCGCACAACGTCGGTTTGCACGGCTTGTCGTTGACACCGCGCAGCGTGCTGTTCACGGCGACCGGCGCGCCGCGCCTCGTCGGCATCGGCCTGGCCGGATACATCGCCCGGAGCGCCGCACCGCTCGCTCCGCTCGGCGCAGACGGGTTCGACACCGGCGCCGCCACCGTGGCGCAGCCGCTCTACACGGGCGATGCCGGTGAACTCGAGCGTGGGCGGATCGACGCTGTCGGCTTAGCCAATCTGCTTTACGCAGCATTGACGGCTCGATGGCCCGGCCTGCCCATCGATAGCGCGCTGCCACCGGCGCCCTACACCGAGGGCCACTTGCGCACACCGCGCCAAGTGCGCGGCGGAGTACCGCGCGAGGTCGACGAGGTCGTCGCGCGGGCCCTGGGTGACGAAACGCTGCTGCGCGGGCTGCCGGAAATCGTCTCGCCCGCGGGGTTTGCCGCCGCGCTCGCGCCCCTGCGCACATCCAATGACGACGCCCATCCGTACGGCGCGGACAGCGGTCCGATCGTCGACCTCGAAACTCGCCAAGCCCGCTTGATCAACACCCGACTCGTCCCCGTACAGGTGTGGCAGCGGTGGGCTGTCGGGATCGGTGTGTTGTTGCTCGCCGTCGTGGTCGCGGGCCTGTTTTTCGGCGGAAAGCACGGCTACCTGAGCTTCGTTCGCGGCGCCGAGCCCGCCGCACTGACCCCGACACCGACCGCGACCCCGAAGCCCACCTCGAGTGCGGCCGCCGGCGCCGTGGCCCAAGCCGGCGCTCTTGCCCCCGGTCTGGTCACCGAGTTCGACCCTTACGGCAAGCACGATGATCCGCACGTATCGGAGGCGCCACGCGCCGTCGACGGCAGCTTGACGACGATGTGGCGGACGCAGATCTACCGAACCGCGGATCTCGGCAAGCTCAAGCCTGGCGTGGGATTGCTCATGGACCTTGGCTCCGCCCGAAAGGTCGCGGCGGTGCACCTCGTGCTGGTTGGCAATGGCACATCCGTCGAGCTGTTCGAAAGCGCCTCTGATCCAGCCAACGAGAAGGCCATGACACTCGCCGCGGCCCAAACCGGTGCACCCAGCGACGTCACGTTGCGACTCGCCACCCCGACTGCTGCCCGCTACTGGGTGGTCTGGCTCACGAAGTTGCCCGCCGCCGGCACCGGCTTTCAGGGTGGCATTGCCGAAATGACCTTCCTGTCGTGAATTCTGGCGCGGCGTCGGTAGGCTTCGCCGCGTGACGGACGGGGTGACGGACGGCATTGCGGACGACCCGGACGTCGAATTGCTGAAGCGCTACCTCGACGGCGACCCGGCCGCCTTCACCGAGATCTTCAGGCGACACCGCGACCAGCTCTGGGCCGTAGCCCTGCGGACGACGGGTGATCCCGAAGACGCGGCCGACGCGGTCCAAGAGGCGCTCATCTCGGCGATGCGCCATGCGGCCTCGTTTCGCGGCGACGCCAAGGTCAGCACCTGGCTGCACCGCATCGTCGTGAACGCCTGCCTCGACCGGTTGCGGCGACGTGCCGCACATCCGACCAGCCCTCTTCCGGACGACGACCACGCGCCCAGCATCGCCCGCGACGACTATGCCGACCGCGACACCGCGGCCGATGTACATGCCGCTCTCGCGACGTTGCCTGCTGAGCAGCGGGCCGCGATCGTCCTCGTCGATATCGAGGGCTATCCCGTCGACGAGGTCGCCGCGATGCTCGAGGTGCCGTCGGGCACGATCAAGAGCCGGTGCGCCCGTGGGCGGGCGAAGTTGGTCCCGCTGCTCTCCCATCTACGCGGCGGACCCGACGCTGGTGTGGCCGGCGGGCTCGACCCTAGAGAGCAACCGCGGAACCCTGCCGGTCCTGACCGCGTCGAACCACCGATGAACCCACCCCGAGAGGACCTCCGGTGAACACCCCGCACCCGGACCTCGAGACG
>DATCDK010000103.1:0-8681 GCA_036510735.1 Acidothermaceae bacterium | reverse complement strand
TCCGTCTCGAGCCTTGGTCCTCAACGGTCGCAAGAACGACCGCTGAGAACCAACACTGGATGGAGCCGGCCGCCGATGTTGCGAGAGTCGGCGATCAACGATGATGGGTCGGTGTTGATCCGAGAGCTGCTCCTGGGCGGGGCATCCTTGGCTGGCGTCAATAGGGTCGCCGCGTGAACACCGGACCGTCCACCGCCAAGGCAGCCGCCCTTCTTTCCCTGCACACTGGTCCCGGCTTCGTGCTCCCCAACGCTTGGGATGCCGGCTCAGCCCGCATCCTGGAGCAGGTCGGCTTCCCGGCCATCGCCACGACGAGTGCGGGCATCGCTTGGTCGTGCGGAGTTCCCGACGGAGGAGGCCTCGACCGCGACACGATGCTCGAGCGCGTCGCTCGCATCGTGGCCGCAGTCAGCGTGCCGGTGACCGCAGATCTCGAGGCCGGATACGGAAACACACCGGACGACGTCGGTCGCACCGTGGCCCGGGCCCTGGAGCTTGGTGCGGTGGGCGCCAATATCGAGGACGCCGAAAGCAGCGGACTGTTCGAGATCGACGAGGCTGTCGACCGCATCGCCGCTGCCCGGGCCGCGGCATCCAACGGCACGTTCGTGCTCAATGCCCGCACCGATACCTACTTCGCTGGCGTGAAGGGGGACGTCTTCGCCGAGACGGTCGAGCGCGCGGTGCGCTACCTCGAAGCGGGGGCTGATTGCGTGTTCGTGCCGGGCGTCGTCGATGCGGACACGATCCGCCGGCTCGCCACGGCCATTCCCGGCCCCCTCAACGTGGTGGCAGGACTAGCGAACACCATCGACGCCCCCACACTGTTCTCGCTGGGCGTCAAGCGGGTCAGCCTGGGCGGCAGCTTGGCCCGAGCCGCGCTGAGCATGTTGGAGCGCGCCGGCCGAGAGCTGCACGACTCCGGAACGCTCGGCTTCCTCGACGGCGTGATCGGCTACGCCGACCTGCAGGGACGCTTCCGCGCGTAACCAAGTGACCCTGCACGTGGCCGATGCGCGCGACGCAACCACCCCGCAGTCCCTCAAATCCTGCGCACCCGCTGCCCTGCTGGAGGTAAATGCGCACGCTGCGCCGCGGTCGTGCCGACCGGCATCTCCATGGGGCCCGAATCAAGCTGGGTTTCGATCGGCGATCCACAACCTGTCGTCGCGTGTGGGTGAGCGACAGCTTTCGCTGCAACGCTGGACTGTCGAACGCACCGTCAACTTGGGAGGTGGCGACCGAGCATGCCAGACGGACGGTGGGTGGCGGAGTTCTATGAGGGTCCGAGCGGTGAAACGCCGGTGGAGGCGCGGGCTGACAACCTCTCGGGCGTGCAGTTCGCCGCGCTTGATGCGGCTATCAAGTACGTGTTGGAACCTCAAGGTCTGGGTCTCGCGAGCGGGAAGTGGCTTACGGCGCTCGGCGGTGGCGTCTACGAGTTCCGCATCCGGCACTCTGTGTCCGAGATAGAGAGGATGTATGCCGCGACCACCGCGGTACAGCCGCCGGCGAAGCGGGAACCGGTGTTGCTCAGGCTGTTCGTCCACTTCTACGGCCAGCGGATCATCTTGTTGCTGCACGGCTACGACAAGGGTACCGATGACAGCCCGAGACGTCAGCAGAAGCAGATCAAGGAGGCGGCGAGAAGGCTAGGGGAGTGGAAGCACCGGGGCGGCAAGACGTGAGGTCTTCCGCAGCCCCGCATGCCTGGAGCGGGCTCCACGGCTTCCCTTTGACTTGATGGGTTATAACCCATACCGTTGACGTGAGGAGGCCATCGTGGCTAAGACATTCGCTGAGTACTCCGCAGAGCGGCGCAGTGCCGCCTCGACTGCCGACACAGTCGCTTTCGAGGTCTTCGATCGCGCGTACGCCTTGGGGTCCGAGCTTGCCGACGCCCGTCGAACTCGTGGCCTGAACCAACGCCAACTCGCTGAACTCACGGGCATAAACCAGGGCGACATCAGCCGCATCGAGCGAGGTGTATTGGCCCCGACGAGCCCCACGTTGATGAGATTGGCCGCGGGGTTGGGCGCCAGAATCGCCATACAGCTACTCCCCGAAGATGCCTCGAGTCTCCGCCGCACCGGGCTCAATAGCACAGCAGCGCGTAAGACTGCGCCGCGCAAAGCCGCACTGATCAAGTTGGCGTCGGGCAAGGTCGCATCGGGCAAGGTCGCATCGGGCAAGGCCGCATCGGGCAAGGCCGCATCGGGCAAGGTCACCCCTGGAAAGAAGGCTGCCGCGAAGACAGCCCGCAAGGCGAACCGCCTCCGTTAGGGAGTGTTGTTGCTGGGCGCGCGCAAGAACGCGCGCTGAGCAACAACGGTTCGCGGACGATCAGCGCGTGGGGGGTAATCCTGCGCAGCTGCCCTCCTGGGGAGGTAAATGCGCATGATCTGGAGACGGACGCACCTGTAGGTTGCCGACATGGTTTCCACCGCCAATCTGGTCGCGTTCGCGGCGGCCGCATTTGTACTCGTCGTGATTCCCGGGCCGAGCGTGCTGTTCTTGATTGGGCGGGCGCTGTCACTCGGGCGCGGTCCTGCGATCGCCAGCGTGGTGGGCAACGGGTTCGGTGTGTACGTGGTGGCTGTGCTGGTGGCCTTCGGCTTGGGCAGCTTGGTACAGCGATCCGATTTCGCATTTGGTGCCGTCAAGGTTGTCGGTGCCGCTTACCTCGTGTGGCTGGGCATCCAGGCGATCCGTCATCGCCGCGATTTGGCTGCGGCACTTGGTACCACCGCTGCACCGACGTCGCGTTGGCGAGCTGCACGGCAAGGGTTCCTGGTGGGGTTCGCCAACCCGAAGGCGCTCATCATTTTCGGTGCGGTGCTGCCCCAGTTCGTCGACCGCACAGAGGGTCACGTGCCTGAGCAAATGCTCCTGCTGTCTGCGGTCGCTTTCGGCATCGCGCTGATCACCGACTCGATCTGGGTGTTGGCCGCTAGTGGTGTCCGCGGTTGGTTCGCCACCAATCCCCGACGATTGGCCGCGGTCGGCGGTGTGGGCGGGCTGGCCATGATCGGCGTCGGCGTCACGGTCGCGACCACCGGCCGCCACGACTAGCCGGCGCGCCCCGCCGTGACCGTTGGCGCTCAGCGGTCGTTCTTGCGGCCGTTCAGGACCAACGGTCGGTCACGCGACGCGACGCGCCGCCACGGCCCACGCCGAGTGCGCGAAACGTGTGTGTAACACCCGACAGTCGCAATTTAAGTCGCAGGTCTCGGTGTCGATACGGAACGGGTAGTCCGTCCGGAATCGATGCGGGGAGCCATGCATGGCAGTGCGCCATCCGGGGCTCCCGCCTGCCTCCGATGCCGACCGCGACGAAGAAATTCAGCGGCTTCATCTCGCGCAGCGAATCAGCCGGGTCGGCTCCTGGAACTATGACTTCGTCGCACCCGCACTGACAGTGTCGGACGTGCTCCTCGAACTGTATGGGCTTGACCGCAGCGCCTTCAACGGCATGTACGAAGTGCTGAACAACTGCGTGCATCCGGACAACCGCGCATCGGTGGTCGAGGCGACCCAGCACCTGACTCAAACCGGCGTCCCGATGACGATCCGCTACCCAGTGATACGCGCGAACGATGGAACGGTGCGTTGGCTCGACGCTCACGGCGTCGTCGAGCGGGACGCCGACGGGGTAGTCACGCAAATGGCCGGCACTGTCGCGGATGTCACCGAACTCGTCGAAGCCGAAATCAAAGCGTTCGAAGCTCACGCCGAGTTGAGCAAGGCGTTGAGCCACCAGCAGGCGGTTATCGCTGCGACACCTGACGCTATTCACCTGTACGACGTCGCGACCAAGCAATTGAATCGGGCGAACCGTTCGGGCAAACCACTCATCGGATTCACGCCCGAAGTCGTCCAGGTGCTCGGCGGCCACGACCTCTACGAACTGATGCCCGACCAGGACGTGCTCGAACTCGAACGTGCGTACGGTCAGGCAAACGATTTGCCGGACGGCGAGGTGGTGTCGCTTCGTCATCGCGTGCGGCACTACGACGGCGAAATCCGGTGGGTGTCGCGGCGACTGACCCCGTTCGCCCGCGACGAGTCCGACGAGGTGACGTCGATCCTCGTGGTCTCGCGCGACGTGACCGACGTCGTGGCCGTTGAAGCACGCCTCCAACGTGCTGCGTTGCACGACGAGCTGACCGGCCTGCCGAACCGCCGGTTGCTCCATGACCGGCTTGAGCACGCCCTGCGCCGCACCGCACGAGGCGGGCACATCGCCGTCCTGATCTGTGATCTTGATGGGTTCAAGCGGATCAACGACAACTACGGCCACGCGGTCGGCGACGACGTCCTCAACCTTGCCGCGCAACGCCTGATTTTCGCGACGCGCGCAGACGACACCGTCGCTCGCATCGGTGGGGATGAGTTCGCGATCATCCTGGACATCCCCGAACACCTTGAGCCGTTGGAATTAGCCGAGACGATCGGCGCCCGCATTGCGAGTCTCATCGCCGAACCGATTCAGGCTGGCGGCCTCGACCACACGCTCTCCGTCAGCATCGGGATTCGGATTGCCGACGACACCGCAACCGCCGACACGCTGCTCAGCGACGCCGACGCAGCGATGTATCACATCAAGGCGCATGGCGGTAACGGCCACCGGTTCTTCGAGATCGCGCACCGGCCGGATACGGCCGTGCACGGCCGCCTCGAGCGAACGATTCGGCGCGCACTGGCGAACGACTCCATCGAGGTCTTCTACCAGCCGATCGTGAATCCGATGACCAACGCGGTTCATGGGGTGGAGGCCCTGCTCCGCCTGCGCGATGAGTCTGGTGACTTCCTCGATACCGCTCAACTCATTGCGGTCGCCGAGCGCACCGGACTCATTACGGCGCTTGACGAAAGGGTGTTGCAGGTCGCGTGTGCGCAAGCGGTGCTGTGGCGACGCGAGCCCGATCTGGTGCACCTCGTGCTCAACGTCAATCTCAGCGCAAGAGACATCGCGAAACCGGGGTTCTACCAGCGGATTGACGACGCACTCACCCACAGCGGTCTCGACCCGCACGGACTGACGATCGAAATCACCGAGACGGTGCTCCTCGACGCCACGGCGTCTGACCTCGCCGATCTGCGCGACCTCAACGAACGCGGCGTCGGGCTTGCACTTGATGACTTCGGGACTGGTTACGCGTCCCTTCGCTACCTCGCCGAACTGCCGATCACCTGCATCAAGATCGACCGATCCTTCACCAGCAGACTGCCCGCAGACCCCACCGCCATGACTCTCGTTCGGGCCACTGTCGGTCTGGCCGAACAGCTGGCCATCAGTTGCGTCGTCGAGGGCGTCGAGACCGACGAGCAACGCGATGCGCTCCCCGCCTATGAGCGGCTACTCATTCAGGGCTACCTCTACGCCCGCCCGACAAACGCCACCCGGCGCCCGGCTGCAACCGTTGTGCCGACGGAGCCGCCGCCGCGATCGTCAGACGGTGCGATCGCTGCCCTCCAGGGGCAGTAACTGCGCAAGCTATGGGCGGACGGCGGGGTGGTGACGGTCCAGACGGAACCCGACGGCGAGTCCAACGATCGGTCGATCTCCGCCGGGAGTGGTTGTCTGCGGGAGTGTTGTTGCTGAGCGCGTGCAAGAACGCGCGTTGAGCAACAACGGTTCGCGGGTGCTCGGTCGCGCGGCGCCCGCCCGCGCGGCACACGACGCCGTCCGGTCCGGGGCGGTAGGCAAGGTACTCATCGACATCCCCCCGCCGTCGTCCCGCTAGCCGAACACCAAGGGAGTCATGGTCCTGGACGGCCCCAAGAACGACCGTTGAGGACCACGAGTCGCTAACCGCCATTGGCCGCTGACGAACAACGGTCGCTGATCGAAACGACTATCCATTCGATGCCGGTCACTCGTCGGGCTCGACGCGAGTCCAGCCAGCAGGAGGGCGGCCGGGCGCCGTATTCCGGTTCTCGGCGTACCGCAGGATGGAGGCGGCCGACCAGACTGGGGTCGCGGCTAGTCGAGCGATTGGCGCGGGAAAGTCGGGACGCGTCGAAATCTGCATGACCCGTTGCCGACTGATGTGAAGTGCGCTGCTGACTTCCTGGGCGCCAAGGATCCCAACAGCCGTACCTGCGAGTTCTGCCCCGGGTACCGCGGCGATTCGTTGCATGAATTCGTCACGTTCAATCAGTTCGCAACGAACGATCGGCCACGGCGGGAGGCCCACTTCGTCTCGCTGTTTCGAGAAGCGGCTCGTTGCAGTTCGTATAGCACCCGCTGCAGTTCCACGGACTTGTACGACGACGCCATAGGAGTTTCCGCCACCGTTCACGCTGCCCGCGACGTCCCTTAGTTGCTGCGCGAGTTCAGACAGCCGGGCGAGGTCGACTTCATCGTCAGCTGTGGACTTCGCTTCGATCGTCAAAATCCACTCGGTCATCACTTCACGCCCAATGCCTGTCGACTATTGCCATCGGAGCCCGCCAGTAGTAGCGAATGGAGGACGGTGGCTGTGACCGCCGACGTTAGCTATCCATTGTCAGATTGTCAATCAATACATCCCCCACGCCGTCGTGCTCGCATAGGCAGAATTTGCGGCGTCGTCTGCCGGGTCCACCACGGCCGCAATCCGAGAAATGCACAGCGCGCGCTGAGGAACATCGCTTCGCGTCGAACAGCGAAGCTGCAGGGAAGTGGACGACGATGCGCAGCGCACAGATTCCGTGTGATCTCCAGTACAACGGACGCGGTGATGGTCGATGTTGCGGCTAGCCGCGCGACGCGCGATAGTGATGGTGGCCGCAAGGCTAGGACCCCTTTCGGGGTCCTTTTTTTGTCCACCTAGAGGAGCCGGGCGCAGACAGGTGCACAGCACCGAGTAAAGGCACGCTGATGCGCGTGGCGTCTGCCTGAACCAAGCAAGCAAACGCTCTGCGATCATTCTGCAAACTGGCGGCAGCCTGTGCGAAGCTTCTGCCATGGCGAGGATTATCAGGGCGAAGCTAGCTGGCCCGGACGCTCAGCTTGGCGACGTTGCTGCGGCCGACGTGGCCAAGTTGATCATCGGCTTAGAGCGCGCTCTTGCGCATGCTGCCTACGTAGCGCTCGGCACGTCACGCGGTTCTCAGTCTGGCAGGCACCGTGCCGCTATCGAACGCTCCACGCGCTTGCGATTCGTCGGGGTAGAGCCCGGAAGCGTGATCGAACTGCTCGCACTGCCCGATCTAGCGGCGTCGACAGACGATGAGCTGCCGTTGGCTGTTACTGATCTGGGCGGCGCCGCATTCGACGAACTCCTGCGCGCGATCTCGAGTACGGCAGACGATGTAGATGTCGAACTCGCCTCGGCCATCGCGCAGCTGGGCGATGAACTCGCGATCGGCGAACGCAACGAGTACGTGAGTTTTGCGGAGCTCGATTCCGTCTCCGAACTCTTGCAGGCAGGCGCCGTTCTCGATCGCACTGTCCGTGTGCGTATGCATGCGATCGCCGATCGACCGCAACGCTCGCACGACGACACCCTCGTCGGCACGCTTGTGGAGGCCGACTTCGAGCGAGGTACCGCTCGACTTCAGCCGACCATCGGGATCGCGGTCGTCGTCACATTCCCGGACGAGATGGCCGACGATATCCACGATGCGCTGCGGCAGCCAGCGCAACTACAGGGCGAAGTCAGGTTCGATCCTCAGACCGCGATCGCGCGCGAAATCCGTTTGCGGCGTGTCACCCGTGCCGACCAGCTTGTGCTCGGTGGCCAAACGTTCTTTGTCCAGCCGACAGTGTCCAAGCTAGCAAGCGAGCAAGGGGTCGGTGTCGTCGCAGAGCCGGCTGAGCTAAGCGATGCGGATCTCACCCCCGAGGAGCGGGCGGCGTTCTTGGCGCCGCTCATTGAAGCGTGAGGCCTAGCGACGTCCCCGACGGGCCACTTCTCGTCGATACCGACGTTCTCAGCTACGTGCACACCCAGTCTGGCAGGTATGCCGATTTCGAACCGCTGCTCGCGGGTCACCTCTTGGCGATCAGCTTTGCGACCTACGCCGAGGCGCTCGGGCACGGTCATCAGGGCCGCAGTAGCAGTTGCATATCAACCTCAACTGCCTGTGGTGACCAACAACCTGGGTGACTTCCGTGCCATACAGATACATCTCCCAGACCTGGTCGTCATTCACCCAGACGCTTAGCGCACCAGCCGGGGCGCGGTTCTCGGACAGGCGGAATGAGGGACTGGGTTGCTCACGGCCACGTCGGTGCCGCCCTTGGTGACCATTGCTCGACAACCGGGAGGAGACACTTGCCGTAACTCGGTAACCTTGATGGTGTGACTGACACGGGCAAGGCCTTCTATCTGACGACGCCGATCTACTACGTCAACGACGTGCCGCACATCGGGCACGCGTACACGACGGTGGCCGGCGACGTCCTGACCCGTTGGCACCGCCAGCGCGGCGAGAAGGTCTGGTTCCTGACCGGCACCGATGAGCATGGCGAGAAGGTGCTCCGAACCGCCGAGGCGCACGACGTCTCGCCCCAGCAGTGGGCCGACCGGTTGGTCGAGGACGAGTGGCGCCCGGTCTGGCGCTCCCTCGACATCGCCAACGACGACTTCATCCGGACGACGGAACTGCGGCACACCGAGCGCGTGCAGGCCTTCTTGCAAGGCCTCAAAGACAAGGGCGAAATCTACGAGGGCCTCTATGAGGGCCCTTAC
>DATCDK010000102.1:0-38966 GCA_036510735.1 Acidothermaceae bacterium | reverse complement strand
CATTGAGCTACACCCGCGAGTCGATCGTCCGCAGCCGCCTAGACTACCGGGCACGCCCCGGGGCGTAGCGTAGTGGCTAGCGCGCCTGCTTTGGGAGCAGGAGATCGGGAGTTCGAATCTCCCCGCCCCGACTGGTTCCGCGTCATCCTTCGGTAGCCTCGTCGTCCGCCCGTATTTCTTGATCGAGGAGCTGCTGTCCGTGAAGAGCGAAGTCGAGACCCTGAGCCCGACCAGGGTCAAGCTCACCGTCGAGGTGCCCTTCGAAGAGCTGGCGCCGAGCGTCGACGCCGCCTACCGCAAGGTCGCCGGGCAGATCCGCATCCCCGGTTTTCGGCCCGGCAAGGTCCCGGCCCGCATCGTCGACCAGCGCATCGGTCGTGACGTGGTCCTCGACGAGGCGGTCAACGACGCGATCCCTCAGTTCTACGGACAGGCCGTCGAGGCGGCCGACGTTCGAGTGCTCAGCCAGCCCGAGATCGAGGTCACCAGCTTCGCGGACGGCGAGCAGCTGACGTTCACGGCGGAGGTCGACGTCCGACCTGCTATTGAACTGCCCGAACTCACCCAGCTGCCGGTCACCGTTGACGACGCCGAGGTCACCGAGGCCGACGTCGACGAGCAAGTGAAGTCGCTCGCCGACCGCTTCGGAACGCTGACGTCGGTCGAGCGACCGGTCGAGGCGGGCGACTTCGTCAGCATCGACCTAAGCCTCAGCGCTGACGGGAAACCGATCGAAGACGGCACCGCCACCGGCCTGTCGTACGAGGTCGGCAGCGAGGGGCTCGTCGATGGCCTCGACTCGGCGCTGCTCGGTCTGTCGGCGGGGGAGTCAGCCGAGTTCGACACCGCGTTCGGTGGTCCACTGGCGTCCGCCAAGGGGCGCGCGTCGGTCACGGTCCGCAGCGTGCGCACCAAGCAGTTGCCGACCCTCGACGACACCTTCGCCCAGGAAGCGAGCGAGTTCGACACCCTCGCCGAACTGCGAGGCGATTTGCGGTCCCGGCTGGAGCGCGTGAAGAGGCTTGAGCAGGGGATGCAGGCCCGCGACAACGTTCTTGAGGCGCTGCTCGGCAAGGTCGAGATTCCGCTGCCGGAGCGAACCGTCGACGAGGAGATCCGCAACCGCCGCGAGTCGCTCGAGCAGCAGTTAGCCGCGAACGGACTCGACCTCGATGCCTACCTCGCCTCGCAAGACGAGACCCTCGAGGCTCACGAGGCGCACACCAAGGTCGATGTCGAGCGAGACCTGCGCGCCCAGTTCGTGCTTGACGCGGTGGTTGTGAAGGAAGAGCTCGGCATCGAGGAGGCCGAGCTGACCGAATACATCGTCCGCCGCGCCTCGCGCGCCGGCGTGAGTCCGGACGCCTACGCGCAGCAGCTGGTGAGCAGCGGGACGGTTCCGCTCGCCGTCGCCGACGTGTTGCGGGGAAAGGCGCTCGCCTACGTCCTGGAGAACGCCGTGGTCACCGACGCGTCCGGCCGGACCGTCGACCTGAATCGTCTCGAGCAGGACGTCGCCGCCGGGTCTGAGTGACCGAGGTTTCGTCGCGCCTGGCAGTGGTTTGCAGTGGTCCTTTCGGGTGCGCCTACAGCGAACAGTGCGCGAGAGGGTCCCGCGGAACACGATCGGCCGGTTAGGGTCGGATCGTTGGGACCCGATAACTCCAGTAGGCACGTCGAACGCGCCAATGCGCGGCCGACCAGCGAAGACGAGCAGGTGAAGAGCGTGGCCCTGTATTCCCCGGCCTCCGGTTCGGTTGACGATCCGCAAGGACGGATGCCGTCCTCTGGCGTGTCCCCCGACGACGACGTTTTCAACAAGCTGCTGAAGAACCGAATTGTCATTCTTGGATCGGTGGTCGACGACGCGATCGCGAACAAGATCTGCGCGCAACTGTTGTTGCTCGCCGCCGAAGATCCCGAGCGCGAGATCTACATGCACATCAACTCACCCGGTGGCTCGGTCGACGCGGGCATGGCGATCTACGACACCATGCAATACGTGCCATGCGACGTCGCGACTGTCGGCATGGGCCTGGCGGCGTCGATGGGCCAGTTCCTCCTGTGCGCCGGCGAGCGCGGCAAGCGCTACGCGCTTCCGCACGCGCGGATCATGATGCACCAGCCGTTGGGCGGCATCGGTGGCTCGGCTTCCCTCATCGCCATCCAGGCCGAGCAGATGCTCTACACCAAGAAGAAGCTTCAGGAACTCACCGCGCAGCACACCGGCCAGACCGTCGACCAGATCGAGAAAGACTCCGACCGCGAACGGTGGTTCTCCGCCGAAGAGGCGAAGGATTACGGCTTCGTCGACCACGTGGTGCGCAGCGCCCGCCAGGTTCCTACCGAGACCACCGCGGTCTCCTGAAGAGCGAGGACCTTTCCGTGAACTCGTACGTGCCACCTGATCTGTTCGACGTCACCGCCGATCGTGCGCGCAGCCTTGCCGGCGCGATGCGTCCCGAGAGCCGGTACATCATTCCCGAGTTCCGGGAGCGCACCAGTACCGGCGACCGGATCCACAACCCGTACACGAAGTTGTTCGAAGAGCGGATCATCTTCCTCGGCGTCCAGATCGATGACGTGTCCGCGAACGACGTCATGGCCCAGCTGCTGACGCTCGAGTCGATGGATCCCGACCGTGACATCCAGCTCTACATCAACTCACCCGGCGGATCCTTCACCGCGCTCACCGCGATCTACGACACCATGCAGTTCATCCGCCCCGAGGTGCAGACGATCTGCATGGGCCAGGCGGCGTCAGCGGCGGCGGTCATCCTGGCGGCCGGCGCCAAGGGCAAGCGGATAGCGCTGCCGAACTCGCGGATCTTGATCCACCAGCCGTCCAGCGAGGCCGGCGGGCAGGCAAGCGACATCGAGATCGCCGCCCGGGAGATCCTCCGGATGCGCGCCCTGCTGGAGTTCATGCTGGCCAAGCACACCGGGCGCACAGAGGCCCAGGTTCGGATCGATATCGAGCGCGACAAGATCCTCACCGCCGAGGAAGCCGTCGAGTACGGGTTGATCGACGAGGTCATTGTCAGCCGCAAGCTCACCCTCGCGGCCGCAAAATAACGGCGGCGAGCCAAGAGGCGCCCCGGCAGCCAGCCGGACACGCCGTAACCGACCCCCAGCGGGGCCTGAAGCGGTACCTTCGAAGTACCGCTGTACCACCGAGTACGAGCAGCTAGTCCGATTGGTTCCGCAGTCCGACCCCACATTCCTATACGGCAGTCCCATACGGCAGGTCCGACGGTCAGGAGACGCATCCGGTGGCACGCATAGGTGACGGCGGCGACCTGCTCAAGTGCTCTTTCTGCGGAAAGAGCCAGAAGCAGGTGAAGAAGCTCATCGCGGGCCCCGGCGTCTACATCTGCGACGAATGCATCGACCTGTGCAACGAGATCATCGAGGAAGAGCTTTCGGAGTCCGCCGATCTGAAGTGGGACGAGCTACCGAAGCCCCGCGAAATCTACGACTTTCTCGAGCAGTACGTCATCGGCCAGGACATCGCGAAGAAGGCCCTGTCGGTCGCGGTCTATAACCACTACAAGCGGATCCAGGCCTCGGGCAAAGAGTCGCGCACCGGCAGCGACAACGTCGAGCTCGCCAAGTCCAACATCTTGCTCATCGGCCCGACCGGTTGCGGCAAGACATACCTGGCGCAGACGCTCGCGCGCATGCTGAACGTGCCGTTCGCGATTGCTGATGCCACGGCACTGACCGAAGCCGGCTACGTCGGCGAGGACGTCGAGAACATCCTGCTGAAGCTGATCCAGGCTGCTGACTACGACGTCAAAAAGGCCGAGACCGGCATCATCTACATCGACGAGATCGACAAGATCGCCCGCAAGAGCGAGAACCCCTCGATCACCCGTGACGTCTCCGGCGAGGGTGTGCAGCAGGCGCTGCTCAAAATCCTTGAAGGGACGACGGCGAGTGTGCCGCCGCAGGGTGGCCGCAAGCATCCCCATCAGGAATTCATCCAGATCGACACGACCAACGTCTTGTTCATCGTCGGTGGCGCGTTCTCCGGTCTCGAGAAGATCATCGAATCCCGCGTTGGTAAGAAGGGCATCGGCTTCGCCGCCACCCTGCACACCAAGCGCGACGCCGACGCGGTCGACGCGTTCGCCGATGTGATGCCGGAAGACCTCCTGAAGTTCGGCATGATCCCGGAGTTCATCGGGCGGTTGCCGGTCATCACGACAGTCGCGAACCTCGATCGCGAGGCACTGATCCGGATCCTCACAGAGCCGAAGAACGCACTCGTGCGCCAGTACAAGCGGCTCTTCGATCTCGACTCGGTTGAGCTCGAGTTCAACGAAGAAGCCCTCGAAGCCATCGCCGATCAAGCGATCCTGCGGGGCACCGGTGCGCGTGGCCTTCGCGCCATCATGGAAGAAGTCTTGCTGTCGGTGATGTACGACATCCCGAGCCGCAAGGACGTCGCCCGCGTGCTCATCAACCGCGAGGTCGTGCTCGACAAGGTCATCCCGACCCTGGTGCCGCGTGAGTCGGCAGCAGCGGTCAAGCGTGAACGGCGTGAAAAGACCGCCTAGCCTTTCGAAGCGTTGAAGTCCTGCGCTCGCAAGAGAGCGCGCTGGACTTCACGCTCGCCGCCTAATCGTTTGGCAGGGGCGCGAAGGTTGCGGTGAAGTGCCGCAACGTTGGTGGCTCCTCGACGATCCGCATCCCGCGCAGGTCGCCCGCGCGCTTTGCCACCGCCTCGCAGACCTCGATCGTGTAGTCGATGTGGCTCTGCGTGTAGGTACGCCGCGGGATCGCCAACCGTACGAGGTCGAGAGACGCCGGCACCTCCGTCCCGTCGGGCTGGCGGCCGAACATGACGGTGCCGATCTCGCACCCGCGCACACCGCCGGTCTCGTACAGCGCGATCGCCAGAGACTGACCTGGGTACTGCAGCGGCGGGATGTGTGGCAGGAACGCGCGCGCGTCGATGTACACGGCGTGCCCACCGATCGGTCGCACCACCGGGATGCCCGCCGCGTGCAGCGCCTCACCGAGGTAGGCCGTCGACCGGATCCGGTAACGCAGGTAGTCGTGGTCGACGGCTTCACGCAGGCCCTGTGCCAACGCTTCGAGATCGCGGCCGGCTAGTCCGCCGTAGGTCGGGAAGCCCTCGGTGAGGATCAGCAGCGTGCGGCACTTGGCGGCGAGAGCGTCATCGTTCATGGCCAGCCAGCCGCCGATGTTGCCGAGCGGGTCCTTCTTCGCGCTCATCGTCATGCCGTCGGCGAGGCTCGCCATTTCGCGGACGATGTTGGGCACGGTTGCGTCCGCGAACTCAGGCTCGCGCGTCTTGATGAACCACGCGTTCTCCGCGAAGCGGCACGCGTCGAGAAACAGCGGGAGGCCGTACCTGTCGCAGATTTCCCGGACGCCGCGCAGGTTCGCCATCGAGACAGGTTGCCCGCCACCGGAGTTGTTCGTGATGGTCACCATGACCAGCGGGATCTCACCGGGCTGCGCCGCAGAGAGCAGCGCGTCGAGGGCCTCGAGATCCATGTTGCCCTTGAACGGGTGGTCGGCTTGCGGGTCTCGGCCCTCGGCAATGACCAGGTCGACGGCGCGCGCACCCGAGTACTCGACGTTCGCCCTCGTCGTGTCGAAGTGGGTGTTGTTCGGCACCGTCTTGCCAGCGCCTCCGACCGCGGTGAACAGGATCTTCTCCGCCGCGCGGCCTTGGTGCGTCGGGATCACATGCTCGAACGGGAAGAGTTCGCGGACGCTGTCGCGAAACACGAACCACGACGGTGAGCCGGCGTAACTCTCGTCGCCGCGCTGGATACCAGCCCATTGGTCGCGCGACATCGCGCCGGTGCCTGAGTCGGTCAACAGGTCGATGAGAACGTCCGCAGCCCGCAGATTGAACAGGTTGTACCCGGCCGCGCTGATCGCCGTCCGCCGTTCATCTTCAGTCGTGAGGTGCAGCGGTTCGACGCTGTGGATGCGAAAGGGCTCGATGATCGTCTTGAAAGTCATGCCTGAGCGTATGCCGTGCCGGCAGTCAGGCGAGCTGGTCGGCTAGCCCTTTGTCTCGATCTGTTCGAGGATTTGGCGCGTCATCGTTGCGAGCTGGGTCGGGGTCACGTGGCCGGCCATCACCAGGACAGCCGCTGCGTTGTCGAGCGAGGCGCACTCGGTCAGCGCCACGCCTCCGACGGTCGATGTTCCGCACTCCAGCGTTCCGCCGAACGGTCCGCTACCCAGCTTGGTGAGCACCGGATCGTCCGACGCCGTTCCCTGGGTGAAATACGTCTTCACATCCCCGGACGTCGGTTTCCGCGCGAGCTTGCCCGCGACAACCATGAAGGTTGGAGCGCCATCGAGGCCGTAGTAGGCCGCTTGCGTTTGGGAGCCTCCCGGGACGACCTTTTGCATGGCGCTGACGCCTTGGGCGGTTTCGGCGTCCAGATTCGGGTCACCGGTGATTCGCTGCGCGTCGATCAAGGTTGTGGGCAGGACGACGTTGCGGTTGGCGGGCTGGCGCTGAGACAAGAACACCGGAATCGCGACCGCGATCAGGACCATCACGCCCAACACGATCCCGACGCCAATGAGGATCTTGGCTCCAGTGCTGCGTCCTGAATTGCTGATACCTGCGCCCGGCGCCGCGTGCTGCGGCACCCACGACCCGGCGGGCGGCGGCGGCGCAAACAAGCTCAGGTTCGGGTTCCCGGCGTACTGCTGGGGGTCGGCCTGCTGAGGGACGGCCTGCTGGGGGTAGCCAAAGTGCGACTGCTCGGCGTACGGCGGCTGGGGCGGGTAACCCGGTGCCATCGGGTAGGCAGTCGGCGGCGGGTAGTCGGCCGCGGGTGCCTCGGGTGCAGGCGCGTCGACCGGCGCGTACCAACCCGACACCGCGGGCTCCTCGTGCACTGGCGACGGGGATACCTGGCCGAAGCGGTCGGCGGTTGGGGTGAACTGAGGCTGCGGCGGGACGAACTGTGCGGGCGGCGGCGGGCTGAACTGCGCCGGGGGCGGCGGCGGACTGAACGCCTCGGCCGCGGGCGGCGCGAACTCGACAGGCGCGGCTACTTCGACGGGCTCGGCGGTCTCGAAGGGCTGCGCTGTTTCGAAAGGCGGGGCGACGTCGACGGCCGGCGCTTCCTTATGGGCGCGCAGCGTGAACCTCGGTGCTCGCGGTTCTTTTGGCTGCGCAGGCGCCTCGTCCTTGGGGGCGCGCTCCTTGCGAACGCGCGCAGGAGCAGCTCCGGGCAAGATCGTCATTGCGAACGACGACTGAGGGACCTCTTGTGTCGTCTGGTTGCCCCGCATCGCCATCTCCTCTGGTGAGCCCGGTCATGGGACACCATGAGTACCTTCGGCCGGTCGGGTTGAGCGCTTAAGGGGCTTTGAACCGGTTCGTGGTCGCAGTCTCAGAATCCCTAGACTGCGCGGTGTGACTGCGACCGACCCTGCCGACCTGGCCGACCTGGCCGGCTCTGCCGGCTCTGCCGGCTCTGCCGACAACACGCCGTCCGGCCTGTCCTCGGTCTATTCGCCTGCCTCGGTCGAGACCAAGCTCTACGAGCGCTGGGTCGAGCGCGGGTACTTCACCGCCGACGCGACCAGCGACAAGCCGCCGTTCACCATCGTGTTGCCGCCTCCGAACGTCACCGGCCAGCTGCACATGGGCCACGCGCCCCAGCACACGCTGATGGACGCCGTGACCCGGCGCCGGCGCATGCAGGGTTACGAGACGCTCTGGCTGCCCGGCATGGATCACGCCGGGATTGCCACCCAGAACGTGGTCGAGCGCGAGCTTGGCAAGGAAGGCATCTCGCGCGACGACCTCGGACGGGAGGGCTTCGTCGAGCGGGTGTGGCAGTGGAAGGCGGAGTACGGCGGCCGGATCCTCGGTCAGATGCGTCGCCTGGGCGACGGCGTCGACTGGTCGCGAGAGCGCTTCACGATGGACGCCGGGTCGTCGCGCGCCGTCGGCACGATTTTCAAGCGCCTCTACGACGACGCCCTGATCTATCGCGCCGAGCGGATCATCAACTGGTGTCCGCGGTGCCTGACCGCGCTTTCGGACATCGAGGTCGACCACTCCGACGACGAGGGCGAACTGATCTCGATTTCCTACGGACCGATCACTGTCGCGACGACGCGGGTCGAGACGATGCTGGGCGACACCGCGGTGGCCGTGCATCCGGACGACCCCCGCTACGCGCACCTCGTCGGTACCGAGATCGAGTTGCCGCTGACCGGGCGGCGTATACCGATCATCGCCGACGAGCACGTCGATCCCGCGTTCGGCACGGGTGCTGTCAAGGTGACACCGGCGCACGATCCGAACGACTTCGAGATCGGCCAGCGCCATGGCTTGCCCGCGATCACCGTGCTCGACGAGCGCGGTGTGATTACTGCGCACGGACCCTTCAAGGGTCTCGACCGGTTCGAGGCACGGCCGGCAGTCACAGCAGCGCTACGCGAACTCGGCCTGATTGTCGCCGAGAAGCGGCCCTACATACATTCCGTTGGTCACTGCTCTCGATGCGACACCGTGATCGAACCGCGGTTGTCGCTGCAATGGTTCGTGAAGGTCGAGTCGTTGGCGAAGGCGGCTGGCGATGCGGTGCGCGACGGTCGGGTGACGATCCATCCGCCCGAGATGGCGCGCAACTATTTCGACTGGGTCGACAACATGCACGACTGGTGCATCTCGCGACAGCTCTGGTGGGGACACCGGATCCCGGTCTGGTACGGGCCGGACGGCGAGGTGGTGGCCGTCGGTCCGGAAGACGAGCCGCCGAGCGGCGACGGTTGGCGACAGGACGAGGACGTCCTCGACACCTGGTTTTCTTCGGCTCTGTGGCCTTTTTCGACCTTGGGTTGGCCTGCTGAGACGCCCGACCTCGAGAAGTTCTATCCCACGTCTGTGCTGCTCACGGGCTACGACATCATCTTCTTCTGGGTTGCGCGAATGATGATGTTCGGCCTGTATGCGATGGCCGACCGAGGCCCCGAAGGCTCGGTGCCGTTCCGTACGGTTGCGCTCACTGGTCTGGTGCGCGACGACCGCGGCCGCAAGATGAGCAAGTCGGCGGGCAACGGCATTGATCCACTCGAGTGGATCGACACGTACGGCGCCGATGCAGCGCGTTTCACGCTTGCCCGCAGCGCCTCACCGGGGTCCGACATCCCGGTCAGTGAAGAGTTGGCGCAGGGCGGCCGCAACTTCATCACCAAGCTCTGGAACGCAACGCGGTTCGCGATTCTGAACGGCGCCACGGTCGAGGGTCCGTTGCCCGATCTCGAGACGTTGCCGGCGACTGAACGTTGGATCCTGTCGAGGTTGGTCCGCACCGCAGCTGACGTCGACGGGTACTTCGACGACTTCCAGTTCGCCAAGGCGTGCGACGCGCTCTACCACTTCACCTGGGATGAGCTTTGCGACTGGTACCTCGAGTTGGCGAAGTTGCCTCTCGAAAGGGGCGGCGTCGAGGCGACGGCCACCCGCCGCGTGCTGGGCCACGTTCTCGACGTGCTGCTACGACTGTGGCATCCAGTGATCCCCTTCGTGACAGAGGAATTGTGGACCACCTTGACCGCCCGCGAGACCGTCGTGCTCGCAGCGTGGCCGACCGGTCTCGTGACCGGCGGCGCAGCTGCCTTGGTCGATGGGACGACGGTCGACGGGCCGGCCGAGGCACTCATCACGCAACTGCAGGCGGTCGTCACTGAGGTTCGGCGGTTCCGCGCCGAGCAGGGCCTTCGGCCGGCGCAACGGGTTCCGGCGCACATTGACGGGCTCACGAACGGTGCGCTCGCGCCGTTCGAGGACCAGATCCGGTCTCTTGCGCGACTGCAGATACCGACCGACGGCTTTCACGAAACGGCCGCCGTCGTGGTTGGCCACAGCGGGCGCGCGGTGCGGGTCGCTCTCGATCTGTCGGGCACGATCGACATCGGCAAGGAACGCGCCCGCCTCACCAAGGCGTTCGACGTCGCGGTGGACGAGGTTGTGCTCGCAGAGGCGAAGCTGGCCGACGAAGCATTCATCGCGAAAGCGCCGGCACCGGTGGTCGACAAGATCCGCGCCCGCCTGCGTGACGCCCAGGCCGAAGTCGAACGGCTGCGGGGACAACTCGATGCCCTTCCACCTGATGCACTGCCTCCTGCCCAGTCGCAGCAATGATTGCTCCGATGAGCGAGCAGGCGCTCGAACTGGAACGTGTTGAGAACGAGTTGCTCGCGCGCTGGCCCGAGTCGCGCATCGAGTGGAAGCCCGGGCGCATGACCGCGCTTATGGATCTGATGGGCGATCCGCACCTGGCCTACCCATCGGTGCATATCGCCGGTACCAACGGCAAGACATCGACGTCCCGCATGATCGATGCCCTGCTGCGTTCACTTGACCTGCGTACTGGCCGCTTCACCAGCCCGCACCTCGAGTCCATCACCGAACGCATCGCGATCGACGGTGAACCGATCAGTGCTGCACTCTTCGTCCAGACCTACGACGAGCTCGCGCATTTCCTCGAGCTCGCTGACAGCAAGGGTGACATCCGGCTGTCGTTCTTTGAGGCGGTCACCGCGATGGCATTCGCGGCTTTCGCGGATGCCCCTGTCGACGTCGCCGTTGTCGAGGTCGGCTTAGGCGGTCGGCTCGACGCAACGAATATCGTGAACGCGCCCGTGTCAGTAATCACGCCCGTTGACCTCGACCACATGGCCTATCTGGGCGACACGATCTCCGCTATCGCCGCCGAGAAGGCCGGCATCATCAAGCCCGACCAGCAGGTGATCGTCGCCGCGCAACACCCCGACGCGATCGACGTCATCGTGTCTACGGCAGAGTCTGTTGGCGCCGAGGCGCTTCGCGAGGGATTTCAGTTCGGCGTGATCAGACGCGAGAACGCAGTTGGTGGGCAAGTACTCGCGTTGCGGGGTCTGCACGGCGTCTACGACGAGGTGTTTTTGCCGCTGTACGGCGGCTACCAAGCGTCGAATGCATCGTGTGCGCTCGCTGCCGTCGAGGCTTTTGCGGGAGTCGTCGAACCGCTCGACGCCGATCTCGTGCGCGCCGCGTTCTCGACCGTGCAGTCGCCCGGTCGTCTCGAGGTGGTGCGAACCTCGCCCACGATTCTCGTCGATGCAACCCACAACCCGGCAGGCGCTCGCGCAACCGTGGCCGCGATCGCGGAGTCGTTCGCGTTTCGCCGCCTGGTTGGCGTCGTTGCCGTGCTGGGTGACAAAGATGCCGACGGCATGCTCGAGGTACTCGAGGGGTTTCTTGCGCACGTTGTCATCACACAGAACAGTTCGAGTCGTTCGATGCCGGCCGATGACCTGGCTGCAATAGCGGTCGACATTTTTGGTGCCGATCGGGTCGACGTCGCGACTCATCTTGACGAAGCGATCAGCATCGCCGTCGAACGAGCGGATGAGGACGACGAGGGCGAGTTCGGCGGAGGGGGAGTACTGATTACCGGCTCCGTCGTGACCGCGGGTGAAGCTCGCCGGCTGCTGAAGCTGCGATGAGTGCGCAAGTAGGCGGCCCGATGGGTGGCCCGCCGCTCCCGCCGTCGGAGTATGACGGCGACGACGTCGCGCGGATGTACCGCGATGCTGTCAAGGGCAAGCGACGCCTGACGTCGAGCGTGCTTGCCATGGAAGTTGTCGTGTTCTGGCTCGCCATCATCGTCGCGATCGTGCAGGACCACGTTTCGATTGCCGCGGCGCTGTCGGTAGGCGGTGCGCTCGCGGTCGGATGCATCGTGATCGCCGGGATGATTCGCAGACCGTGGGCCTACCTCGCGGGTGGCGTGCTGCAGGTGCTCGCCATTGCCTGCGGCTTCGTCGTCCCCGTGATGTTTGTGATCGGTGGCATCTTCGCTGTGCTTTGGGTCGTGTGCATCCGCTTGGGCGATGCTGCGCTGGGTCGCGCGAAGCAGTTCGAGGCGTACGTCGGCAGGCCGCCCACGCCGATGCCTGCCTCGAGCCGATCTAAGGTAGCTACGGCGTCTAAACGGTTGGGGTAGAACGGGCGCTCGGGGGTAGCGTCAAAGAATGACCGATTCGCAACCGCAGGCGCTGATCCATGCCCGCGGTTTGGTCAAGAAGTTCGGCGACTTCGTGGCCGTTGACGGCATCGACCTCGACGTCGAGCCGGGCGAGGCTTTCGGATTCCTCGGGCCGAACGGCGCAGGCAAGTCGTCAACGATGCGGATGATCGGCTGCGTGTCGCCGCCTACAGCAGGCACCCTGCTGATTCTGGGGCTCGATCCGCGCCGCGACGGGCCGCAGATCCGCGCGCGTCTCGGCGTGGTACCGCAGCAGGACACCCTCGACCTCGAGTTGACCGTGCGAGAGAACCTGCTCATCTACGGTCGGTACTTTGGGCTGTCGCGTGCGGTGACTCGGGAGCGGGCCGACGAGCTGCTCGAGTTCGTCCAGCTGCTCGACCGGGCCGACGACAAGGTCGACCCGCTTTCCGGGGGCATGAAGCGTCGGCTGACGATTGCGCGCTCGCTCATCAATTCACCCGACGTGCTGCTGCTCGACGAACCGACCACTGGCCTCGATCCGCAGGCTCGCCACGTCGTGTGGGACAGGTTGTTCCGGCTGAAACAACAGGGTGTCACGCTCGTCCTCACCACCCACTACATGGACGAAGCCGAGCAACTGTGCGACCGCCTCGTCGTGATGGACAAGGGAAAGATTGCGGCGTCCGGGTCGCCCCGCGAGCTCATCAATCAGTACTCCAGCCGTGACGTCGTCGAGGTCCGGTTCCCACTTGGCGACAACGAGACAGCAGCGGACAAGTTGGTCGGCCTTGCTGATCGGCTCGAGGTGCTTCCCGACCGCATACTGGTCTACACCGACGACGGTGACGCGTGTGTCGACGCCGTGCACGATCGCGGTGTCGTCCCCTTGTCGATGCTGGTCCGACGCAGCACCCTCGAGGACGTCTTCCTGCGGCTCACCGGCCGCACGCTGGTCGACTGACATGACCACCGCGTCGCTCGCGGGGCTGCCTGCGTTGCGCTCCTACGCGTACTGGGTAGCGCAATACCGTCGCACATGGCGCGGCAGTGTCATCACCACGGTCGTGACCCCGGTGCTCTACCTCACTGCGATGGGTGTCGGTCTCGGATCGCTCGTGCACCGAAGCTCGGCTATCGGTGGTGTCACATATCTGCAGTTCATCGGCCCTGGTCTGCTCGCAGCGACTGCGATGCAGATAGCCGTGGGTGAGTCGACGTTCCCTGTGTTCGCGTCGTTTAAGTGGCTACGCATCTATCACGCGATGGCCGCGACACCGCTGATGCCGCTCGACATCCTTATCGGTCACGTGATGTGGATTGCGACCCGCACCGCGATGGCGTCAGGTGTGTACCTCGGTGTGGTGACGTTGTTCGGGGGAGTGCGATCCCCTCTTGCGTTGTTGGCTTTCCCGGCCTGCATCCTCATCGGACTCGCGTTCGCGTGTCCGGTCGTGGCCTTTGCCGCCAGTCGCGAGCACGACAACGGCTTCGCCGCTTTGAACAGATTCGGGATCGTGCCGATGTTCTTGTTCTCTGGCACGTTCTTCCCGGTTTCGCAGTTGCCTGTCGTGTTCCGGTGGGTCGCCTATGCGACGCCGTTGTGGCATGGCGTCGAACTCAGCCGCGCACTCACACTTGGCCATGTAGATGTGCCCGCCGCGCTCGGCCACGTTGCCTGCCTCGTCGCATGGGCGGTAGTGGGCTTCGTCATCGCGCTGCGGATCTACCGCCGCAAGCTGGGGGTCTGAGATGGCCACGTTGGTTGCGCGGGTGATCCCGTTCGATGCGTTGACAGGAATGGGCGGACGGCGAGGCCACACGCTCGTCGAGCGCAGCCTGATGGTCTACAAACACTCCTGGCTCATTATCGTGTCCGGATTCTTCGAGCCGGTGTTCTACCTGCTGTCGATCGGCGTGGGCCTCGGGCACTTGGTGCCGGCGATTTCGGTAGGCGGCCATGCGGTTCGATACACCGCGTTCGTTGCTCCTGCACTGCTCGCGTCGTCGACGATGAACGGTGCGATCTACGACTCGACGTTCAACATTTTCTGGAAGATGAAGTACGCGAAGATCTACGACGCAGTGCTTGCGACACCCCTCGGCCCGCTCGATGTCGCGACCGGCGAGATCACCTGGGCGCTGGCCCGAGGCATGATCTACTCAACGGCCTTTCTGATCGTGATGATCAGCATGGGCCTGTTGCATTCGTGGTGGGCGTTGCTCTGCCTGCCCTTCGCGCTCTTGGAAGGCCTCGCGTTCGCTGCGTGCGGCATGGCGTGCACGACGTTCATGCGCAGCTGGCAGGACTTCGAGTGGGTCACCCTGGCCCTGCTCCCGATGTTCTTGTTCTCGGCGACGTTCTATCCGCTGAGCACCTACCCGCAGGTGATCGGCGACATCGTTCGCTGGACCCCGCTCTACCAAGCCGTTGACGTCCAGCGATCGCTGACTCTGGGCCATGTCGGGCCGGGCCTGCTAGCGAATCTCGCGTACCTACTTGTGATGGGCCTCGTCGGGATCGCGGTCTCGACCCGACGTCTCGGCATCCTGCTGCTGCGATGACGCCCGGCGCGTGCGGGTGTGAGTTGCCTCGGTAGGCTCCGCGCCGTGACAGACACCCTCGAGCGCACGCTCGTCCTCGTGAAGCCCGACGCCGTTCGACGTGGGCTGGTCGGTGAGGTTCTCGACCGCCTCGAACGCAAGGGCCTGCGATTGGTTGCCCTCGAACTGCGCACCCTTGACCGCGAGACGGCGGAGGAGCACTACGCCGAGCACTTCGGCAAGCCGTTCTTCGAGTCGCTGATCGGCTTCATTACCTCAGGACCGCTGGTCGCCGCGGCAGTCGAAGGTCCGCGGGCGATCGAGACGTGGCGGGCGATGATGGGCCCGACCGACCCGGTGAAAGCACCATCAGGCACGATCAGGGGAGATTTCGGACTCATCGTCACGGAGAACCTGGTGCACGGTTCGGACTCGCCGGAGTCGGCAGCCCGCGAGGTCGCCCTCTTCTTCCCGCAGCTATCGGCCTAGCCCAGCCCCCCGCCGTCCCGCCTCGCGATCGATCCGGCCACAAGCTGGGCGGGGGCTGAGAGCGCTCCTGTCGTTTTGGCCGAGGTGGTGGGTCACCGCGTAGCATGGCCAGGCTGTCCAGCAGTCCAGTTCTCGTGTGCGTCGATCGGAAGGTTTGCAGCATCCATGGCCTCCAACATGTCGTTCCTCGGCCGGGACATGGCCGTCGACCTCGGCACCGCCAACACGCTGGTCTACGTCCGCGGTCGCGGCATCGTCTTGAACGAGCCGTCCGTGGTGGCCATTAACACCAACACCGGCGGCATTTTGGCGGTCGGCATCGAGGCCAAGCGGATGATTGGCCGGACGCCGGGCAACATCGTCGCGATTCGTCCGCTGAAGGACGGCGTCATCGCCGACTTCGACACGACGGAGCGCATGCTGCGCTACTTCATTCAGAAGGTGCACCGCCGCCGTTACCTCGCCCGCGGGCCCCGCGTCGTCGTGTGCGTGCCGAGCGGTATCACCGGTGTTGAGCAACGAGCGGTGAAGGACGCCGGCTATGCGGCGGGCGCGCGACGCGTCTACATCATCGAAGAGCCGATGGCGGCGGCGATCGGTGCCGGCCTGCCGGTGCACGAGCCCACCGGCAACATGGTCGTCGACATCGGTGGTGGCACGACCGAGGTTGCCGTCATCTCCCTTGGTGGCATCGTCACCAGCCAGTCCATCCGCATCGGCGGTGACGAGCTCGACAGTTCGATCATCAACTACGTGAAGAAGGAATACTCGTTGATGCTCGGCGAGCGAACCGCCGAGGAAATCAAGATGGCGATCGGCTCGGCGTTCCCCGCGCCCGACGAACCGCATGCAGAGATTCGCGGTCGCGACCTCGTGAGCGGATTGCCGAAGACGATTGTCGTCAGTGCAGCCGAGATTCGTAAGGCGATCGACGAACCGGTCAACGCCATTGTCGATGCAGTGAAGACAACGCTCGACAAATGTCCGCCCGAACTTGCTGGCGACATCATGGACCGCGGCATCGTGCTCACCGGTGGTGGCGCGTTGCTCAAGGGCCTCGACGAGCGGTTGCGGCACGAGACCGGAATGCCGATCCACATCACCGAGCGGCCGCTCGACTCGGTGGCAATGGGATCGGGCAAGTGCATCGAGGAGTTCGAGGCCCTGCAGCAGGTTCTCATCTCCGAGCCGCGCGGTCGCTGACGCACCGACCCCGGTCCTGGTGTCGCGCAACACGTCTGAGGTCTTCATGAATCGCCGCGTGCGCTTGTGAGGGATAGTCGCCGCACCCGCGTCGTCCTCGCGTTGCTGCTGCTGACCGCATTCACCTTGATCACCCTCGACTACCGATCGCGTGGCGGGGGATTCTTCGGTTCCATTCGCCGTACCGCGTCCTCAGTTTTCGGGCCGGTTGAACGTGCCGCCGCCGATGTGGTGCGGCCGGTGCGGCACGCCGTTCAGGCCGTCGGAGACATCGGAAGCAATCACAAGAAGGTCACCGATCTGCAGAAGGAAGTTGCCACCCTTCAGCAGCAGCTGAAGTTGCAGCCGTTCGACACCTCGCGCGAAAACGAGCTCGAGCAACTGCTACACGTGTCGGCCGTAGGCCAGTACAAGTTGCTCTACGCGCAGGTGATTGCGGTCAGTGCAACAAACGGATTCGAGTGGACGGCGACCATTGACGCCGGGTCGAGCGACGGACTCAAAGAGAACATGACGGTCCTGAACGGCGATGGTCTCGTTGGACGGTTGAAGGTCGTCGGCTCGACGACGTCGACGGTGTTGCTCGCGATCGACCCTGAGTTCAACGTCGGCGTCCGCTTGCCCAACAACGCCATGGGAGTTGTGTCGGGCCACGGCCGCTCGGCGATGAGCCTGGAGATGCTCGACCCGACGGCCCGCGTAAAGACCGGCGATGGCCTGGTAACACAGGGATCTCTCGACCAGACACCGTTCGTGTGGGGCGTGCCGGTCGGCAGCGTGATCTCGGCGACCAACCCGCTCGCGGGCGACGTGCAGACCGGCGAGGTCAAGCCGTACGTCGACTTCAGCACGCTCGATCTCGTCGGCGTCGTTGTCGAGCCGCCGCGTGTCGACCCGCGCGATGCGTTACTCGCGCCGCCGCTGCCCACCGTCACTGTCACGACCACAGCGACGGCGACCGCCACGGTGACGGCTTCTCCACTGGCGTCGTTCACACCCACCGTCTCGTTCAGTTCGACGCCGACCGCGAAGCCGAGCCGGTCGCCGAGCGCAACGCCGACATCAAAGGTGAGCCCGAAGCCGACCGTGACACCGAGCGTCACGCCGACGCCGCCGAAACCTAGTGTGACGCCGACCGGATCTCCGAGTACTACCCCCACTGCATCGGCGTCCCATGGCTGAGATTCCGCGCGCGGCACTCATCGTCGTCCTCGTCCTGCTCGCCTGCGTTGTTGACGCGGTGCTCTTCAATCCGCTGAATCTGCCCGGTTCGCCGCCCAACCTGCTGGTGCTCGTCGTCGCCGCGATCGCGCTCGTACTCGGCCCGGTCGGGGGAGCGGTCACTGGATTTCTCGCCGGTCTCGCGGCGGACGTCCTGCCGCCGGCTGACCACCTGATCGGCCGGTACGCGCTGGTCTTTTGTCTGGCGGGGTACCTGGTCGGCCTCGTGCACGACGAAGCGCAAGACTCCGTTCTGCTGGCGCTCGTCGCCGTGGGAGCTGCGGCCGCGGTCGCGACTTTGCTGTACGGCGCGCTTGGTGGATTGTTGAGCGACGGTCGAGTCGACGCGCACACGATCTTGAGCAGCCTGCCGTTCTCGATCTTCTACGACGTCCTGCTCGCGCCGTTCGTCGTACCGTGGGTCATGTCCTTGACCAGGCGGGCGGAGCCGCAGGTGACCCGGAAATGAAGTGTCGCAGGTGACCCGGAAATGAACGATCGCTCAGGGCTGCGGCTGATCATTCTCGGCGTCCTGGTGTTCTCGCTGCCGATTACCCTGCTCGGCCGCCTCTGGTACATGCAGGCCCTCGCCGGCTCCCAGTACGTGGCGGCCGTGAACGCCGATGCGACCAGTGTGGTCCGCACCCTTGCTCCCCGGGGCGCGATTGTCGACGACGTCGGCAATCCGCTCGCACGCAACGACAGTGCACTTGTCGTCTCTGCGTTGAGCACCGCGTTGCCGAAGGCGAACCTCGGCACGTTGAAGAACCCGATAGCCAATCCCGCCCGCGTTCAGGAAATGCAGCGGCTGTCAGCTGTGCTCGGGATACCTGCTGCGACGCTCGACGCCACTGCCACGCTGTGCGACTACTTCGACTACGGCAAAGCCGCGCCGACGAAGAATCCCGGCTGCTGGACTGGCTCGCCGCTGCAGCCGATCCCGCTCATCACGATCGACAACACCACCCCCGCGGGTACTCAGAAGGCGACGCAGGTGGCGCTGCGCGTTCTCGAGCAGCAGGAGCTGTACCCCGGAGTAACCGCGCAGATCGAGGAGGTTCGCAACTACCCGGCCCCCGACAACGCGTCGGCGGCTCAGTTGATCGGACACGTCGGAAAGATCAGCCAGTCCGACATCGACGCCGCGAAGAAGAAGAACGCCGCCGCCGCCACGGCATTGGAGACTGCCGCCAGCATCGGCGGAATCTCTGGTCAGGAAGGCCTTGAGGCGGAGTACAACAACTATCTCGAAGGCAGTCTGGGCACCGAGACGTTCTCGGTAACGCCCGCTGGCAATCCAGTCTCGACGCTGAGCCAGGTACCGGCCATCCCTGGCGACACCGTGGTCACGAGCATTGACGCAAGGGTGCAGCGCATCGCAGAACAAGCGATAGCCGACGCGGTCACTGCCGCTCGAACGAAGCCGCAGTTCATTTCAGGCAAGAACCAGACACAGAAGGCGGACGCCGCGGCAGCGGTCGTTATCGACACGCGTACCGGTCACGTGATTGCCGCCGCCAACTACCCGTCGTACGACCCGGGAGTGTGGGACGGCGGCACGATCGACGATGCGATCTACAAGTCGCTGCAGGCGAATCCCGGGAAACCTCTTTTCTCGCAGGCTATTCAGGGCCAGTACGCGCCGGGATCAACCTTCAAGGTCGTCACCACTGCGGCGGCACTCGACCATGGTGGTTACACCCCCGACGCCACGTATGACTGCCCGGGGACACTGACCGAGGGTGGGCGGACGTTCCACAACTTCGACAACGAAGGCGCGCAGGGCATGATTACCTTCGCGCAGGCGCTGACGATCTCTTGTGACACGTTTTTCGACGGTGTCGGTGCCGCACTGTGGAACGCCGACGGGCAACTCGCCGGCGCGAACGCGAAAGAGCTCGTCGTCAACGAAGCAAAGGAATGGAAGCTCGGCAAAGACACCGGGATCGATCTGCCGATCGATGCGAGCGGCAACATCGAATCGCGCCAGGACCTGAAGAACTACGACGCCAAGAACCACGCGCTGTGGTGTTCCGAAGCGAAGACCGACAAGGACCCAAACCAGAAGGCGATCGACAACAGCAACTGTCTGTACCACATCCCCGGGCTGTACCAGATCGGTGAAGCGGTGAACGTCGCCATCGGTCAGGGCACGACAACTGCATCGCCACTGCAGATGGCTGACATCTACGCAGCGCTCGGCAACGGCGGCACGTTGTACTCACCGCGGCTGGCGAAGGCGATCGTCGGGCCCGACGGCAAACTCGTCCAGACCATCAACGCCCCGTCGACGAAGCTGCAGGTCTCGCCGGAGGTGCTGCAGTACATCCAGCAGGCGCTGGTCGGCGTCGTGACCGATCCGAGCGGCACCGGTGCGTCGGCCTTTGCCGGGTTCCCGTTCGACCAATACACGGTCGCGGGCAAGACGGGTACCGCGGAGGTTCCGCCGAAGGACGACACTGCGTGGTTCGCCTCCTACGGCGGGCCGGCCGGCCAGCCTGCGCAGTACGCCGTGGTGGTGGCGATCTCGCAGGGCGGCCAGGGTGGCATCACGGCGGCGCCCGCGGTTCGCCAGATCTACGACGGCATCTGGGGCCTGAACGGTAACCCGAAGAATCCCGACGATCAGTTCGCCGCGCACGGCCCGGCACTTCCCGGCGGCGCGCCACCGATCGCGCTGCCCAAGGTCGCGCAGGTGGCGGGGGCGCCGGCGGCATCAGCTTCCTCGGAGGTAGGTTCCCCGTCACCAAGTTCTCCGACACTGGGTTCTCCGACACCGAGTTCCACAGCAGGCTCGCAAGCTCCGGCGGTGGGTTCGCCCACGGCCGGCGCTGCGGCATCGGTGGCCTCGCCGGCGTCGGCGGCTCCCGCAGTGTTTGCGGTACCGCTGACGCAGGCCGCCGATGCCACGGCAGTGCGCCCGAGACGGCGACTGCTGAAACAGAATCGGGTGAAGCGAAGATGATCGGCGACTGGGCGGCTCCGCGGCCCCGGCGCATGAGCTCATCGAGCGCCGGCATGCTCACGCGCGAATCACGGCTGCGCCGGTCGGACTGGGTTCTGACGGCCGCCGTGCTCAGCCTGTCGCTGATCGGCGTCCTGCTGGTTGCGGCCGCGACACGGCCGCTGAATCCGACACATCCATTCGCCGTCGTCGAGCACCAGGTGCTGTTCCTGGCGGTTGCCTTGGGGCTGGGGGTGGCTGCGACCCTCGCGGACTACCGGGCTATTCGTTCCTCCGCGCCGGTGATCTACGTACTTGCCTGCCTCGGCCTGCTCGCCACCTTCGCGATCGGGTCGAGCGTGGCCGGCGCCAAGGCATGGATCAGCATCGGCGGCGGGCTAGAGATCCAGCCATCGGAGTTCGCGAAGCTCGCCGTCATCGTGTTGGTGGCGATGCTGTTCAGCTCGGCGCGTGAGGATCGTCGCGACATCGGCGACCTCGATGTCTTGAGAGCCCTGCTGCTTATGGGTTTTCCGATGTTGCTCGTACTGCTGCAAAACGACCTCGGGACCATGTTGGTGATGGTCGCGATCGTGTTCGGCGTGCTCGCGATTGGGGGAGTGCCGACCCGCTGGATGGTCGGGCTTACGACTCTGATGTTGTTTGCCACCATCGTGATCGTCAAAGTGCACATGCTGAGCCCGTACCAGGTAAATCGCATCACGGCCTACCTGCATCCGAACTCGCCGTCAGTGCTGCGTGACTCGGGTTTCAACGCGCATCAAGCCCAACTCGCCATCGGGTCCGGTGGGCTAACTGGCAGCGGGCTCTTTCATGGCGCACAGATCAACAGCGGTGCGGTCTACGCCGCGCACACCGACTTCATCTTTGCGACGGCGGGTGAGGAACTCGGCTTCCTCGGTTCGGCGCTGATCATCGTCTTGTTGTCGGTCATCTTGTGGCGTGGGCTGCGGATCGCCTCGCGGGCGCCCGATCTGTTCGGCCGGATCATCGCCGGTGGCGTCGTCTGCTGGCTGGCGTTCGAGACCTTCGAGAACATCGGCATGAACCTCGGGATCATGCCCGTCACCGGGATTCCGCTGCAGTTTGTCTCCTACGGCGGGTCGTCGCTGTTCGCAAGCATGCTGGCTGTCGGCCTGCTCCAGAACGTCCACATCCAGACGCAGGCGACGCAAAATTCGAGCGGCGGGCTTTAGAGCTACTCTTCAGTCGTGTCGAGCAACAGTGCCGAGTCGGTGTTCCCTCGGCTCGAGCCGTTGCTGATGAGCGTCAGCAAGCCCGTCCAGTACGTCGGCGGCGAGCTGAACTCACTCGTCAAAGACTGGGCCGAATGCGACGTCCGATGGTGCCTCATGTACCCCGACGCGTACGAGGTCGGCCTGCCCAACCAGGGCGTGCAGATCCTTTATGAGGTGCTGGGTGAACTCGACGGCGTGCTCGTCGAGCGCACTTACTCGGTGTGGCCAGATCTCGAAGCCCTGATGCGCGAACACGGCATCCCGCAGTTCACCGTCGATGCCCATCGACCGGTCGGCGCGTTCGACATCTTCGGCGTCTCGTTTTCCACCGAACTCGGCTACACCAACATGCTCAACGCACTCGACCTCGCCGGCATCCCTACCGAGTCGGCGAATCGAACGCCCGAGCACCCGCTGGTCATCGCCGGCGGCCACGCTGCTTTCAACCCCGAGCCGATCGCCGATTTCATCGATGCCGCAGTTCTCGGCGACGGTGAGCAGGCAGTCATCGCGATCACGCACATCGTGCGCGAATGGAAGCGCGAGGGCTCGCCCGGCGGACGCGACGAAGTACTGCAGCGACTGGCCCGCACCGGCAATATCTACGTGCCCCGTTTCTACGACGTGACTTACCGCAGTGATGGCCACATCGACGCGGTCGCCCCGAATCGCGCCGGCATACCGGCACGGGTTTCGAAGCACACCCTGATGGATCTCGACGCGTGGCCGTACCCGAAGAAACCCCTTGTACCGCTGGCAGAAACCGTTCACGAGCGGTTCAGCGTCGAAATCTTCCGCGGCTGCACACGAGGGTGCCGGTTCTGTCAGGCCGGCATGATCACCCGGCCGGTACGCGAGCGGTCGATCGACACGATCGGCGCGATGGTCGATGCAGGCCTGAAGGCAAGCGGCTTTCAAGAAGTTGGGTTGCTGTCGCTCAGCAGCGCCGACCATTCCGAGATTGGCCCGCTGGCCAAGCAGCTCGCCGACCGCTACGAGGGGACGAACACCTCGCTGTCGTTGCCCTCGACGAGAGTCGACGCGTTCAACGTCGACCTGGCCAACGAGTTCTCCCGTAACGGCCGCCGGTCGGGCCTGACGTTCGCGCCTGAAGGCGGCAGCGAGCGCATGCGCAAGGTCATCAACAAGATGGTGACGGAGGAAGACCTGATCCGCACGGTGACCACTGCATACGCCCAGGGTTGGCGCCGGGTGAAGCTGTACTTCATGTGCGGGCTCCCGACTGAGACCGACGACGACGTGCTGCAAATCGCTGACCTGGCTAGAAAAGTGATCCAAGCAGGCCGGACGGCGAGTGGCAGCCGTGACATCGGCTGCACCGTGTCAATCGGTGGCTTTGTGCCCAAGCCGCACACGCCGTTTCAGTGGGCTGCGCAGCTCGACCACGCCACAACAGACTCGCGATTGCTGAAGCTGCGCGACACGATTCGCACTGACCGTCAGTACGGGAAAGCGATCGGTTTCCGTTACCACGACGGGAAACCCGGCATCGTCGAAGGGCTGCTCTCGCGCGGCGACCGGCGGGTTGGTCGCATCATCAAGCAGGTCTGGCTCGACGGTGGCCGCTTCGACGGCTGGAGCGAGTACTTCTCGTTCGATCGGTGGATGAACGCGGCTACCGTCGCACTCGCAGACGAACCGGTCGACGTCGACTGGTACACCACTCGCGAGCGCGACCGCTCCGAAGTGCTGCCCTGGGACCATCTCGACTCCGGGCTCGACAAGGACTGGCTGTGGCAGGACTGGCAGGACTCGCTCTCCGACGTCGAGGTCGAGGACTGCCGCTGGACCCCGTGCTTCGACTGCGGCGTCTGCGACACCATGGGCACCGACATCCAGGTCGGGCCGACCGGCCGCACGCTGCTGCCGTTGACCGTCGTCTGACATGGGTCGCCAGCCTGACGCGCGCGACGTCGCCCCCGCCGTCCAGCGTCTTCGTATTCACTTCGCCAAGCGAGGCCGGCTCCGCTTCACCAGCCATCGCGATTTCCAACGGGTGTTCGAACGGGCGATCCGACGCGCCGAGGTGCCGGTCGCGTTCAGCGCGGGGTTCTCGCCGCACCCGAAGATCTCCTACGTCGGCGCGGCGTCGACGGGGGCGGCTAGCGAAGCCGAGTATCTCGAGATTGCCGTCACCCGGGTCTGCGACCCGGCCCAGGTGAGGTCCGAGCTCGATGCCGCGCTGCCGACGGGGTTCGACGTCATCGAGGTGCTCGAGGCGCGCGGCGGCTCGTTGCCCGACCGGATCGACACCTCGCACTGGCAGGTAACCCTCAACGGGGTCGACCCACGCGAGGCGCAAGTAGCCGTCGCGGCCTTCCTTCAGGCCGAGTCGATCCCGGTCGAGAGAGTGCTCAAGGATGGACGCCGGACCCTCGACGCCCGCCTGCCAGTCGTCCACCTCGGCGTGGTCGGGGACCTTGACGCGACCGGCTGTGCGATACTTGACATGGTTGTTCGGCACCTCACACCTGCCGTTCGGCCAGACGACGTTCTCGCCGGACTTCGCCAGGTGAGTGACCTGGCGCCGCCGCTTCCCCCTCTGGTGTTGCGGCTGGCGCAGGGGCACCTCGACGAATTTGGCAAGCTCGCCGACCCGCTGGCGCCCGACAGGGATGCCGCGGCCGGAGCCGATCCGGCTGTGGGAATCCCCGCGACGCGGTAGGTCCGGCCCGCTTCGAACTTCGTTCGTCCACAGACTTGCGCTGTTTTCTAGCCCGGGCCCAACCGGACCCGATCGCCGGGACACAGCGACCGACTACAGACTTGCTCCTGTGCGGTGCGGCTCCTGCCAGTGATCTTCTACTGGTGACGAAGCGGCGCCCGGGAGCCCGACGGGAAGACTTTTCCGCATGCTCGAGAACGAGCCCACCAATCCATCCGATACCTTCACCAACTCCGCCAACCCGGACGCCCCGTCCGGTGGCAGTCCCACAACAGCGTCCACAACAGCGCGCAAGCGCACGAGCGCCAAGAAGACCGCGGCTCCTCGCGCCGCAGCGTCCAGAACCAGGACAGCCAAGGCGGTAGCGGCGCCTGCCGCCGACACGCAGTCGGTGCCAGACGCGGCCGCTGCGCCGGCCCGAGGCGGACGCCGTCCGGCCAAGAAGACCGCGGCCGCGCCGCAAACGACCCACGATGACCAGTCGGTGCACGAGCCGGCAGCTGCAGCCAAGAAGGCGGCCAAGCGGGCGCCTCGCAAGGCAGCGAAGGCGACCGGCGGCAGCGATCAGGCCGACCACGGCGCCCCCGACTCGGCGCCGAGCCGACCGGCCGCGATCCCGACCCTTCTTTTCCAGCCCCCGAGCGCCGAGAACGCGGTGCCGGCCAGCGACAGCACAGCTCGGGACTCCGCCGATGGCGGAACAAGTGAGGGCTCCGGCGCACCACGCCGGCGCCGTCGTGGCGGCCGCGGTCGCCGTGGCGGGCAGGGCGGCCACGGCGAGTTCGCCACCAACAGCGACGGCTCGACTGATCGGGACGCATCCGAGTCCGGCGAGGCTCGAACCGACGGGCGAACTGATGCGCGATCCGATGGCGAGAGCGGCTCGCCGTCCGATAACTCCGATCAGCAGGACGATCACGACGGCGAAGGCTCCGCGTCCAGCCGTCGCCGTCGCCGTCGCCGCAGTCGCGGTGCAGGTGAGGGCGAAGTCCGATCGCCCGACGATCCGCCGAACACTGTCGTTCGCATCCGCGAGCCTCGCGACCACGACGACAACGGCAATGGCGGCGTTCAAGGCGTCAAAGGCTCGACCCGCCTCGAGGCCAAGAAGCAGCGCCGTCGCGAAGGCCGCGAGCAGGGCAGAGGGCACGGGCGGCGCGGCCTGGTCATCACCGAGTCCGAGTTCCTTGCCCGCCGCGAGTCCGTCGACCGCGTGATGGCCGTTCGGCAGCGCGGTGACCGCACCCAGATCGGCGTCCTCGAAGACGGCATCCTGGTCGAGCACTTCGTCAGCACGGCTTCGACCAACCGCATGGTCGGCAACGTCTACCTCGGCCGGGTGCAGAACGTGCTCTCCGGCATGGAGGCGGCGTTCGTCGACATCGGCAAGGGCCGCAACGCGGTGCTCTATGCCGGTGAGGTGAACTTCGACACGTCCGGTCTTGAAGGCGGTCCGCGTCGCATCGAGTCGGCGTTGAAGCCAGGCCAGGCTGTCGTCGTCCAGGTCACGAAAGACCCGATCGGGCAGAAGGGTGCCCGCCTCACCAGCCAGATCAGCCTGCCGGGCCGCTACCTCGTGTACGTGCCCGAGGGTTCGATGATGGGCATCAGCCGCAAACTGCCGGACGTCGAGCGGTCGCGGTTGAAGGCGATCCTGAAGAAGGTCACACCTGAGGGCGCCGGCGTCATCGTGCGCACGGCCGCCGAGGGTGCCTCCGAAGAGGACCTCACACGTGACGTCGCGCGGCTTGCGGCCCAATGGGAAGTCATCCAGAAGAAGTCCGAGACGGCCAACGCCCCTGCGCTGCTGTACAGCGAGCCCGACTTGACGATTCGTGTCATCCGTGACGTCTTCAACGAAGACTTCAATCAGCTCGTCGTGTCGGCGGATTCCGACTGGGACACCGTCGAGGCCTACGTCGCCCACGTCGCCCCCGACCTGGTGCCGCGGCTCTCGCAGTGGACGTCTGAAGAGGACATCTTCACCCACTACCGAGTTGACGAGCAGATCGCCAAGGCGCTCGACCGCAAGGTCTGGTTGCCGAGCGGTGGCTACCTCGTCATCGATCGCACCGAAGCGATGATCGTCATCGACGTCAACACCGGTCGGTTCATCGGCAAGGGTGGCAACCTCGAAGAGACGGTCACCAAGAACAACCTCGAGGCCGCCGAAGAAATCGTCCGGCAGCTTCGATTGCGTGACATCGGCGGCATCATCGTCATCGACTTCATCGACATGGTGCTCGAAGGCAACAGAGACTTGGTGTTGCGCCGGCTCGTCGAGTGTCTCGGTCGCGATCGCACCAAGCACCAAGTCGCCGAAGTCACTTCGCTCGGTCTCGTGCAGATGACTCGCAAGCGCGTCGGCAACGGCCTGCTCGAGGCGTTCTCCGAGATCTGCGAGGTCTGCAACGGACGCGGCGTGATCGTGCACACCGATCTGGTCGAGCACAACCACTCATCGCGCCCTGCACCGACCTCCAAGCCCACGCCTGCGGTCGTAGCGGCTGCGCGTGGCAAGGGGTCGCGGGGTCGTGGCGGCCAAGGCGCAGCGGCACGGTCCGCATCTGACGGCGAGACGGGTGTAGTTGAAGGCGGCGACTCGTCGCCTGCTGGTGAGCCGACTGCCGATGCTGTCGCGGATGCCGGCGAGGTTGTCCACGTCGAACACCCCGACGGGGCCGAGCACGCGCACTCGGACGGCGCCGAGCCCGCGCAGTCGGATCACGCGAATTCCGACGATGCGGGGACGTCAGGTGCCAAGAAGTCGTCGGGCGCCTCGCGGTCGCGTCGCGGTGGTCGTCGTCGTGGTGGGTCGAAGGCCAACGCCGGCGCTGACCACACCGCAGCTGCCCACGACTCCGGACCAGCCGGCGCCTGACCGTTGGTCTCCAACGGGCGTTCTTGCGCCCGCTACGGACCAACGCTCGCAACGGCAGCAGCTCAGCCTCCCGCCGTCCCGCCTCAGCTCCCCGCCATCCGCAACTTCGCATCCCGTGTGGTCGCGGAAAGGGCGGAATTCGCGGCTTCTTACAACCACACCGGATGCGAAGTTGCGCTAAGCCGCTGGCGTCGCGTCTTGGAAGACCATGATCGAGCCGCTGTAGCACGCGACCCACACCTGGTGCGTCGCGTTGTCGTAGGTGATGCCGATCGGGTTCGGATTCGTCGGGACGGTCTGCAAGACGTGCATGTCGCTCGTGCGCACCTTGCTCATCGTGTTGGACATGTAGTTCACGACGTAGATGTAGCTGCCATCCGGCGAGATCGTCATGCTGCGCGGCGCAGCGCCCGTCGCGACCTTGGCGACCACCGTGCGGGTGATGAGCGAAATCTTGTCGACCAACCGGGAGCCGTTGATCGTGGCGTAAAGCCAGTGACCGTCGGCGCTCATCACCAAGTGCCGCGGCGCTGAGCCGACGTTGGAGATCCAGCTGACCGCGAACGTCGAGAGGTTGATGGCGGCAATTCGCGTCGAACCCATGACAGCGACGTACGCCGTGCCGCCCACCGGATCGATCGCGATGCCGCGCGGATACGGGCCGAGCGGAATCGTCGTGACGACCTTGCCGGTCGCGGTGTCGACGATGCTTTCGCTGTAGGAGCACCAGTTCGATACCAGCAGATACTTGCCGTTCGGCGTGACAGCGACGAACTTCGGTACTGCGCCGACCTCGATCGCCTGGTCGATCGTCAACGTCGCGAGGTTGATTCGGTAGACGAAGCTGTCGGGGTAGTGCTCGCCCAACGTGCACTCGTCGGAGCCCTCGCGAGTGAACGGTGCCGCGCCGTACATCGAGTAGTTCGACACGTACACGTACTTGTGGTCGGGCGTGAACGCTGCCTCGACGGGCGCGCCCTTGTAGGTGCCCGGATATTGCGGATACCCGAGGCTCGCCAGGTTCACGGAGTCCGGGATGATCTTCACCAGGTGGTAGTTGCGGTCGTACACGTTCATGGTGTGCAGATACATCATGTTCTGCGCGAAGAAGAGTCCGGTCTGCGACGACACCACTGACTTCTCGTCGAGGTGACCCGTGATGGTCTTGATCAAGGTCATCTTGCCGGCGGGTTCAACCTGACCAGCCGGGTTGGACGGCGATGGGCTGGCCTTCGAAGGGGCGGACGGCGAGGGGCTGGCCTTCGAAGGGGCGGACGGCGAGGGGCTCGGGCCTTTCGACCGGGCTGCCGGCTTGGAACTCGGAGACGGTTTGGCGGGCGTCGACGCTGCTGGCGTGGCGGCCGGCGCAGAACTGGCCGCCGCCACGACGCCGGCAGTCGACCCAGCGGCCGCTGATGTCGCGGTCGGCCCCGAGGCGGTGGCAGCAGCTGACGCCAAGGTGCCCGAAGCGGCCGCACTCGAACCCGCCGACGCCGATGCCGAGGGCGCCGAAGACCGGTTGGAAGCCGTGCAGCCGGCCGTCACCAGGGCGGGCACCAGCACCAGCGCAGCCGCTATCCGTCGCATCCCGCCATCTTCGCTGATACTTCGCCGATTCCTCGTCAATGAGGCCCGGTTTGACCCCCCGGCGCGCTGGTCCGTACTCTTGGGGGTCGGCGCGCTTCAAATGCGCCTATCGCCGCGCGTCCGTTGTCGGTGTCGCGTGTCCGCGGTGAGTCCGAGTCGTAAGTTCGAGCAGGCAGGAGTTCCGCGGTGTACGCGATCGTTCGCAGCGGCGGCAGGCAGCACAAGGTGGCCGTTGGCGACGTCGTCGAGGTCGACCGGGTCGAGGGCGAGCCCGGCACGTCGGTCACACTCGCCGCGCTCCTGCTCGTCGACGGCGACGCGGTGACCAGTGACGCGAAGGCCTTGGGCAACGTGACGGTGACCGCCGAGGTCGTCGACCACACCAAGGGCCCCAAGATCCACATCCTCAAGTACAAGAACAAGACCGGATACCGCAAGCGACAGGGCCACCGTCAGCGCCACAGTCGTTTGAAGGTCACCGGCATCGAGACCGGAAAGTAGGCTGCTGACATGGCTCACAAGAAGGGCGCATCGTCCAGCCGCAACGGCCGCGACTCCAATGCCCAGTTTCTCGGTGTGAAGCGCTACGGCGGCCAGCTCGTCAACGCTGGCGAGATCCTCATTCGGCAGCGCGGCACCCACCACCACCCCGGCCTCAACGTCGGACGAGGCAAGGACGACACGCTGTTCGCCCTGGCGGCGGGTCGGGTCGAGTTCGGCACCGCACGCGGCCGGCGCGTGGTCAACATCGTCCCGGGGACCTAAGCCCGGTCATTGCACCGCAGCAGTACACGAGGGCGAACCGGTTTCGGTCCGCCCTCGTCTTGTTTCCACAGTGTGCTTTAACTGAGTGTTGTTTTAACTGCGAAGGAGGGCGCGATGCCGACGTTCGTCGACCGTGTCATCCTGCACGCGAGCGCAGGCAACGGCGGCCACGGCTGCGCGTCGATCCATCGCGAGAAGTACAAGCCCCTAGGCGGTCCGGACGGCGGTGATGGCGGTCGCGGCGGCAATGTCGCTTTGATCGTCGACCCCGATACGACCACGCTGCTGGCGTTCCATCACGCCCCGCACCGTCGTGCGACGTCCGGCAAGCCGGGCCAGGGCAGCAACCGCGACGGCGCCAACGGCGAGGACATGATCCTGCCCGTCCCCGACGGCACGGTCGTGAAGACCGAAGACGGTGTCGTGCTGGCTGACTTGGTGGGCGCGGGTTCGACCTACATCGTTGCGCAGGGCGGACGCGGCGGTCTCGGCAACGCTGCACTTGCGTCGCCGCGCCGAAAGGCGCCCGGCTTCGCGCTGCTCGGCGAGCCAGGCGCCGTCCAGGATGTCGTGCTTGAACTGAAGACCGTCGCCGATGTCGCGCTCGTCGGCTACCCGAACGCCGGCAAGTCGTCGCTGGTCGCGGCGATGTCGGCAGCCCGGCCGAAGATCGCCGACTACCCGTTCACCACGCTCGTCCCGAACCTCGGCGTCGTGCAGGCGGGGGAGTCGCGGTTCACCGTGGCCGATGTTCCCGGGCTTGTTCGCGGCGCGAGTGAAGGGCGCGGCCTGGGCCTTGAGTTCCTGCGCCACGTCGAGCGCTGCACTGCGCTGGTGCACGTCATCGACTGCGCGACGATGGAACCCGATCGCGATCCGGTCAGCGACCTCGAAGCAATCGAGGCCGAACTGGCCGCCTATGACGAGACCGATCTCGGCGGCGTCCCGTTGAACGAGCGGCCACGGCTGGTCGTGCTGAACAAGGTCGACGTGCCGGACGCGCGCGATCTTGCCGAGATGGTCCGCGCCGAAATCGAAGAGCGCGGCATCAAGGTCATCATCGCCTCGGCGGCGACCCGCGAAGGTCTGCGCGAGCTCTCGTTTGCCATGGCCGAGCTCGTCGAGCAGGCCAGGGCAGCGCGACCGCACGATGAGGCGACGCGCATCGTGCTGCGCCCGCGCGCCGTCGATGACAGCGGCTTCACGGTGACCAAAGTCGGCACGAGTTTCGTGGTGAAAGGCGATCGCCCGGAGCGCTGGATCAAGCAGACCGACTTCACCAACGACGAAGCCGTCGGGTATCTGGCCGACCGGTTGAACCGGCTCGGCGTCGAGGCAGAACTCGCGAAGGCCGGCGCCGAAGAGGGTGCCGAGGTGATCATCGGCGACGTCGCGTTCGACTGGGAGCCCGGGATGTTGTCCGGGTCTGAGCACCGGATCGGACCGCGCGGAACCGACGCGCGCCTCGACGGTCGGTGACCACGGTGGTTCAGGTGAATCCGTGACGTCAGGCAATACGGACGGCGCGATCCGGCCGCTGGTCGCCGCCGCCCGCAGGATCGTCGTCAAAATCGGGTCATCGTCGCTGACCCGTCCCGAGGGCGGTCTCGACCAGGCGAACATCGATGCGCTCGCGTCTGCACTCGTTGGCCGTCTCGGTCAGGGGACGTCGTGTGTGCTGGTGTCGTCGGGAGCCATCGCGGCCGGTCTGCGCCCGCTCGGACTCAGGGCGCGGCCGCGCGATCTCGCTACCCAACAGGCAGCGGCCAGCGTCGGGCAGGGCTTGCTCGTGGAGTCATACGCGCGCGCCTTCGGGCTGCACGATGTGCGCGTGGGTCAGGTGTTGCTGACCTCCGACGACATGGTCCGCCGCGTGCACTACCTCAACGCGGAGCGGACGCTAACCCGCCTGCTCGAACTGCGCGTCGTCCCCGTCGTCAACGAGAACGACACGGTGGTTACCGATGAGATCCGGTACGGCGACAACGACCGGCTCGCCGCTCTGGTCGCCCACCTCATCCGCGCCGACTTGCTGGTGCTGCTCTCCGACGTTGACGCGCTGTACACCGCGCCGCCTGGGCGGCCGGGTTCGCTGCGCCTCGACGACGTGCACGGTGAAGCGGACCTCGCCGGCGTCGACCTCGGTGGCGCCGGACGCGTCGGCATCGGGTCCGGCGGCATGATCACGAAGGTGGACGCCGCCCGGCTGGCGACGTCTGCCGGCATCCCCGTTGTTGTTGCCTCGGCCGCTTCTGTCGTCGATGCCCTCGCGGGAAAGCACACCGGCACCCTGTTTCATCCGACCGGCGCGCGGGTGGCGAGTCGGCTGCTGTGGCTCGCCCATGCGACCACGCCGCGCGGCCGGCTGGTGCTCGACCCCGGTGCGGTCGCGGCCGTCGTCGAGCGGCGGCTGTCGCTGTTGCCGGCTGGCATCACGAAGGTCGAAGGCGAGTTCGCAGCTGGCGACCCCGTCGACCTGGTCGATGAAGCGGGCCGCGCCGTTGCGCGCGGCCTCGTGAACTACGACGCGACCGAGTTGCCCGGCCTGCTCGGCCGCTCAACCCGTGACCTGGCGGCTGAACTCGGCACCGCGTACGAACGCGAGGTCGTGCATCGCGACGATCTGGTGCTGCTCACGAATCGCTGAGTACGGCAGTTCCAATCGTCCTTGACCAGGACAGAAATGTAAAACATACTTATCACTAAGCTCGATACCGATAAGCATACTTTACATTTGGAGTTTGCAATGGCTGGTCGATCTTCGGCCCGGACGATACGCGCCGCGCGTCAGGTCGGCCAGAACGTCGCTACCTGGCGGAAGCTACAGAACTTGACCGGGGAGCAGCTTGCTGAGCGGGCTGGCGTCAGTCGTCCCACGATCTACAAGCTTGAGCGTGGTGACCTCGGTGTAGGTCTCGGGGTGCTTTTCGAGGTACTCCGTGCCCTCGGACAGCTTGATGCTCTGGTGCAAGCGACCGACCCCTATGAAACAGATCTCGGCCGGATTCGGTCCGCTGAGAATGCTCCTCAGCGCGTAAGGAGCCCCCGGTCGTGATCGACCATCTGTTCGTCTACCTCGACTTATCGCCGGGTGGCGCGCGCCTCACTGGGGAAATCTTCTTCTCCGCCAAGGGCGGCAAGCTTGTGTCCTCGACGTTCCGTTACGACACCGGCTACCTGGCATGGGCCGGTGCGTTCCCCATCGACCCCGAGCTAGGGCTGCACACCGGGGCACAGAACGTGACCAGGATGCCAGGAGCGCTGCAGGACTGCGCACCTGATCGCTGGGGCCGAAACCTGATCACCAAGGAGCGTCGCGTGGCAGCCCTCGCCGAGGGACGAAGGGCGTCGACCCTCACCGACGCGGACTTCCTGATCGGTGTCTCCGACTTCACCCGACAGGGCGCGTTGCGGTTCCGTGCTGTGGAGGACGGCGCGTTCCTAAGTGAGGGCATCGAGGTGCCCAAGCTCATCGAGCTGCCGCGCCTTCTGCACGCGGCCGAAGCGGTATGTCTCGGCGACGACTTTGGCGCTATCAAGGCATTGCTCGACGCTGGCAGCGGATCGTTGGGTGGTGCGCGGCCGAAGGCTTCCGTCCGCGACGGCGAGCAGTTGCTCATCGCGAAGTTCCCGCACCCGGACGACGAGTGGGACGTGATGGCATGGGAGAAGACGGCGCTCGATCTCGCCGCGTTGGCTGGAATCCGGGTACCCGCGACCCGGCTGGCACACGTCGACGACCATTCCGTTCTGCTGCTGGACCGCTTCGATCGACGCCAACTCGCAAGAGTGCCCTACGTGAGTGCGATGACGCTGCTGAGCGCACGTGACGGGGACAGCCATGACTACGCAGAGGTTGCCGAGGCGCTCCCCGAAGTCAGCGCAGCCACTCGCGCTGACCTAAACGAACTGTGGCGGCGCGTCGCATTCTCCGTACTGGTCAACAACACCGACGACCACCTGCGCAACCACGGATTTCTGCACGAGTCAGGCGGATGGCGGCTCTCGCCGGCGTTCGACCTCAACCCGAATCCTGACACGGGCACGCCGAGGCAGACCGGCGTCGGAGGGGCCTACGAGCGTGAGGCCGCGTTGGCCGCGCTCCACGAGTACGCGAAGGACTTCGACCTCACCCCTGTGAAAGAACGTCAGATCCTAGATGAGGTCACTACAGCCGTGTCACGCTGGCGCGACGCGGCTTCCGCGAACGGGGTGAGCACGAAGGATCTTGAACTCTTCGCTGACGCGTTCTGGATTCCCCAGTAAGAACGCTGCCTCAGCGGCTGTCGACGGCGCGGCGTGCAGTACCTATCCTCGCCTTACACGGCGCGTGGGCGAGGAGGCGGTGGGGCATGACGACCTGCCAGCACTGCGGCGCGGACATGCCGAGTGACCTCAAGTTCTGCCGCGAATGCGGCGGCTCGATGGCGTCGGTTCGATCGTGCCCATCGTGTGGTGCCCTCGACGAGGGCGGCCGCTTCTGCGGCAACTGTGGCGCAACGCTCAAGCCCGGAGCGCCCACCGCCTCGCGCATCCCGAACAACCACGTCGCAGAACGCCGTGTGACGTCGGTGCTGTTCGGTGATCTGGCCGGCTTCACGCCGCTGTCGGAATCTCGCGACGCCGAAGACGTTCGCGAGCTGTTGTCGCGTTACTTCGGTGAGTGCCGCACGATCATCGGTCGCTACGGCGGCATCGTCGAGAAGTTCATCGGCGACGCCGTGATGGCCGTTTGGGGCGTGCCACTTTCTCATGAGGACGACGCGGAGCGGGCGGTGCGTGCGGGCCTTGAGCTTGTCGAATCGACGAAGGCGCTCGGGGAGCGGGTCGGTGTGCCCGGACTCGCGATGCGGGTCGGGGTCGTCACCGGTGAAGTCGCGGTCACCGTCGGCGCAACGGCCGAAGGCATGGTCGCCGGCGATGCAGTAAACACCGCGTCGCGCGTGCAGTCGGCCGCGGAGCCCGGAACGGTCTGGGTCGACGACACGACGCGAGCCCTCACGGCGGCCTCCGTCTCATACGTGGACGTCGGTGAGCACTGGTTGAAGGGCAAGGCGGAGCCCGCTCGGCTCTGGCAGGCCCGCGCGGTGGTCGCCGACCTGGGAGGTGGCCAGCGGGTTGACGGACTCGAGGCGCCGCTCGTCGGACGCGAACGCGAGGTCCGACTGATCAAGGAGCTGTTCCACGCTACGAACGAATCCCAGCGGCCGCGCCTCGTAGTGCTCGATGGCGAACCGGGCGTCGGGAAATCGCGGCTCGCCTGGGAGTTCGAGAAATACGTCGACGGCCTCAAGGCGATTACCCGCTGGCACCGCGGTCGCTGTCTGTCCTACGGCGACGGCGTTGCATTCTGGGCGTTGGCCGAGGCGCTGCGGCCACGTCTCGGCCTCACTGAGTCTGACACCGGCGATGCTGTCGCGGCCGGGTTGGAGGCGAGTCTCTCCGAGTTCGTTGCGCGGTCGGAAGAGCGCGATTGGCTGCGGCCACGGCTAGCCGCGCTGATCAGCGGGGGTCAGGCCGGCGGGTTCGCGCGCGAGGATCTATTTGCTGCGTGGACGGCGTTTCTTGAGCGAATCAGCGAGGACGGCAACACCGTCGTCCTGGTGATAGAAGACGCGCATTACGCGGACGACGGGTTGCTCGCGTTCCTTGAGTCGATGCTCGCCAATGCCAATGCGCCGATTTTCGTGCTTGCGCTTGCTCGTCCCGAACTGTTGACGCGCCGCCCCGACCTCGGTGGCCGACGCACCAGCGTGGTGCGCCTCGATCCACTCGATGACCCGACGATGTCGACACTGGTCGACGGGCTCGTTGACGGCTTACCGGCCAACGCGAGGACGGCGCTCGTCGAGCGTGCCGAAGGCATTCCGCTCTTTGCCATTGAGACAGTGCGCGCACTCATCGACCAGGACGCGGTCGTCCCGCGGGATGGGCGCTACGTGCCGGCCGACGGCATCACGATCGACCTCGCGTCGATCGGTGCTCCAGCGTCGCTGCAAGCTCTCGTCGCGGCGCGACTCGACGCGCTGTCGCCGACCGAGCGGGCGGTGGTTGCCGACGCGAGTGTGCTCGGCACGTCTTTTGCCCGAGCGGGGCTGGTGGCGCTCGGTTCCGACGATGCAGGCCTCGACGACGCCCTGGCGACGTTGCAGCGAAAGGAGATCATCGCCCTCCAGCAAGACCGGTTCTCGGCCGACCGTGGCCAGTACCGCTTCGTGCAGTCGGTCGTTCGCCAGGTCGCATACGCCACGTTGTCGCGCCGCGACCGCAAGGCGCGCCATCTGGCAGCCGCGGACTTCCTGTCGACCCAACTCGATGCGAACGACGACCTCGCGGTTGTCGTCGCGCAACATCTGCTCGATGCGGTCGACGCCGGCAGCCCGACAGATGACGACACGGCGGAGTTGTTGCCGAGGGCCTGCGCCCTTCTGGAGCGAGCGGGCACTCGAGCACGAGCGTTGGGCTCGCCCGCGGAGGCGCGCCGCCGGTACGAGGCTGGGCTGGCACGCGCCACCGATCCGGCCGCGCGGGCCAGCCTGTATCTCGCTGCCGCCGAGGCGGCTTACGACGCCGGCGACTACGAAGGCGCCGTTGCCGAAGCGGCCGCGGCCACTGAATTGTTCGACGCACTCGGCCGGCCCATCGATGCGGCGCTCGCCGTGGCGACCGGCGGCATGGGTCTCCAGATACTTGGCGATTTTGCGGGAGTCATCCGCATCGCCGAACCGCGATGGCAGGCGCTCGACGGCGTCGCGGGAGCCGAGCGGGCGTTGCTCCAGCTGGCGAGGCCGCTCGCGAACGCCACCGGACAGCTCGAGAACGAGGCGGCCACCAGGGGGTATGTGGAACGGCGGGTGCTACTCGCGGAGGCGGTAGGAGACGCCGGCGCGCTCGCCGAGTCGTTGGTTCAACTGGGCACCCATTATCACGGCATCGGCGGGCCGGCCACGGCTCGAGCACTCTACGAGGCTGCCGCCGACATCTCTCGGGCGAACGATGTGCCAAGCACGCTCGCGCGTTCGTTGATCAACATCGGCACGGTTCTCATGAGCCGTGATCTTCCGGCGGCCACCGATGCGCTCCGCGAAGCGCGTGACGTTGCCCGTCGTTCGGGCGTCGTTGCGATGATCGAGTTCGCGGAGGGCAACTATGCGTCGACCCTCTGGCTCGCCGGACGGCTCAGCGATGCGCGCACTGTTGCCGCAGAGGCCGCCGCAACAGCGGCGACCCCGTCAATGCAGAGCCTTCTCGCCTGTGTCCAGGCCAACATTGCCGACGCAACAGGCGAGCCGGTGCCAGTTCCGCCTCACGCCGCGGGTACCGGTGGCGCTTGGAATCGCGCTGGGTTCGGATACCTCGAAATGCGACGGCTGCTCGCCAGCGGTGACGCGGTCGCCGCAGCGGCGACGACGGAGGCGACTCTGGTCCACGTGCTGGCGGCTGGAGGGCTCGATGACGACTTCTGCTGGCTGTGGCCGCCGCTCGTGCAGACGGCCGTGATAGCGCGCGATGCAGCGCTGGCGACGCGTCTCCTCGAACCCGTCACGAACGCTTCTCAAGGCATCATCTCCGCGGCAGTCGCCGCCCAATTTCGGTACTTGGTGGGATTGGTCGGGGCGCTGCGCGGAGACGAGCCCGGTCAAGTCGAAGCGGATCTGCGCGCCGGCGTGGCCGCTCTCGCCGACTTCGGTGCGGTCGGTGCGAGCGCGCGCGCTGAGGAGGAGTTGGCACGCTGGTTGATCGGGCAGGGCCGCGCCCAGGACGCGCAGCCGCACCTCGAGCACGCCCGCGCGGTCTATCAGGACATGGGTGCGATCGGGTGGCTTCGCGCGCTCGAGTCGCAGGTGTCGGTGACCCTCGCACCGTAGGGCCAGACGTACCCAGTTCGGCAAAAACGCCTCCGCGCGGCCTCGCGTACTGATCAACTATGTGTCGTCGCTGATGGGTGGGACCGACGACTGGGGATGAGCGCGCTGCAGGCGAAGTTGTGGCATGTCACTGTCACGGTTGGCGGTGATGCCATGGAGACGGCACTCGTCAGGGCCGCGCTCGAGCGGCTCTCGGGCGAGCAGCCCTTCCTGCTCTCCGGCCGGTACAGCAGTGACAAGGCTGAGGTCCGTTATTGGGAAGAGGCACCTGAGTGTGCCGATGCTGCTGCGCTCGCGTTGCGGCTGTGGGGTGAGCACCGGTCGACTGCCGGCCTGCCGCTCTGGCATGTCCTCGGGATCGAGGTCGTCGACCGTGAGATCTTCCAGCGTCGCGGCGGCGATGTCGCTGTCTCGCTCGTCGCACCCGCCGGCGGCTGGCGGCCCTTTTAGCCAGTTCGGCATATCCTGACGCCGTGGATATCGCTGCCGACGTGCTCGCGACCGCGCAACGTGCGCGCGTCGCATCGACCAAGCTCGCCACCGCATCGCGTGCGGTGAAGGACGCCGCACTGCTCGCCATCGCCGCCGCGTTGGTGGCGCGCGTCGATGAGGTGCTCTCGGCCAACAAGGTGGACGTCGATGCGGCCGCCGCATCGGGCGCCACCGATTCGTACATCGACAGGCTGCGCCTCGACGCGTCGCGGGTCGAGGCGATCGCGGCCGATGTCGTCAAGACCGCTGGGCTGCCCGATCCGGTGGGCGAGGTGCTGCGTGGCGGCGTCCTGGCAAACGGCCTGGAGTTGCGTCAGATCCGCGTCCCGCTTGGTGTCGTCGGCATCATCTATGAGGGCCGGCCGAACGTCACGGTTGACGCGGCGGCGTTGTGTCTGAAGAGCGGCAATGCAGTGTTGTTGCGCGGATCGTCGTCCGCGTTGTCGTCGAACCAAGCTTTGGTGGCGATCCTTCGCGACGCCGTCGCGTCCGTCGATCTGCCTGCTGATGCGATCCAACTCGTACCGGGTGCTGGCCACGAGGCAGCCAAGCACCTGATGCGTGCGCGCGGGCTCGTCGATGTGCTGATTCCGCGCGGTGGCGCCGACCTGATCCGCAGTGTCGTCGAGGAGTCGACCGTGCCGGTGATCGAGACGGGCGTCGGCAACTGCCACGTCTACGTCGACGTCGATGCCGATCTCGACATGGCACTCACGATTTTGCTCAACGCCAAGACATCACGACCGAGTACGTGCAACACCGCCGAGACCTTCTTGGTGCACGCCGACGTCGCCGACGTATTCCTGCCGCGCGCGCTCGCTGCTCTGAGCGAGGCCGGTGTCACCGTGCACGGCGACGAGGCCGTCGCGTCGCTGAGCTCCGCCGTTGTGCCCGCGACCGATGCCGACTGGGACACCGAGTACCTCTCACTCGACATCGCAGCAGCCGTCGTCCCGTCTATTGATGCAGCCATCGCACACATCAGGAAGCACGGCACTGCACACAGCGAG
>DATCDK010000101.1:0-11045 GCA_036510735.1 Acidothermaceae bacterium | reverse complement strand
AACGGCGGTCGCGTAGCGGTCGGCACCTTGCAACGGAGTCGCAGCAGGATCGGCTGCGACAGCCGGACCGCCCACGGCGTAAACCGTGCCGGGGTGCGCAGTCAGATACGCCTTCACATCAGCCGGCAGAGTCGAGCCATCGGTCAGCAAGACCACACCATGCGATGCCGCCGCGGCGGGACCAGCACTGAGCGCGTCGGGGAAGTTGATGCCGGTCGCGAGAAACACGGTGCTCGGGCTACCAAGCGCTGCGGCCACCTTCAGCGCCGTGTCATACCGGTCGGTGCCGGCGTAGCGCACGACATTGAAGCCGAGACCCGTCAGGGTGGTGCCGATACTGTCCGGAATAGCTGCGGTGCCGCCAAGGAGATACACGGTGCCGCCGACCGGCAGCACGCGCACAATGCCCGCCTGTGTTCCCGGCGTCAACGAGGCGCCCTGCACGAACAGCAGCGGCGCGTTCTTGGCGGCCGCAAGTGCGGTGCCGACCAATGCGTCGGGGTAGTTGTCCGCTCGCGCCAAGACGACTGCGCCCGCGCTGCCATCAGTCGGGTACTCGGCGTTCATCGTCGCAACGGCGGTCAAGAAGCGGTCCGTTCCAGCAATGCGGACGACGGTGCTTGGCGTCGTTGCGGGAACCACACCGCCACCGCCGCCACCGCCACCTCCACCTCCACCTCCACCGCCACTGCCACCGCCACTGCCACCGCTAACCGCGTCGACTTCGTAGCTCAGAGCGGTGCTGGTCGAGGACGAGAACGCGGTGGAATCTGTCGGCGTGAACACTGCCGTGATCGAGTGCGTGGCTTGGCTCAACGACGATGTCGTCAACGAGGCCGCGCCCGACGACACAGTGACAGGCGAGCCCAACGCCGATGAGCCATCCATGAACTGCACCGAGCCCTCAGCAGTCGGACTGACAGCCGCGGTGAAGGTGACTGATGTTCCGACAGTCGTCGGGCTGGCCGGTGTCGCTGCGAGTGACGTCGCCGTCGCCGTCGTCGTCGTCGCCGACGTCGGTGAAACCGACAGCGTCGTGGAACTGGTCGCAGTCAGGTTGTCGGTGACGGTCAGCTTCACGGTGTAGGTACCGGCCGTGGTGTAGACGTGTGTCGGGTTGACGCCGGTTGCCGAGTGCCCGTCACCGAAGTCCCAGGTGTAGGCCGTGATGCTGGCCCCGGTGTCGGAGGAACCCGAGCCGTCGAACACACACGATAGGTCGGTGCAGGTCGCGGTGAACGAGGACACCGGTGCCGATGTGGCCGTCGTGCCGTTGAAGTGCGAAAGCACGGTGGCAGCCGACAACGCGGTCGGGTATATCGCGACGTCGGCGATGGTTCCGGCCAGGTAGCCGTTGGTCGGTGCTGACGGCCAGCCGGCGAGACTGTCGCCGCCCACCCGCCAGTTACCGAAGTAGCTCGACGTGTCGACCATCGTCGGGTCGTTGGCGACGTTCACGCCGTCGACGTAGAGCGCGGCTCCGCTGGCGCCGAGGGTTCCGACGACGTAGTGCCAGCTGCCGTCGTTGTACGGGGTCGGGCTCGCGATCGCCGACTTCAGACCCGCATCACTCGGGCCGTTGTTGAAGGCGCCGAAGTGCACGTCGCCGTTGGTGTCGAAGTACAGCACGCGGTCCTCGATCTGGCTGTCGTTCGTCTGCCAAAGGCCGTCACCTGCGATCATGCCGCCGGTGGTCGACGTGGTCTTCACCCATGCTTCGATGCTGTACGTTGCCAGCGGCGGGGCCGTCGCGACCGATCCCGAGGTGCTCGTCGAGTACACGGGGTCCGTGGTCGTGCTCGGCGGAGTGAATGTCGCGGGAATCGTCGGGTCGCCCTGGAAGGACACCGCGGTGGTACCCGCATGCGGGCCGGCCACCCCGAAGGTGCCATGCGCACCGATGGTGAGGTCGGCGCCGCCGGCATAGTCGTAGGCCAGTGTGCTGTCGGCGGGCTCGGACATTGGCCAGAACGCGATCGGTCCGTCCGCGAGGACGCTGGCCGTGTAGGGATCGACGCTCGCCGAGCTGATCGTCACTGTGGTCGCCGACGAGAGCACCGTGTTGCCGAACGGATCGGTGACACGAACTTTGTAGCTGTGGGTCGACCCCGGTGTCAGGTTCTTGTCGACGTAAGACAGTCCGGGTCGGTTGTAGAACGTCGAGTTCACCGTCGTGGTGTAGATCGCGGTTGTACTGCTGTCGCGCGTGACCGCGTAGGTAAGCGTGCTGTTGTCCTGATCCCAGGCGGTCTGCCACCCGATGCGCGCAGTCCCCGACGACTGGGAGACGACAGTAGGCGTCATGGTCGCTGTTCCGGTCGGGCCGACCTTGTTCGGCGCGATCGAGGAGATCGCGAACCGCACCAGGCCCTGCTGGTTGATCCCGTTGACGGTCGGGAACTCCCCACCGTAGGAGATGTAGTTGGCGTTACCCGAGACCGACCAGGCCGCTTGGCTTTGCCCGGTGTAGGTGCCCTCCGTGAAGGTCGGGTACCAGTCGAGTTGGGTGCCCGAGGGCGCACCACCAAAGTTGTAGTAGGTCGGTCCGCCACCAACTGTGAAGATGGCCGGGTGCAGCGTGCCGGTCGAGTAGGTCGTCTCGGCCGCACCGAAGTGGTGCAGTGCCTGGATCGGGCCGGGCGTGGTCTGGGAGAACGCGCCGATGTCGGAGCACTCGTGTTCGTGACTGGCGCTGTAGAGCACCTGGCCCATCGGGAATGTGGCGTAGGTGTCGCCGTGGCAGGTGTTCATCCAGTTGATGGTGCCGGTGTCGGGGTCCATGGCGAACCGGCCCTCGAAGTTGCCACCGTGCGTGTAGTAGTAGCCGCCTCCATAGACCTGCGCCGCGTCGGCAGTCAAGCTCGTGAGGTTGGACGTCGCACCGAAGTCGGCGATCGGGTTGCTGGCCGCCCACAGCTCGTCCGCTCCGGTGATCGCATCAACTGCCCCAAGACCGGTGCGGGCGTCGGCATCGAGGTGGTCGAATTTTCCCGCCACGATGACGCGTGAGTCGTCGGGCGCCAGCACCATGGCGGTGACGATCGCGGTGGCTGTCGGGTTCGTCGGGGTCACGGTCGCGCTGGTCGACGGGTTCCACGACAGCACGGTCCCAGCCGAGGAGAACGCGGCTAGGTGCTGGCGCGCGGCGCCATTGGCGGTGGTGAACGAACCGCCCACGTACACCGTGGAGTTGTTCGCGGTAACCGCCTTCGTGCTGCCGTTCAGGTTCGCCGTGAAGCTGGAAATCAGCGCGCCGGTTGCAGTGGAGAAGGCAGCCACGTGGTTGTGGGTCACGCCGTCGACCGTGGTGAAGTCACCAACGACGTAGACGGTCGACCCGTCGGGCGACGCCGTTATCGCAAGGCCTTGGGAGTTCAGGCTGTGGTTGAACGTGGTGATCAGGTCGCCGGTCGTGATGTCGTAGGCGAGCAGGTTGCTTCGTGTCACCGACCCGGCGCCGCCAGCGGCGACTCCCGCTGGCCGCGCTTGGGTGAAGCTGCCGGTCACGTACACGGTGTTGCCGACGGTCACCTGGCTCCAGGCCACGCCGTCGATCTGCACGGTCGGCAGGGCGTCGGCGCTCACGGTCGCGGGCAGGCCGCCGACTGGCGACGTGTCGGCGCTGGCGTTGCGCGAGACCGCGGACGTAGCGGCAAGTGTCCCTACCGCCACGATGGACGCTGCGGTGATCGCTATCCCCCGAAGCGGCACGCGCGCGAACGGCAGACCTGACATGTGCTTCCCCACCGAAGAGCCCCCTAGGACCAGTTGAGCGACTGTGCGCTCTAGGCGGCTAGGGTGATCGCTTTGCGCTTGTCATGTGGGCCGTTTGCGAAACTTGGGCAACCGACCACCCGTTCGGCGGATAAAATTCAGCCGAGTGGCGGGCGGCGCTGATTACACTCAGTAAGCGTCCACACCCTTTGGGTAGTCGAATCCAGGTCTGGCGCCACCTCGGGGAGCAGCGCAGGTCAAGCCTGGGAGACTCGCCGGTGTGACTGCTACCGACGCCACCTCACAGACCCTGTTCGACCGCGCCCTGGCGGTGACGCCCGGTGGGGTGAACTCGCCGGTGCGGGCGTTTCGCGGAGTTGGAGGCACGCCGCGTTTCATGGCCAGCGGTCACGGCCCCTATCTCGTCGACGTCGATGGCGGCCAATACGTCGACCTGGTGTGCTCGTGGGGTCCAATGGTGCTCGGGCACGCGTACCCAAGCGTGATCGAGGCGATCACTGCAGCTGCGAGCAAAGGGACAAGCTTCGGGACGCCGACAGCCGGCGAAGTCGAGCTCGCTGAGGCGATCGTGGCGCGGGTAGGGCCAGTCGAGCAGGTACGGCTGGTCAGTTCGGGGACCGAGGCCACCATGAGTGCCCTTCGATTGGCGCGCGGCTTCACCGGCCGGTCGAAGGTCGTGAAGTTTGCCGGTTGCTACCACGGCCACGTCGACGCGCTGCTCGCTGCCGCCGGCTCGGGAGTAGCGACCCTCGCCTTACCCGACTCACCTGGAGTTACCGGAGCGTCCGCGGCCGACACGATCGTGTTGCCGTACAACGACCTCGCTGCCGTCGACGCGGCGTTCAACGTCTATGGGGAGCAGGTTGCCTGCATCATCACCGAGGCCGCGGCCGCGAACATGGGTGTCGTCGCGCCGGCGGCCGGCTTTAACGCTGGGCTGCGCGAGCTCGCGCACCGGCACGGCGCGTTGCTCATCATCGACGAGGTCATGACTGGCTTCCGGGTCTCGGCGACCGGTTGGCACGGCATCGACGGCGTCGACGCCGACCTCCTCACCTTCGGCAAGGTCATGGGCGGGGGACTGCCAGCGGCCGCATTCGGAGGTCGCGCGGACATCATGGCGAGGCTGGCGCCTGCCGGGCCCGTCTACCAAGCCGGCACACTGTCGGGAAATCCGCTCGCCACCGCTGCCGGACTCGCGACACTGCGGGCGTGCACGCCGCAGGTCTACGCCCATATCGACGCGACTGCTACGACGGTCGGCGCGCTGGCCTCGGCGGCCCTCACTGAGGCGGGCGTCGCACATCGCCTGCAGTACGCGGGCAACCTGTTCTCTTTGTTCTTCACCGATCGCGACGTCGTGAACTTCGACGATGCGCGGGCACAAGAGTCGTGGCGCTACGCCGCCTTCTTCCACGCGTTGCTCGAGCGCGGCGTGTACGCCCCGCCGTCCGCCTTCGAAGCTTGGTTTGTGTCTGCCGCCCACGATGACGCCGCGATCGAACGGATCGCCGACGCGTTGCCGCACGCAGCGCGAGCCGCTGCGAGCTCGCGACCGGAGGTCGGCGCATGAGCGAGCGCACCGTCGTCCATCTGCTGCGCCATGGTGAGGTGAACAACCCGGAGCACGTTCTCTATGGGTGCTTGTCGGGATTTCACCTGACCGACGCGGGCCAGGCGATGGCGAAGCGGGCTGCCGCCGCGGTCGCCGAACGCGACATCGTCGCGGTGATCTCGTCGCCGTTGGAGCGCGCGATCGAAACTGCGACACCGGTGGCAGAACAGTTCGACCTCGCGATCGGTATCGACGCGCGACTCATCGAGGCCGCGAATGTGTTCCAGGGCTTGACGTTCGGCGTCGGCGACGGTTCACTTCGCCGCCCCGCCCATTGGCGATACCTAACGAATCCCTTTCGGCCCTCGTGGGGGGAGCCGTACCGCGAAATCGCGGCGCGAGTGCTCGCCGCAGTCGCGAGCGCGCGCGACGCTGCGCGCGGTCACGAAGCGATCTGCGTGAGCCACCAGTTGCCGATCTGGACTGCACGCCGAGAGGTGGCAGGTCAGCGCCTCTGGCACGACCCGCGACGCCGTCAGTGTGCGCTCGGCAGCCTGACGAGTTTCACGTTCGATGGCAACACGATCGTCAGCGTTGATTACACCGAGCCGTCTGGCCACGCCGGTGTCGGTCAGGTCGCGGGCGCCTGACGTGCGATCGCTTCGCATGATTGCCGTGCCCGTCGTGATTGCCATCGTGTTTGGTCTCAGCGGGTGCTCGACGTCGGCGTCCGCGACCAACGACCAGCAAACCAACTACATCGCGCTCAACGGCGTCGGCGTCATGACTGTCTATGCGCCTGGCCATCGCAAGCTGGCACCGACTGTCTCGGGCACCGACCTCGGCAGTCAGCCACTTGCGCTGTCGCAGTACGCCGGCAAGGTGGTCGTGCTCAACTTCTGGGCGTCGTGGTGCCCGCCCTGTCGAAGTGAGGCTGCTGCGCTTGAGCAGGTCTACACCGACACCCGAGCATCGGGCGTGCAGTTTGTCGGCGTCGACATCAGAGAGAACGGCGTCTCGGACGGCGTCCGTTTCGAGACGACTCATCACATCGACTATCCGAGTTTCTCCGACCAGGCATCGCGCATCGCCCTCGACTTTCGCAGCACCGGTGTTGAGACGCCGCCGACGACGATCGTGATCGATCGGCAAGGTCGCATCGCTGCACGCGGCCTTGGAGAGATGACGTACACGCAGTTGCTGACTGTTGTGAAACAGGTAGCAGCGCAGGCGTCGACATGATGGTCGTCGCGTCGGTTGGTAGCTCCTTTCAACACACCGTGTTGACCGGTCCGTTGTTGTTGGCACTACCGGTGGCGCTGATTGCTGGTGTGGTGTCGTTCCTGTCTCCCTGCGTCGTGCCGCTCGTGCCCGGCTACCTCTCCTACATCACCGGTCTGAGCGGCGCAGACATCGACGATGCGCGAGGTAGCGGCCGCGGTCGGGTGCTTCTCGGCGCGCTGTTATTCGTGCTTGGATTCTCCGTCGTATTTGTCATCTCCGGAACGCTCTTCGGATACGCGGGAGCAAACATCCGCGCCCACTCTGAGCTGATCGATCGCATCCTCGGCGTTGTCATCATTGCCCTCGGGTTGGTCTTCATGGGTCTGATCCCAGGACTGCAACGCGAGGCTCGATTCCACCGGCTGCCAGCCGCCGGAATTGCCGGCGCTCCGATCCTCGGGTTCATGTTCGGAGTCGGCTGGACGCCGTGCATCGGGCCGACGCTGGGCGCGGTTCAGTTCCTGGCGTATCAAGGATCGAGTGCGACACAGGGTGCGTTGCTCACGCTTGCCTATTGCCTTGGTCTCGGCCTGCCGTTCATCGCTACCGCGCTCGCGTTTCGTCGCGCAGTGGGCGTCCTCGGCATTGTCAAGCGCCACTACGCACTAGTCACCAGAATCGGCGGCGCGATGCTGATCATCGTCGGCGTGCTCCTGGTCACCGGTGCGTGGCACACCCTGGTCGGCGATCTGCAATCGACGATCACCGGCTACGTGCCGGCGGTGTGACATGAGTGAAATCCCCACCGACGTCGACGATGTCGCAGCCGCCTCGAAACTCGACACAGCGCCGCTCGAACGCGAGGAATCGGTCGAGCAAGACGAGCTCGGCACTCGTCAACGTGGTGGACGTTCAACGGCGACGTCGGTGCTGGGCTGGTTGCGGTGGGCTTGGTACTCGCTGACGTCCATGCGGACGGCACTGATACTGCTGTTCCTGCTCGCCCTCGCGGCGGTACCGGGAAGCGTGCTTCCGCAACACGCGAGCAACCCGCTGCGGGTGCGTCAGTACTACGTCGCGCACCCGACGCTCGCGCCGATCATCAACGCGATCGGTGGCTTCGACGTTTTCGGCTCGCCGTGGTTCGCGGCCGTTTACTTGTTGCTGTTCATTTCTCTCGCGGGTTGCGTCATCCCGCGCAGTCGCCGCCACATACGCGCGATGCGTGCACGGCCGCCTGTTGCGCCGCGCAACCTTGGCCGATTGCCGTATTTCACGAGTTGGACGACGGCAGTGCCGGCCAGCGACGTCGTTGCCGCGTCGTACGGGTTGCTTCGTTCAAAGCGCTTTCGGTCCGACGCTGCATCGACGAGCGTGGCTGCGGAGAAGGGGCACCTGCGCGAGACCGGCAACCTGGTGTTCCATCTGTCGCTGCTCGTGGTGTTGGTGGGCATCGCGGTGTCGTCGAACTTCGGCTTCACCGGCACGGTGCTCGTGACGGAACACACCGGCTTCTCCGATACCGCCATTGCCTATGACGAGCTGAAGCTCGGCGACCTGGTGAACCGCACGAGTCTCCCGCCGTTCTCGTTCACCCTGAACTCGTTCGATGCCACCTACGAGCGCACGGGAGCGACGCGGGGAGCGGCGAACAGCTTCGACGCGCACATCACCTGGCAGCCGAACCCGAACGCGCCGCTACGCAATGACGACATCACCGTGAACCACCCACTGAGCTCGGGTGGCGCGAACGTCTATCTCGTCGGCCACGGCTACGCGCCGCACTTTCGAGTGACCGACGGATCGGGGCAGGTCTTTGACCAGGTAACACCGTTCCTGCCTCAGGGCAGCACGTTCGAGTCACAAGGTGTTGTGAAACTCCCCGACGCGGTCCCGCAGCAACTCGGCATCACCGGCTTCTTCCTGCCGTCGGCGGTCGACGATCCAAGCGGCCGGCCGGTCTCCGTCTTCCCTGCGCCGGACAACCCCGTCGTCGTCATCGGCGTCTACGCCGGGAACCTAGGCCTCGACAGCGGCGTCCCGCAGTCTGTGTACACGCTCGACACGACGAACATGAAGCTCCTGGCGACCACCCAAATGGCGCCGGGCCAGACGCTGACGTTGCCGAACGGGCAGGGCAGCGTGACGTTTGTCGGGTTCTCCCAGTGGGCGACCTTCCAGATCAGCCGCGACCCCGGCAAGGGCGTCGTCCTGGTCTCCGTGGGTTTCATGGTCGCCGGATTGCTGCTGTCGTTGCGGGTGCGCCGCCGCCGGTTCTGGGTGAGGGCGGTGCCTCAAGATCACGAACACCCTGGGCGTACCTTGGTCGAGGTCGGTGGCTTGACCAGAACTGATGCAAGCGGTGGCTTCGACGAGGAATTCGCCGACATGGTCGCGGCTCTCCAGCGGGCCTTACCGCCAGTGGCCGATAGGCTGAGTGTGGTGTTGGACGAGCCCGTCGAACAGCTTCGGGAGGACTGAACCGTGGGTGTCGATGTCGGCCTTGCCAGGTTGTCGAACGAACTGATTGCCGGTGGCATCGCGGCTTACTCACTTGGCTTCCTCGGCTACGCAATCGACTCCGCCTTCGGTAACCACGCACCGCAGCTTCCCGACGAGAAAGCGGCACGCCTCGACGTCCGCGTCCCTGCTCTTGTCGGCGGAGCGGCCCGCGCCGACGACGCCGCCGCTCCGACCGCGCCACCGCCTGCGCCGCCCGACCGTGCTTCGTTCATCTCGGCGCACGCCGGTCAGTTCGCGATCGCCGCCACCGTCGTCGGGTGGCTGTTCCATTTCGGCGCCATCGTCAGCCGCGGCCTTTCGGTACACCGGTTGCCCTGGGGCAACATGTACGAGTTCACGCTGGCGCTGACGTTCACCGCCGTGACCGCGTTCTTGGTGATCATGATGCGGCAGCCGGCGCGCTACCTCGGCGTGTTCGTCATGACACCTGTGGTGCTGGCCCTGGGCATCGCCGTGCTGGTGCTCTATGTCGCTCCGGCGCCGCTGGTGCCAGCGCTGCACTCGTACTGGCTGGCGATCCACGTGACCGCGGCCATCATTGCGTCCGGAGTGTTCACGGTTGCGACAGCGGCTACCACCATGTTCCTGGTCGCCGATCACTACGAAACCGCGACGGCTGCTGGCCGCCCAGTGCGTTTCTCGGGGCTGGCCAGGATCATGCCGTCGCCGGCCGTTCTCGACCGCACTGCCTACCGTGCCTACGCTTTCGCGTTCCCGGTCTGGACGTTTGCGGTCATCGCCGGCGCGATCTGGGCTGAGTACGCCTGGGGGCACTACTGGCAGTGGGACCCGAAGGAGACCTGGGCGTTCATCACCTGGGTTATCTACGCCGGCTACCTGCACGCTCGTGCGACGGCCGGCTGGCGCGGGCGCAAGGCTGCCTACATCGCGATGCTCGGGTTCACGTCGATCCTGTTCAACTTCTTCATCGTGAACATCTTCATCAGCGGCATGCACTCCTACGCCGGCGTGTAGCCCGCCCACTATGCCGACATCCTGAGCGTTTACTGCCCCCGGAGGGCAGTAAACGCGCCGTCTGTAGCAGTCGGATGCACCCATGAAACCGGTGTCGGTCGCTGCGCGTCTGATGCCCAACAGGGGAGGTGGGGCATGCACCGCTCGCGCATGGCTATCGCGACGCTCGTGCTCGGCGTTGCCGGCTTGGTCGCGTGTGCGAGTGCGCGCATGGCCACGACCAACGGATCGCTGATCTCTCCAACCCCATCCGGGACGGCGCGGGGTGGCGGCTATTCGTCGCCGTTTCCCGTTCCAGCTTTCTCTGCCCCGCCCGGCCAACACCTGCGGCTGACCGTCGCCCAGGGGTGTCCGACGACGATGCCGTGGGCGGTCACGGACGTCGAAAACCCCGCAGCTCCCGCCCTGATGAAGGAACTCGCACCAACCGGTGCCACACGCGGGCTCATCTGCCGTTACGCAACCGACAACGTTATGTATTTCTCGCCGGGCGCGAACACCGAGGTCGATACCCCAGCGCCGATGCCGGTGCCTAATCTGCGCGGATCCGTTTCGCTGACGCCGGCCCAGGCGACCTCGTTGTCTGCGCTTGTCGCGGCTACGAGCATCGCTCCTGTGATCGGCTCGTACAGCTGCCCAAGTGGTGACCCTGGGCACGTCGCATTGATCGTGCTCGGCTATCCCGATCGCGCGGATGTCGACCTCTGGTACAACGACACCGGCTGTCAGGGCATCGATAACGGCTACGTGTTGGGATTCGAAGGCGGCAGCGAATCCTTCGGGAACCTCGTAGTCGCCATCGACGCTCTCATTGCCCCGCCGTCTGAGGGGCCGGCCACCCCCGCGGCGTCCGGCTGAAATTGGCCTGAACGGCGCCAACCCAGGGCGACCCGCGATACTTGATCTATGAGCTTCGCCGACCTGCCCGAGTTTCTCGAGCGCCTGGAGAAGGACGGCGAACTCGTGCGCGTCAAAGCGCAGGTCGATCCGTACCTGGAGATCACCGAGATCGTCGACCGGGTCGTGAGGGCTG
>DATCDK010000100.1:0-4606 GCA_036510735.1 Acidothermaceae bacterium | reverse complement strand
GCCGAACAATGCGGTCGGCTCGACCTGCGATGACGAGGACCCCGGGAGGATGCTGGCGCCCACAACGGGGCCGTCAGCCATCGATGACGCTCAGAGGGTTGGCGGTCGTCTGGGCGGGCAGTTAGGTGGCTGAGTGGCAGCTACCGCTGTGTGCGTGTGGCTGTCACCGCCATGTTGACGGCGACCGCCTGGCCGCCGATTTGGGCTTTGTCAACTCTTCGAGAGGAATGCCTTGAACGGTCACGACCTACCTCCGTCCCGCACGACCGTTGGGGCTCGACGTCACCGTCGGGCGTCGATCGGTGTGATCGCGGCGCTTGGCGCCGGTTTTGTTGGGGTCGCGATCCCCGCGACCGCAGCGAGTGCGGCGACCACGCCAGTGGTGACCAGGGTCTCTGGTGCAACCCGGTTCGATACGGCGATCGCCGCCTCGCAGGATCAGTTCACGGCGGCGGGTAGCGCGAAGGCTGTCGTGTTGGCGCGCGCGGACACCTATCCCGATGCGTTGTCCGGTGGACCACTGGCGGCGAAGGTCGGCGGCCCGTTGCTACTGACCTCATCCACGTCGTTGCCCTCGTCTGTGCAAGCGGAAATCATCCGGGTGCTGCCCAAGGGCGGCACCGTCTACATCTTGGGTGGTACGTCCGCTGTCAGCACTACGGTGGAGACAACGATCACCGGCCTGGGTTTTGCTGTGCAGCGACTGGCCGGCGCGGACAGGTTCGCGACCGCGGTCGCGGTCGCCGGTGCGATGGGTAACCCCACAACGGTTTTTGAGGCCACCGGTCTGAACTTCCCCGATGCGCTTGCGGGTGGCCCGGCGGCGATCAAATCCGGGGGCGCCATCTTGCTCACCGACGGGTCGAGCCAGTCAACAGCAACCGCCGCCTACCTCGCGGCGCACCCCGGAGGGAAGCATTACGCACTCGGTGGCCCGGCAGCCGCAGCGGACAAGACCGCAACCCCACTAGTCGGCGAAGACCGCTACGGCACCGCGGCAGGGGTGGCCGACAGGTTCTTCCCCACCGCGACCATCGTCGGTGCCGCGACCGGCACCGACTTCCCCGACGCGTTGGCCGCAGGCCCCGATCTGGCAGCCAAGGGAGCCCCGCTGGTGCTCGTCGCGCCGACAGGCCCGCTGCCGGGCGCCACCACAGCGGTGATGCTCGCCTTGTCGACCAGTGTGAAGAGTGCAGATGTCTTCGGTGGTACTGCCTCGGTCAGTGATGACGTCGCCACCCAGCTCGGCACACTTGCGAATGCGGGTGCTACGGCATTGGCCGCGAACTCCTCGACGACCTACACAGGCCGGTACGGGGTTCTCACTGAAACCGTGACCGGCACCAGCACGGTACAGCTGACCCAAGTGATCGATGGCACCAACGGCGCGGTCACCACGTATGTGAAGACCGGAACGGCGCCTCCTGCCAACACTACGGTGACGCTTGCTCAACTGCAGGCAGTGCCACTGGATGCTGCCGGGTTGGAAAGCGCCGTCAACACCTTGTACAAGGCCTTTGACACCACCGCCGGTCTCACGACGACCGACCCGAACGCGTTGTTCCTCGTCAACGCCGGGCAGGTGTTCCTGAACCCGGTCACTCCGCCCACGCTGCGACTGGCAATATATGGGGCCCTTGCGGCCGCACCGGAAACCGGCGTGACCTCAGAGATCAAGGACTCCACCGGTCGCACAGGTGTTGCGATCAGCGCCAAGGTAACCGGCAGCACGGCCGCCGACAGTGGCACCATCACCTACATCTTCGACCCGGCGACAGGGTTGCCGCTTGAAGACGTCACCGCATCATCAACCGGCGCGGTCATTCTTCGCTCCACGATCAACTCGATCACAACAACCAATACACTCCCGACCAACCCCTACGTGTAATCAGAACCGACCCGATTGGCCCGGCCGCATCCAGCGCGCCGGGCCAATCATGTGTGGGAAACATCCTCAACTGCCGCTGACTCGGTCGTTTCGCCCAGCGCGCCATCGTGTCGGGTTGAATGCGATCGTCGGGCGCGCTCCCGGGCACGTTGGGCTCAGGAACTATGGCCGCCGTCGACCGCGGCACACTAGTGGATTCCAGAGCTAGACACCTAGTGACCCAATGCCTAGACTACCTAGGTATGTTGTGGTTGACGAGCGACGTGGAACTGATGCTGATGGGTGTGCTGCGCCGCGGTCCCGCCCACGGGTACGCGATCATCGCCGGGTTGCGTGAAGACAGCGCCGGCGAGTTCGATCTGGCGGAGGGCACCATCTATCCCGCGCTGCACCGCCTAGAGCGGGCCGGGCTGATTGAAAGTTCGGTCGAGTCGGCGCAGGGTCGGCGGCGACGGACATATGCGCTGACTGCTCAGGGCCGCAAGGAGTTCACTTCACAGCGGCGCGTGTGGCGCAGCTACGTCACCAACATGCAGGCGGTGATCGCATGAGTGAGACGCCGATCGAGGACTACCTCGACGAACTGCTGCGCCGCACGCGGTCCGACGCCCGGACCACGCGGCGGCTGCTGGACGAAGCGAGCGACCATCTTCACGCCACGACGGCCGACCTGGTCAACGATGGCATGTCGCGACAGGCGGCCGAGACTGAAGCCGTGCGTCGGTTCGGGCCGGTGGCACCTATCGCGCATGCGACATCGCGCCGATCGTTCCTGACGCTGGTCGTCGAGACGCTGCGCGGCGCGTTGTTCTTGGCCGGCTGCGGGCTGGTTGCGGTCGGTATCAGCGGGCTCGTGGCCTTGGCCATGAACGTGTGGGCCGGCCGGTCGTTCGTCGGCGGGGTCACGGTGTTCCAGGGCCAAGGCTCCGGCCCTTCGGTCCAAGAGGTCGCGGACGATGCAGTGGTGCTGCGAGTCATCGCCGGGCTGGTCGGACTTGTGCTGCTGCTCGGGTACCGTGCGTGGCGCCGGCGTCCTGACTCCCCGCCGCTGCTTCCCCCCGGCCTGGTCGACGCGCTCGGCGCGGCCGCGTTCGCCGCTGCCACCGCGGGCCTCGTGATCGTTTCGACCGATCAAGCCGCTCAAACTGGCACCCCCGGTGTCGGCTTCCCACTCAGCGGGGCGCTGGTCGCACTTCCGGCGACCGTCTACTTCTGCACCCGCGCCGCCCGCGCCCTGCTGCCACCGCCGACCAGTCCAGATCACACCATCTGAGCGGATCAGCGCTCTCGACTCGCAGCTCGCGAAATCGTGTTGACGGTGCAGTCATCATGACCGTGTGCGCAGCTTCGATGAGCTCCTTGATGAAGCGGAAGCGGCCGACGTCTCTGGTTGGGATTTCGGCTGGCTCGATGGCCGGGCATCCGAACGGCGCCCGCCGTGGGGGTACTCCCGGCTCGTGGCCGCGCGTCTTTCCGAGGTGGGCTCCGCAATCGACATCGACACCGGCGGCGGTGAGATCGTCGCGCAGATGCCGCAGCTACCGAACACCATGGTGGTTACCGAGGGATGGGCCCCCAACGTCGAGCGTGCGCGGCGCACCCTGTCACCGCGCGGTGTGCAGGTTGTCGCGGTCGGGCAGGGAGAACCTCTCCCTTTCGCCGACGCCAGTTTCGAACTCGTGACGAGCCGCCACCCGGTGAAACCCGACTGGAGTGAGATCTCCCGCGTGCTTGTCGAGGGCGGTACCTACCTGGCCCAACACGTCGGACCGGCGTCAGCATTCGAACTCATTGAGCATTTCGTTGGTCCCCTGTCGGAGCAGCGCCTCGCTCGAGATCCGCGACGCGAGGCCGCGGCGGCGCGGGCGGCCGGGTTGCAGATCCGGGAGCTGCGCACCGCCCGCTGTCGGATGGAGTTCCTCGACGTCGGCGCGATCGTTTACATTCTGCGCAAATGCGTGTGGTGGGTTCCCGACTTCACCGTCGAGCGCTACCGCGACGTGCTCCGGCAACTCGACGTTTACATCCGCGAGCACGGCGCGGTGGTGGCTCATTCGACGCGCACTCTGTTCGACGCCAGACTCGAACTCCACTGAGACGCGTCTCGAGCAACGCTCGGCCTGCGGGATCAGTTCTCTGTCAAGGTCACCGCGGTGGCTAGGATCCGGGCATCGATGGTGGCTGTGAGCTCTTGGGGCTCTGGGTCCAGCGACGGTGTATCCGACGGCGAACTCCCGCCACGAAACAGTGCTGACGCTAAGGCCTGCCCAGCGCCGCGCTGCCCGGTGCCGCCGTCCAGCAGTCCAGCGTCGGCGACCTGGAGTACTTCCACTACGGAGACTCCGAGCGCGGCGGCGTAGTCACTGCCCTTATCAATAGCCGAGTGGATCGCGGCGGCCCGCACGTGCGCCCAACCGGGGTTGTCGGAATCAACCTGCCAACTGACGTTATGGATGTGCAGGTCCTCGTGGGAGCTCAGACGCGCGCCGAGCCCCTCCAACAGGTCGAAGGCGCGTAGGGCGATCTGTAGGTTGACTGTCGCGGTGACTCGCCCCGTTGGTTCGTTGACGCCGGTGATCTTGTTGTGTTCGTGCTCGGCCCAGGTGGTCGCGGATCGCGCTAACCACGTCAGTGCGTTGCGTTCGGTGCCCACCGTAAGGACGACGGCACCCAGCGAGGTGAGGTCGGTGGTCAGCCGCTCCAACGCCGCCGAGGCCT
>DATCDK010000099.1:0-32921 GCA_036510735.1 Acidothermaceae bacterium | reverse complement strand
TGTACACCGAAATGCGGTGATGACATCCAACTCTTGGCGGGTTGTTAGTTGGCGTCTGTGTGTCAGGTTACAACCGCCAGCCGCCCCGCCGGTCGGCAAGTCCCCGCAAGCCAGGAGAATGAGAGTTCATGAGTACGAACGGGACTGGACCTAACGTGACGAAACGACTGCGGCTGATGGCCGTGCACGCCCATCCGGACGACGAGTCCAGCAAGGGCGCCGCGACGATGGCGCGTTACGCGGCCGAGGGCGTCGACGTCCTGGTCGTGACGCTGACCGGCGGCGAGCGCGGCTCGATCTTGAATCCCGCGATGGACCGTCCCGAGGTCGTCGATGATCTGCCGAATGTGCGCCGGGCCGAGATGGCAGAGGCGGTGCGCATCCTCGGCGTCCGCCATGTCTGGCTCGGCTTCGTCGATTCAGGGCTGCCCGAGGGCGACCCGCTACCCCCGTTGCCCGAAGGCTGCTTCGCGCTCCAGCCGCTCGAGGTCGCGTCCGCGCCGCTGGTCGAGTTGATCAGGCGCGAGCGACCGCACGTCGTGATCACCTACGACGAGCGAGGCGGCTATCCGCACCCCGACCACGTCATGTGTCACAACGTGACTGTCGAGGCGTTCGACGCCGCCGGTGATCCCGACCGTTACCCCGGCACTGGCGACCCATGGCAGCCGCTGAAGCTCTACTACCACTGGACTTTCCACCTCGAGCGAATCCAAGCCATGCACGATGCGATGGTGGCTCGCGGGCTCGAGTCGCCTTATGCCGAGCGGCTGGCCGAGTGGGTCGTGAAAGAGGAAGACCAGAACCGGATCACGACTCGGGTGCCGACCGCGCCGTGGTACGAGACCCGTACGAAGGCACTGCTGGCACACGCGACACAGGTCGATCCGTTCGGACCTTGGTTCGACGTCCCTCTCGACATCCAGCAAGAAGCGTGGCCCACTGAGGACTACGAGTTGGCGCGGTCCCTGGTCAACTCGACGATCCCCGAAGACGACCTGTTTGCGGGTCTGCGTGAGGACGCCCGAACATGACCGGTCTCGCACTCCACGCGGTGACGGCCGCTGCCGCCGACACCACGGCGAAGAACGCCAACGGCTCACTGGGCTTGCTGGTGTTTTTGGTGCTCGCGGTCGCGGTCGTATTCTTGCTGCGTTCGATGGCCAAACACCTGAAGAAGGTCGACAAGATCAACTTCGACGACCAGCCAGCCGATGCCACCAAGGCCTCGACCCCGCGCACTCCCGGCCCCTAGCGGCTCACCAGTCGGGCGGGGTTCTGCGGTCGGCTTTGCGTTTAGCGTTCGCCTTCTTGTCGGTGAGCCTGCGCTCGATCGCGCCACGCGATGGCACGGTCGGACGACGGGTGCGCGGGGGAGGTGCCACTGCGCCGCGTAGTAACGACACGAGACGAGCCGCGGCCGCTTCGCGATTGCGTAGTTGCGAGCGATGTTCGGAGGCCGCGACCACGAGGACGCCGTCGGTGAGCCGCTCGCCGAGTCGCGAGATTGCGCGCTCGCGCAGAAACGGCGGGATGGACGGACTGGTGGCGACGTCGAACGACAACTCAACGCGGCTGTCCGTGGTGTTGACGCCCTGACCGCCTGGCCCGCTCGATCTGGAGAACCGCCAACGCAGCTCACCCGCGGGTATGGTCACCCGCGGCGAGACGACGAGATCGGACACGACATCGGGCACGGCTCGATTATCCGGTTACTTCCCCGCTTGGCTGACATAGCGGGAATCGGACGTTGTTGGCAGCGTCCGAAATCCGCCAGCGGATTGTCGTACCGAGGGTGCATGCTCATAAGCATGATGACTGAGGACGCCTGCTACCTGGCGCTATCGAGCCGCGATCCGAGGTTTGACGGGTGGTTCTTCGCCGCTGTGTTGACCACCGGTATCTACTGCCGGCCCAGCTGCCCAGCGATGACGCCGAAGCGAACCAACGTGCGGTTCCTGCCCACCGCGGCGGCTGCCCAAGAGGCCGGGTTCCGGGCTTGCAAGAGATGCCGGCCCGACGCCGTCCCGGGATCGCCTGAATGGAACGTGCGGGCCGATCTTGTCGGGCGCGCAATGCGGCACATCGCTGATGGTGTGGTCGATCGCGAAGGCGTCGCCGGTCTCGCGCGCCGACTCGGTTACAGCGAGCGGCATGTGAATCGACAGTTGGTCGCGGAGGTCGGCGCCGGCCCGATCGCGTTGGCGCGCGCACAACGATCGCAAACTGCGCGGCTGCTGCTTGAAACAACCCAGGTGCCGATCGCGAATGTGGCGTTCGCGGCCGGCTTCGCCAGCGTCCGCCAATTCAACGACACAGTGCGCGAGGTCTTCGCACTCACGCCAACACAACTGCGGGCAAGTAGGAAACCAGCAAACCGGACGCCGACACCTGGCGCGCTGCACCTGCGACTGCCGTTCCGACGGCCGTTCGCGCCAACACCCATCTTCGAGTTCCTCGCCACTCGAGCTGTTCCAGGAGTCGAGCAGGGCGGCGACTCGTGGTACCGGCGCACCCTTGGTCTCACGCACGGCAGCGCGATCATCGAGGTTGGCGACCGCGTCGGCTCCGCTGATGTGTGGGTCAAGCAGGGTTGGATTCCTTGCCGGCTCGAGCTCTCCGACCTGCGCGACCTCGCGTCCGCAGTTGCGCGTTGTCGGCGACTCCTCGACCTTGACGCCGACGCGCAGGCTGTGGCCGAGGCGTTGGGTGGCGACCCGATCCTCGGAGCGGCGATCTGCGCCGAGCCGGGCCGACGCAGCCCCGGACACGTCGACGGGTTCGAGCTCGCGGTGCGCGCCGTTCTTGGCCAGCAGGTCAGCGTCGCGGGAGCACGTACGCTCGCATCGCGCCTCGTTGCCGCGCACGGTGAGCCTTTAACAACAGCGAATGGTGAGCTCACGCATCTGTTCCCAACAGCCGAACAAGTCGCGGCCGCGGATCCGTCCACATTGTCACTTACACAGGCCAGAGCTGCGTCGTTGATCGGTCTCGCGCGTGCAGTCGCGGACGGCGACATCGATCTCGATCCAGGAGCCGATCGCGATCGCACGGGCGCCCAGTTGCTCGCGCTCCCCGGCATCGGTCCATGGACCGTCAGTTACATCAGAATGCGTGCACTCGCCGACCCCGACGTGTTCATGGCAAGCGATCTCGGGGTGCGACGCGGATTGCAAGAGCTCGGATTTACCGGCGGGCTCAGCGATACCGAAAGACTTGCGCAGGGCTGGCGGCCATGGCGGTCGTACGCGCTTGCGCACATATGGGCTGCGGCTGGGACAGCTGCTACCACCACCCGCCGTCCGGCCACTACGACAGCCACCACCCGCCGTCCGGCGCAACAACTACGCGAGGAGACACTACGACTATGCAAGGAAACCGCATGAGCGTCCAGACCTATTTCACTGTGTTGCCGAGCCCGATCGGTGAGCTGCTCGTGGTCGGCGCCGATGATGCGTCGGCGCAGTTTGCGATCTCCGGGTTGTTCATGACGGGCCAGCGGTATGAGCCGATGCTGCGTCCCGAGTGGGTTCGCGACGCGAACCGCTTCGCGGACGCCGAGAAGCAACTCGACGCGTACTTCGGCGGTGACTTGACGGACTTCGACCTGCCGTTGGCGGCGCGCGGTAGTGAGTTCCAACGGTCGGTATGGACGGCGCTGTGCGACATCCCGTTGGGCGCGACGCGGGCGTATGGGCAAATCGCGCAGCAGGTAGCCGACAAGTCGAAGACGCGCGCAGTCGCTGCGGCGATCGGCCGCAATCCGATCGGCATCGTGGTGCCGTGCCATCGCGTCATCGGCGCCGACGGCTCGCTCACCGGCTACGCGGGCGGTCTCGACCGCAAGCGCTGGTTACTCGACCACGAGGCCAGGGTCTCCGGCACGGCGCTGCTGTAGGGACGGCAACCCGGCTGCGGTTGAATGGTGTGGTGACGAACCGGCTGGCGGGTGAGACCAGTCCGTACCTGTTGCAGCATAAAGACAATCCCGTCGACTGGTGGCCGTGGTCGCCGGCAGCGTTCGACGAGGCGCGCACTCGCGGCGTCCCGGTACTGCTCTCTGTGGGCTACGCGGCTTGTCATTGGTGTCACGTGATGGCCCACGAGTCGTTCGAGGACGCCGTCACCGCCGCGCAGATGAACGAGCGCTTCGTGTGCATCAAAGTCGACCGCGAGGAACGTCCCGACGTCGATGCGATCTACATGGATGCGACACAAGCGCTGACTGGCCACGGCGGCTGGCCGATGACGTGTTTCCTCACGCCCGTTGGTCAGCCGTTCTACTGCGGCACGTACTACCCGAACCGTCCGCTGCAGGGGATGCCGTCGTTTCGCCAAGTACTCGAAGCGGTCTCACAGGCGTGGGTCGACCGCCGCGACGAGTTGACCAACGCCGGCGCCGACGTCGTGCGGTTGCTCGGCGAACGCGCCGCTGTGCCGACGGAGCAAACGCCTCCCGATGCCGACATCCTCGAAGCGGCGGTGGCGTCTCTGCGTTCTGACTTCGACCCGACACATGGCGGATTTGGCGGCGCACCGAAGTTCCCGCCGTCCGCCGTGCTCGAGTTCTTGATCCGCCACGGGTCGCTCGGTGCGCTGGAGATGGTCGCTGACACATGTACCGCGATGGCGCGCGGCGGCATGTACGACCAGCTGGCCGGCGGGTTTGCGCGCTACAGCGTCGACAACGCGTGGGTCGTGCCTCACTTCGAGAAGATGCTCTACGACAACGCGCAACTCGTGCGGATCTACGCCCATTGGTGGCGGGCGACAGGTTCGCCGTTGGCTCGGCGCATCGCCATCGAGACCGCGCAGTTCATGATTGACGACCTGCGCACTCCCGAGGGTGGTTTCGCTTCCGCATTGGACGCCGACACCAATGGCGTCGAAGGTTCGACGTACGTATGGACGCGCGGCCAGCTACTCGATCTGCTTGGTGTCGATGATGCGCAGTGGGCTGCGGACCTGCTGGTCGTCACCGCGAACGGCACGTTCGAACATGGCTCGTCGGTGCTGCAACTGCCGGTCGATGCAACTGTGCTTGCCGAGACACCGTTGTCGGACGACGAGGGGCGGTGGTCGCGGATTCGCGCGGCGTTGCTTGATGCGCGTCGCAAGCGCCCGCAGCCGGGTCGCGACGACAAGGTCGTCGCTGCGTGGAACGGCCTTGCGATTGCGGCGCTTGCCGAAGCGGGGCTGCTGTTCGATCGCGATGACTTCATCGATGCCGCAGTAGACGCGGCGCGGCTGCTGATCGACGTCCATCTTGTTGACGGTCGCTTGCGCAGGGTGTCGCGCGATGGAGTGGTGGGACAACCGGCCGGCGTTCTCGAGGACTACGCGGACGTCGCCGAGGGATTGCTCGTGCTCGCGCAGGTGATCGGCTGGCGCGAATATCTCGACCAGGCCGGCGTGCTGCTCGATGCGTGCCTGTCGCACTTTGCCGACGAGTCCGGTGGCTTCTTCGATACCGCGGACGATGCGGAAACTCTGGTGCGACGGCCGCAGAATCTGACCGACGATGCGACGCCGGCTGGTCAGTCGGCGCTTGCGCAAGCGTTGCTCACGTACGCCGCGTTGACCGGGTCGACGTCGCATCGTGCTGCGGCCGAAGCTGCGCTTGGCGCAACTCGGGTGCTGGGTGGCAGATATCCGCGCGCTGCCGGTTGGGGACTAGCAGCGGCGGCTGCGCTCCTCGCCGGCCCTGCCGAGATCGCGATCGTCGGCGTTCCGGACCGACTCGGCGCTCCGATCCTTAGCGAGATGACCGACCTCGAGCGCGCGGCCTGGATGTCCACGTCGCCGGGCGCGGTCATCGCGATCGGTCGGGACGGCGGTCGGAGCGGCGAGCCCGCGTGGGCGCCGCTACTTGAGGGTCGCGGCGCGATCGACGGCCTGCCGACGGCGTACGTCTGCCGGCAGTTCGTCTGCCTGCGACCGGTCACCACGTTGCAAGAGTTCGCGGCCGCCCTCGCCGGCTGAGCCCGCCGGCCGAAGCCCGACGGCCCGACCCATCAGACGGTGCGATCGCCGCCCTCCCGGGGCGGTAAACGCACACGCTGTCGGGGCTCGAGCCGGTCATGTCACGCCGAGAGCGAACAGGCCACCTTCGACGTTGTACTTGCTATGTAAGCATGTAATCATCCGAGTATGACAACTCAGAACACTGACGAGGTCGCCCGCGGCTGGTTCGCGGGGCGGCTGCCGTCCGATTGGTTCGTCGGCGCGCCGGAAGTCACGGTCGACCGCGAAGAGATCATCGTTATCGGCGAGCTTGCCCAACCCGAACTTGCCGCAGACGCGAGCGACCAGGAGCGGGCCGCGGCCTGGGCCGGGCGTATCAAAGCGTTCCGCGAGCAGACCCGCGGGCAGCGCATCGAGATCGCGTCCGAGGCTGAGCATCGGCTGGACCGGCGCATTGCCTGGGGCGCGAAGTGCGGTGAGCGTCGCGAGATCTTCACCAGCCTCTCGGTTCCGGTGATGACCCGCCTGCGCCAGCGCGATCGGCTCGTCCTCGACACTCTCGTTGACGCCGGTGTGGCCCGCAGCCGCAGCGATGCACTCGCGTGGTGCGTGCGCCTGGTCGGCAAGAACACCGACGAATGGCTCGGCCAGCTACGCGAGGCCCTTCGCACGGTTGAGCAAGTGCGGGACGCCGGCCCCTCGTCGTCCTAGTACCACCCCTCGCAGCGCGCCCACCTTCGCGAGAACTCTTCCCCATGCGGGGTAAGGTTCGGCCAAGAAGTAATGGGCGCGTTGTCGCGCCCAGGCCCGGAGCAAGTCAACGCGGCACCCTGTTGGCTAGGGCGCGGTTGAGACGGGCGTGCGCGATGGGAGGTCGTCCGCACAATGGACGTACGCGGCTTCCTCTACGGAGCTTACGAACGCCGTCTCGCCGCCGAGTTGACGCCTGACCGCGTCCCGCGACACGTAGGCGTCATCCTCGACGGCAACCGTCGCTGGGCGAAGGCGCTGGGTGTTGGCGTCGCGTCGGGCCATCGCAAGGGCGCCGCGAAGATCGACGAGTTCCTCGGCTGGTGCTCCGAGCTGCACATCGAGGTCGTCACCCTGTGGCTGCTGTCCACAGACAACCTGAACCGGCCCGAGGACGAGCTCGCGCCCCTGTTCCAGATCATCGAAGACGCCGTGAGCGAGTTGGCGGTCGGCCGCCGATGGCTGATCAACCCGGTCGGGGCCCTTGATCTGCTGCCCGACGCCACCGCGAGGTCGCTGAAAGAGGCCCAGGACGCGACCGCCGACCTGACCGGGCTGATCGTGAACGTGGCCGTGGGGTACGGCGGGCGCCGGGAGATCGCCGACGCGGTCCGGGCGCTCCTGCACGAGCACGCCGGCCGGGGCACCAGCATCGAGGATTTGGCCAATTTGCTCGATATTGACCATATTGCCGAGCACCTGTACACCAAGGGCCAGCCCGACCCCGACCTGGTGATCAGAACGTCGGGGGAGCAGCGATTGTCAGGGTTCCTGCTATGGCAGTCCGCCCACTCCGAACTGTTCTTCTGTGAGGCGTACTGGCCGGACTTCCGGCGGGTCGACTTCTTGCGGGCGGTTCGCGCCTACGCGGAACGCGAGCGCCGGTTCGGCTCGTAGCCGCCGAGTTCTTGTAGGACAGCCGCCGAACAACGCGCGGCAGCGTGCAGGTCGAATTCCTGACGCGTTGCGCCAAAAGCTGTCCGACGAGATGGACGGCGGCCGGTGGTCGCTTCGTGAAATCTGCAGGTCGATTCGCATGACGAATTGGCGACCTCGATTTGCGACCACTCGTGTGATGCGGCGCGACGTCGACAAGAGCATTCAAGTGACGGAACACCGAGGGACATCAAATCGAAATGTCTCTCGACAATGAGACATGTGTCTCGATATCAAGATAGTGAATCGAATGTGCACCGAGCTTGCAACGTCGAGCGAGGCTGTGCACAACGCGACACGGAACGACGCGATGTGTTGTAGCGTGCACTGCGCACGCAGGTGTTAACGGCTCGTCGACGTTGAGCGAAGCGTTGCAGCTACAGACGGTGAAACCGCGTGCGTCTGCAACGGCGAGCTGAATGCCGAGAACACCTTAGTCTGAAGCAATATCTCCATCTGTCGACAAAGTGTCAGTTAATCTTCCTCACGAAGAGTCACCAACCGAACGCTCTCGGTACGGCCGTGAAAGCGTCGTGTACGTAGAGTTTTTGCAATGCCAGTGATAAATCTTCGGCTCAGTAGTCACAACAATCACTCGCACCGCCTGTTGTGACATGCCTCACCGCGCTGGGCTTTGCGTACGCGCATTCATTCATGCATGCTGGCAATACACCCCGTGCATTTCGGCCGGTTCTTGCGGTCCGTTGCACGACGTATCGCTCTCAGACGCGCATTAGCGCTGCGGTACATGGTTGACCATCTTCTTTGGTTTGACCTGGGTCCTTCAGAAGCACGGCTCCTCAGCGGCACTGCATCTTTCAACAGGCACTGCGGCGTTGCTCGCATGCTTGCTCCCGAAAGGAACTCATTCCAATGAGCCGGATACCGGCCCCCGGTGCGATCGTCGGTACGACGACGGTCTCCGCCGTTCTTGCGTTGTGTTTGCTTGGTGGTGTCGGTGCAACAGCACCGGCAGCTGCCGACGAAGCAACGACAGTTCCAAGCACGATCGGTGCGAGTCTTATCGCTGCCGAGAACACTGCAAGCGAAGTTGGTCTCAAAACAACGAACACTGCAAGCGAAGGTCTCACAACGACGTCGGTTCTTTCCGGTGTGATGACGAATGCAGTCATAACAGCGAACGCTGCAACTGCTGCTGACACTGCAGCGAACGAGACTGCAGGCACTGCAGCATCGATCGAAATGATGCAGACACTGGGTCTTGCGGGTGGCGTCGCATCAGAACAAGTCCCCGCCGCCGCAATGCTCTCGCGTAATGCTGCGGCAGCTTCCGGCACTGCTCTCGCGGTACCTGCAGCCCTCGCGAAGAAGGTGGCTGCACCGAAGCCCGTCGCAGCGGCAATCACCGGTACACCCCTCCAGATCGCCCAGACCATCGCGACGCAGGCGGGGTTGAATCAGCAGCAGTGGGTCTGCCTCGACTCGCTGTGGTACCAGGAGAGCAAGTTCGAGACGAACGCGCACAACCGCCGGTCTGGTGCCTTCGGGATCCCCCAGGCGCTGCCGGCCTCGCGGATGGCCAGCGCTGGCGCCGACTGGCGGACCAACCCGGCCACCCAGATCCAGTGGGGCCTGAGCTACATCAAAGCCCGGTATGGCACGGCGTGTAACGCGTGGGCGCACTGGAAGCGCGCTCGCTGGTACTGAGCTGATCCGGTGAAGTTCGGTTCCGGAACCGTCTCCTGGTTTGGTACTGAGGAGCCGTTGGTAGGCATTCGTTAGCCGCAGTTCGGCGCGAGGCTCGTCGCAGCTGCAACGTGTCGGCGCACGTTGCAGCCTGCGACGCCACACTCGATGGAACCGTGCAGCGCGCTAGCGCATCCTAGAGGCATGAACCGGCAGCAGACCCTTGCGGTGGCCGGACTGTTCATGGCGAGCCTCGCGATCATCGGTGGATGCGCGAATCCCCGCGGGACGGCAAGTGCGCGATCAGCGGTCATCGTGGTGAGTAGTCCCGGGGTGACCAGCCCGACAGTGTCGAGTTCCGCGGCAAGCAGCCCTGTGCAGTCGAGCCCAGCCGCGTCGAGCAGCTCAGCGGCGTCAACGCGGATCGATGATTCGACGCAGATCAACGGCGCGTACACCGCGGATTCCGAGCGGGAGCTCGTCATCAACTACGTCGCTGGTGACTGCACAGTCTCGGCGCGCGGTGTGGCGACTGAGACCGCGACCTCGATCACGGTGCACGTCATGGTGACGAATCGCAACGCCGTCTGCGAAGCGGTGGGATACATCCGTAATGCCGTCGCCCAACTGTCCGCGCCATGGGGCCATCGTGTGGTCCTGGACTCGTCCGGTGCAGTCGTGCCGGTCGTCGACGGCGTGCTTCTCCTGAGTCCCTCCTGGCTGCCCGCCGGATACCAAGGCGGGCAGATCGTTGCAGGCGGCACCGACGGGAAGGTGGGTGAGGCTCAAGAATGGGGGCCGGCCGCCGCGGCGTCGAACTCCTCGGCGGCGACAACGTGCCAACCGGCCCCGGCCGTCGTCTCGCTCGCACAGGGCGACGGCGACCTGCCGGCTTTTTCGGCGCCCCCCGGTAGTCAGACGCTCGCGAACGGCACCCTGGCGATGGTCGAACGCGACGACCAGGGTGACCTGAGCTTGGACTGGACACCACCCGGTCGTCCGGGCAGCTGGATGATCAGCCTTCAATCCGAGCCGGGATGTCCCGGCTACCAGCCGCTTTCACTCGACACGCTGCTGAAGATTGCGAACAGCCTGCATTAGATGCCGGGTTCGAACCTCACGGGTGCAGTAGTGGGGCGCCGGGTCATCGCGAGCACGTCGAGGGCTTCATCGAGTTGCTCGCGTGTCAGCTTGCCGTCCTCGATGTAACCGCCTTCGATGACCACTTGGCGGATCGTCTTGTTCTCCGCAAGTGACTGCTTCGCGACCTTCGCAGCAGCCTCGTAGCCGATGTACTTGTTCAGTGGCGTCACGATCGACGGCGATGATTCCGCGAAGATGCGGCACCGCTCGACGTCCGCTTCGATGCCGTCAATGCAGCGATCGGCGAGCAACCGGCTGATGTTCGACAGCAGGCGAATCGACTCGAGCAAGTTGCGCGCCATGATCGGCAGCATCACGTTGAGTTCGAGGTTGCCCGCCGCACCGCCGAACGCGATTGCCGCGTCGTTGCCGATGACCTGCGCGACAACCTGGCAGACCGCTTCGGGCAGCACCGGATTCACCTTGCCCGGCATGATGGAGGATCCCGGCTGCAGGTCGGGCAGGTGGATCTCGGCGAGGCCGGTGCGCGGGCCCGACGACATCCAGCGCAGGTCGTTCGCCATCTTGTAGAGGCTGATCGCGACGACGCGCAGCGCGCCACTGGCCTCGACCAACGCGTCGCGCGAACCCTGCGCCTCGAAGTGGTCGCGGGCCTCCGACAGCGGCAACTGCAGCGACGCCGCCAACCGCGCGATCACCCGTTCCGCAAAGCCCGGCGGCGTGTTGATGCCGGTACCCACCGCCGTCCCGCCTAATGGCAGTTCGCCGATGCGCGGCAGCGCGGTGAGTAGCCGTTCGATCCCAAGATGAACCGACGCCGCGTAGCCGCCGAACTCCTGGCCCAGCGTCACTGGGGTGGCGTCCATCAGATGCGTGCGACCGCTCTTGACGACGGTCTCGAACTCCACTGCCTTGCGCGACAACGACGCCGCGAGGTGGTTCAGCGCGGGTATGAGGTTGACCAGAATCGATCGGGTCGCAGCGATGTGAATGGCCGACGGGAACGTGTCGTTCGACGACTGCGACGCGTTGACGTGGTCGTTGGGATGAACGGGCGCGCCGAGCTTCTCGGATGCGAGGGTGGCGATGACCTCGTTGGCATTCATGTTGCTCGATGTTCCGGAGCCGGTCTGGAAGACGTCGATGGGGAACTGCGAATCCCACTGACCGCGCGCGACTTCCGCCGCCGCCTCGTTGATCGCCGTCGCAATCGCGGGGTCAATGACGCCGAGCTCGGCGTTGACCGTCGCGGCCTCTCCCTTGATGGAGGCGAGCGCGGAGATGAGGTCGCGGTCGATCACCAGCCCTGAGACCGGAAAGTTCTCGACCGCGCGCTGAGTCTGCGCGCGCCACTTGGCATCGAGCGGGACGCGGACGTCGCCCATGCTGTCGTGCTCGAGGCGGTAACGGGGTTCTGAGGTCATGTCTTAGTCCACGCGAGTGCGGTCGGGGGAGGCGAGCGGGTGATCGGCGTGCCGGTGGTCGTAGTCGACGATCGCGTAGCTGCGCAGCTTCGACAGCTGGTGTTCGCTTTCGATCGTGCGGATCGTGCCACTCTTCGACCGCATGACGAGCGAGCTGGTGACCGCTCCGCCGCCGCGGTACCTGACACCGCGGACTAGCTCGCCGTCGGTGATGCCGGTCGCGACGAAGAACACGTTGTCGGAGCGCACCAGGTCGCCGGTGGTGAGGACCGCGTTGAGGTCGTGGCCTGCGTCGAGCGCCTTGATTCGTTCGGCCTCGTCGCGCGGCCAGAGCTTACCCTGGATGACGCCGCCGAGACACTTCACCGCGCACGCCGCGATGATGCCCTCCGGGGTGCCGCCGATGCCCAGCAGCAAGTCGATGCCGGTACCTTCGCGAGCAGCCATGATGGCGCCCGCCACATCGCCGTCCAAGATGAACTTGATGCGTGCACCCGCTTCACGGATCTCGTTCACCAAGCCTTCGTGCCGCGGTCGATCGAGGACGACGACTGTGACGTCCTCGTTTGCGCAGCCGTTGGCTTTCGCGATCGCGCGGATGTTTGCAGCGACCGGCGCGTTGATGTCGACGAACGGCGCGGCAGCTGCACCGGTCACCAGCTTCTCCATGTAGAACACCGCGGACGGGTCGTACATCGAGCCGCGCTCCGCGACGGCCATCACCGAAATCGCGTTGTTCATGCCCATGGCGGTCAGTCGGGTGCCATCGATCGGGTCGACGGCCACGTCTGCTTCGGCGCCGGTGCCGTCGCCCACTCGCTCGCCGTTGAAGAGCATCGGGGCGTGGTCCTTTTCGCCCTCGCCGATCACGACGACGCCGCGCATCGCGACGGTTCCGATGAGGCGCCGCATCGCGTCGACAGCGGCCGCGTCGGCGTCGTTCTTCTCCCCGAGTCCGACCCAGCGGCCAGCGGCCATGGCCGCCGCCTCAGTGACCCGCACGAGCTCAAGCGCGAGGTTGCGATCGGGGGTTTCGGCGGCGCTCATCACTCCACCTCATTCTCTTTTTCGTCGTCTGTGGTGGCGCCGGGACGCTTGGCCGCCAGCCGTTGCTTCGCGCCGTCCAGCCACGATTGGCACTGCGCAGCGAGCTGCTCGCCGCGTTCCCACAGCGTGAGTGACGTCTCGAGCGGGAGCCCACCGGCCTCGAGTTGCCGCACCACGTCCAGCAGTTCGTCGCGGGCCGCCTCGTAGGAGATGGCTTCGCCGGCCGCGGTCATCGGGGTGCGGTGGTCATCGGGGTGCCCTCATGGGGGTCAGCGTAGGCCCGACGACGCGTCAGCCGGGGGGTCGACGAGTGTGACCTTCGCAGCAATACGACCAACGGCAAGGCGGACGCCGATTGCATCGCCCGGTGCAACCTGCACGGCCGATCGCAACACCTGCCCATCGGCGTCCTGCACGATCGCGTAGCCACGTTCGAGCGTCGCGGCTGGCGACAGGGTGCGGACCCGGGCCAGCAGGTGCGTGACGTCGTCGGTGGCCCGATCGAGGGTGGCGGTCAAGCTGCGGCGGGCACGTGCGAGCGCGTCGGCGAGCTCAAGGGCCCGCCGGTCGATGTCGCGCTCCGGCGTCGCGAGGACAGGTCGCATCCGTAGCGCACGCAGTTCGTCTTGCGCACGCTCGATGCGAACGGTGATGGTGCGCAGTGCGCGGTCGCGCAGCAATGAGATTCGCCGCTGCTCTTCGGCCACGTCAGGCACGATCATCTTGCCTGCGTCGGTTGGCGTCGATGCTCTGGCATCGGCGACGAGATCGAGCAGTGGCGAGTCGGGCTCGTGGCCGATCGCGCTGACGACCGGCGTGCGGCAGTCCGACACCGCGCGCAGCAGGGTTTCGTCGGAGAACGGCAGCAGGTCCTCGACACTGCCGCCGCCGCGCGCGATGACGATGACGTCAATCTTCTTGTCGGCGTCGAGCGCCTGCACGGCGGCCACGATTTCGGCGACGGCGTACGGGCCTTGGACAGCGACCGCCTCGACGCGGAACTGCACGGCCGGCCAGCGCCGCTTTGCGTTCTCGAGCACGTCGCGTTCGGCAGCCGATCCGCGGCCGCACACGAGCCCGATCGTGCCGGGCAGGAACGGCAGCGCGCGTTTGCGGTCGGCCGCGAAGAGCCCTTCTGCGGCGAGCATTCGCTTGAGCCGTTCGATGCGCGCGAGCAGCTCGCCGACTCCGACCGGGCGGATCTCGAGCGCGTGCAGTTGCAGTGTGCCCCGTTGGAGGTAGAACTCGGGCTTGGCCCAGACGACGACTCGGGTGCCCTCGGTGAGCTGATCGGCCACGGCCTCGACGAGTTGCTTCGCGGCCGTGACGCGCAGCGAGATATCGGTCGCGGGGTCGCGCAGCACGAAAAAGACCGTGTTCGTGCCCGGACGGCGGGTGATTTCGGTCAGTTGACCGTCGACCCAGATACGGCCGAGCCGCCCAATCCACTGCCCGATCGCGCCTGCGACCGTGCGCACCGGGAGCGGCGATTCCGCCGAGGACTCAAGAGCCACACCGCTGAGCGTAGGGGCAGCTACCCCGTCTGGGCGCGGCTGATCCAGCGGGCACTTACGATGGAGGCATGACTCCGCCTGCCATGCCCACGGTTCCCGGCAAGCGGGTGCTGCTCGCCCAGCCGCGCGGGTACTGCGCCGGCGTCGAGCGAGCGATCGACAGCGTCGAGAAGGCGCTCGCGGTCCACGGTGCCCCGGTCTACGTGCGCAAGCAGATCGTGCACAACAAGCACGTGGTGGCCGACCTGGAGGCGAAGGGCGCAATCTTCGTCGAAGAGACCGCTGAGGTCCCCGAGGGATCGATCGTGGTGCTGTCGGCGCACGGAGTCGCACCGTCGGTGTACGCGGAAGCGACGCAGCGCAAGTTGCGGACGATCGACGCGACCTGCCCACTGGTGACCAAGGTGCATCACGAGGCGCGCCGATTCTCCGACGAAGGTCTCGAGATCCTGCTGATCGGGCACGCTGGCCACGAAGAGGTCGTCGGTACCGCGGGTCAGGCTCCCGATCGCGTCAAGCTCGTTGATGGGCCGATCGACGCCGCGCAAGTTGAAGTGCGCGATCCTTCGCGGGTTGCGTGGTTGTCGCAGACCACGTTGTCGGTCGACGAGACACTCGAGACAGTGCACGCGCTTCGCGCACGCTTCCCGCAGCTGATGGATCCGCCGAGCGACGACATCTGTTACGCGACGCAGAACCGGCAAGCCGCGGTGAAGCAGATCGCGCCGGCGTCCGATCTGGTCATTGTCGTTGGGTCACGCAACTCGTCGAACTCTGTGCGACTGGTCGAAGTGGCGCTCGAAAGCGGTGCGCGGGCCTCGCACCTGGTCGACGATGCTGGCGAGATCGATGAAGGCTGGCTCGAGGGTGTGACGACGGTCGGACTCACGAGCGGCGCGTCGGTGCCCGACTCGCTCGTGCTCGGCGTGCTGGCGTGGTTGGCCGACCGCGGCTTCGACGCGGTCGAGGAGATCGAGGCGGTGCGCGAAACACTGACGTTCGCGCTACCCCCGGAACTGCGGCGCGACATCAAGGCGCACGCAGAACGCTAAAGCGTTTGTCGGACGTCGATGAGCTGGTGCTGCGTTGCTTAGATGTCGGCTAGCTGCGCGGCTTGCGACCTGCGCGGTGGCGGTACCAGACGATTGCTGCTGCGATGACCGTGCCGGTCCATAACGTGGGCGCGCCGGTCACGAACGCGTTGCCGATGTAGACCGCTTTGCGGGTGATGAATCCACCGCTCTGGTCGTGAGTGTCGACAACGCTCAGCGCCGTGATCAGGACGCAGTAGAGCAACGGTGTGGCGAAGATCGAGGTAGGGAGATCGCGCCGGCGGACGACGAGGGCTCCGACGGCGCTGGTGAAGATGAAAACGAAGGCGAAGGCCGCGCCGCGATGGCCGGCGAGGGCGACCTCGATCAGCCCGACGAGTCCGGTGAGTACGAGGATCAAGACGACGACGCCGCGACCTGTGACGCCCCTGCCTGAGACCACGCGGCCGGCCTGCGGGCGGGTCTGAGTCGAAGCACCCGCGGGTGCAGCGGGGTCAGCCGCGGCTGGCCCAGGAGCCGCAGGCCCCGGCGAGGCGGACCCAATGAGTTCCACGAGTGCCAACTCCGGCGCGATCGGCTCCGGTGCCGTCCGGCCGAGGAGAACCGCTCCGGACATCGAAGGCCCGGACATCGAAGGCCCGGACATCGAAGGTCCGGCCACCGAAGGCTCGGGCGTCGCCGAGCCGGGTCGGACCGGGACGGCCGCTAGGTCGGCCTGCGGAGGCGAAAGCGGCTCGAGCACTGGCTCGGCAAAGAGCGGCTCGGCGAACAGCGGCTCGGCAGGTTCGGACATAGCGGGTTCGGACACGGACCCACGCTAAGCCGCCGAGCCCCCGTTGCGCGGCGCGACTCGCACATATTGCGCAGCGCGACTCGCTCAGCCGGCTGCGTGTTCGCCCGGTTCGAACAGTGGATCGGGCATCGGCGGGCGCAGCGAAACGAGCGTGTCGTTGGCGGAGGCGACCAGCTCGGGCTTCTGCACCTTGCGGGCAACCAGCTCGATCGGCTTGGGCGCTTCGAGCTCTTCGGTGGTCACCTTCAGGTCGACCAGCCGCCTGGCAGTGGTGAACACGCGCGACTCAAGAGAGGCGACGGTGTCGTTGTAGCTCTGCACCGCGGAGTTGAGGCGGGTGCCGAGCGTCCCGACGTGGCGGCCCATGGTCGAGAGCCTCGCGTACAGCTCGCGACCCAGGGTGAGGACATCGTGGGCGTTGGCGGCGAGTGCCTCCTGCCGCCAGGTGTAACCGACGGTACGCAGCAGCGCGATGAGGGTCGCCGGTGTTGCGATGACCACATTCTTCTCGAACGCGTGCTGCAACAGTGCGGGGTCCTGCTCGAGTGCCGCGTTAAGGAACGTCTCTGCCGGGATGAACATCACGACGAACTCAGGGGTGTTCGGCAGCAGATCCCAGTACGCCTTCGCGCCGAGTTGATCGATGTGGTCGCGCAGGTGGCGCGCGTGACGCTTCAAGTGATGCGCGCGCGTTGCCGCGGTCGTCGCAGCGTCAGCAGCCGCATCGTCGACGGCCATCGCGTCGAGGAAGCCGATGAGTGAGACCTTCGCGTCGACGACGACATGCTTGCCGCCGGCCAGGTTGACGATGAGGTCGGGACGCAGCATGCCATCGGGCGTGTTCACCGACTGCTGCTCACCGAAGTCGCAGTGTTCGATCATGCCGGCGAAGTCGACGACCTGGCGAAGCTGGTGTTCACCCCAGGCGCCGCGGGTCTGCGGCGCGCGCAAGGCGGCGACGAGCTGCGACGTCTCTTGCTGCAACTTCTCCGACGTCTTGCCCATCTGTGCGACCTGTGTGCGAAGAGCGGCGTACGCGTCGGTGCGCTCCTTCTCGACGTCCTTCATCTGCTTTTCGACGTTTGTGAGGGTCTCTTTCAGCGGGCTGACCAGGAGTTCGATCGCCTGCTGCCGCTTCTCAAGATCGCCGGTCGACTCCGCGGTGACCCGCTTGATCAGCTCGTCAGCGCGCTCGATAAAGGCTGTGCTGTTCTTGTGCAGCGCGTCGGAGGACAGCGCGGCGAAGGTCTCGCGCATCTTCTCTTGCGTGAGATTCGCCAATTGGAGCTGCTCAGCCGCGTACGCACGCAGCGCTTCGAGCTGCTGCGTGGCGCTGGACCGGGTCTCATCGAGAGTGGCGGACAGGGAAGCGATGGTCGCGCTCGACCGTGACTTGGCGTGCAGGAAGCCGATCGCGGCGCCCAGCGCGAGGCCGAGTACGAGCAAAATGAGCGAAGTTGCGTTCATGTCTCGATCGTGGCAGGGGCGTCCGACAAAACTTCGCTATGGCGCGCCGGACGCCCTAGGGTTGAGGAATATGCCGATCGAGATGGTCCGTGGACCCGTGCTAATCCGCTCGTGGCATCAGTCGGACGCCGCGGGGCTGGCGCGGGTGATCTTCGAGAACCTCGATCACCTCCGGCCATGGATGCCCTGGGCACTTGAGCTGCCGAAGAACCGGACGAAAGTCCGCGCGGCTATGGGTGCGTTCCTGCTTGAGGCGGTCACGAAACCGGACGAGTTGGTCGGCCTGTTCTCCGGTGGCCAGATCGCGGGTGGGTCGGGACTGCACCCCCGTATCGGACCAGGCGGCTACGAGATCGGCTACTGGGTGCGCAAGGACCTCACCCGTCGTGGGATCGCGACAGCAGCGACAAGTGCCCTGACCGAGCACGCCTTCACCCGGCCCGACATCGACCGGGTCGAGATCCGCCACGATCGGGCCAACGTGGCGAGCGAGGGCATCCCGCGCCGGCTGGGTTACGCCCTGGTGGGCGAAGAGCCCAGCGTCGTCGCGACACCCGAGCAAAGCGGCGTCCATCTCATTTGGCGCGTTACCCGCGACGAGTGGACGGCGCGACAGAGACCGTAGACTCGCCGGTTGTGGCACTTTCTATCGGCATTGTCGGGCTGCCCAACGTTGGCAAGTCGACGCTGTTCAACGCGCTGACAAAAAACGACGTGCTCGCCGCGAACTATCCGTTCGCCACGATCGAGCCGAACGTCGGCGTGGTCGGCGTTCCCGATTCTCGGTTGAACGCGCTGGCTGCGTTGTACAGCTCGGTGAAGATCGTGCCGGCGACGGTGAGTTTCGTCGACATCGCGGGTCTGGTGAAGGGCGCATCCGAGGGTCAGGGTCTCGGCAACAAGTTCCTCGCGAACATCCGTGAATCCGACGCGATTTGCCAAGTGACGCGGGTATTCACCGACCCCGACGTCGCGCATGTCGACGGGCGAGTCAGCCCCAAGGACGACATCGAGACCATCAACACCGAACTGATTCTGGCCGACCTCCAGACGATCGAACGCGTGCTACCGCGTCTCGAGAAGGAGACCCGGCTCGGTGGCCCGGCCGCGAAGGCGCGGGCCGAGATGCTTGCAGCGGTGCGCCACGCGGGAGAGGTGTTGGACTCAGGGACGACCGTGTTCGCGGCCGGTCTCGATCCCGAGCCGCTGCGCGAATTGCAACTGCTCACGTCGAAGCCGTTTCTGTACGTCTTCAACATGGACGACGAGGAGCTGGGCAACGAGTCGCTGAAGGCCGAGTTGCGCAGCCTCGTCGCACCCGCCGAAGCCATCTTCGTCGACGCGAAAATCGAGTCAGAACTCATCGAACTGCCGGACGACGAGGCGTTGGAGTTGTTGCAATCGATCGGTCAAACCGAGTCGGGTCTCGCAACACTGGCACGTGTTGGATTCTCGACGCTCGGGCTGCAGACGTACCTGACGGCAGGACCCAAAGAGTCGCGCGCGTGGACGATTCGTAAGGGTGCGACCGCGCCCGAAGCTGCCGGTGTCATCCACACAGATTTCCAGCGGGGATTCATCAAAGCCGAGGTTGTCGCGTTCGACGACTTGATGGCAGCCGGCTCGATGCTCGAGGCCAAGGCGCGCGGCAAGGTTCGCATCGAAGGCAAGGACTACGTAATGGCAGACGGCGACGTCGTCGAGTTCCGCTTCAACGTATGACGCTCTCTTGGTGCCGAGTGAAGGAAGTCCGTCGCTTTTCTCGAGAACGCCACGTAATTCCTTTACTCGCCAAGAGAGCTTGACGCTGAGAGGATCGGGTTATGGACGCTGACTGGCCCGGACACCCACCCGATTTCTCGAAGCCACCACGCGGGGAGCTGACTGTGGCGCAAGTTGCGGCCATGATCGACCACTCGTTGCTGCGGCCGGAGTTGACGCTCGACGATGTGACGGCTGGCTGCGAGATCGCGGCTACTCATGAAGTCATGAGCGTGTGCTGCAAGCCGGCCGATGTCGTTCACGCCGGCCGTGTGCTCACTGGCACCGACGTGTTGGTCGGCACCGTCGTCGGCTTCCCGCACGGCAGCAGCACGACCGAGACGAAGGTCTTCGAAGCGCGTGGTGCGCTGGACGATGGCGCGCGCGAACTCGACATGGTCATCAACATCGGGCGGCTGCGCGGCGGCGACCACGCCTATGTCGCGGCCGACATTCGCGCGATCGTCGAAGTCGCTGCCACCGCGGATGCGCTCGTCAAAGTGATCTTCGAGAATGCCTACCTGACCGACGAGGAGAAGGTCGTCGCGTGCCATCTCACCGAAGATGCCGGCGCTGACTTCGTCAAGACGAGTACAGGTTTCGCGGCGAGCGGCGCCACGATGGAAGACCTCATCCTCATGCGCAGATCGGTCGGCCCGGCGATGCAAGTCAAGGCCGCAGGCGGCGTACGGACGCTCGACACGTTGCTCGCGATGGTGGCGATCGGCGTAAGCCGCTTCGGCGCCACCGTCACGGTGGCCATGCTCGCCGACGCCAAGGAACGGGCCGCAATCGGCGAACTACGGGTGCCCTCCGGGCAAGCAACAGCCGCGGAAGCAGTCACCGCAGACGCTCACCAGTACTGACGCGTCACGCTTGCGATAGCGAGCCGAACTCGGCGACGATATTGCGCAACGTAGCCGCCATCGTGGCCAACTCCGACGCGGCTGCGAGGGTGTCGTTGGCGCCACCCGCTGTGCCACGCGCCGTTTCGGCCGCGACCGAGATGTGACGGCTGATCTGGTCGGCGCCCTCGGAGACTTCGTTCACCGTCTGCGTGACCTGGATGGTTGTCGCGCTCTGCTCCTCGACGGCGGATGCGATGGAGTTCTGAATCTCATTGATCCGCGCGATCGTCTGGCTGATTCGGCCGATGGCCTCCACCGAGTGCGCCGTCTCGCCTTGAATCCCGCGGATCATCGAGCTGATCTCCTCGGTCGCCTTCGCGGTCTCAGCTGCGAGTTCTTTCACCTCGCCGGCCACTACTGCGAAGCCGCGACCGGCTTCACCGGCGCGTGCCGCTTCGATCGTCGCGTTGAGCGCAAGAAGGTTGGTCTGCTGAGCGATCGTGGTGATGACTTTGACCACATTCCCGATAGCTACCGACGACGCGGCCAACCTGCTGATCGTCGAGTTCGTCTGCTCGGTCTCACGCATCGCCTCTTCGCCAGCCATCGCCGCGTCTGCTGCGTTGCGGGCGATCTCTGCGATCGATGCCGTCATTTGCTCGGCGCCGGCCGCGACTGACTGGGTACTCGCCCCTATGAGCCGGCTCGCGTTGGCGACAACGTCCGCCTGTGATGACGCCTGGTCTGCTCCGCTGCTCAGCCTGGTGGCGGTCGACGTGAGCCGCTCAGAGGCCGCGGTCAGCATTTCCGCATTGCGAGCGACCTCGTTGAGTACCTTCAGCAGTACCGCTTGGCGGTCGGTCATCGCTTGCTGCCGCTCGTCGTTGACAGCCTGTGCCTTCCGGACGGTCAGAGTCAGTCGAATGCCGGCCACGACGAGTGTTGCTGTCGCAAGTCCGACGGCGTCCCTCCCGACGTTGCCGAAACTGGCGCAGCCCAAGATGGCGAGGCTCGCGACGGCGCCGAGGCCCGGCAGCACGAAGCCGCCAGCCCGAACCTTGCTCGTGCTCCTTGCGTTGTCGGGCTGCATCCAGGCCGCTGCCGAGAACATCAAGATCGAGACCGGCCACGCCAGCGAGTTCGCCAGGTTTCCGACCGTGCTGTCCGGCCGCACGAGCGCATAGAAGTCGCCGACAAAGTTGACGACCTGCGCGAGGCCAAGGACGACGAGAACGCTCTTGCGCGCTCTCGAGGCTGTGGTGAACCCGCCGGCCACGACGCCGAGGAGCAGCAGGTCGCCGACCGGATACGCAATGCCGGACGCGGATGCTAATGACCAGCCACCCACTGCTTTAAGGACTGGCTGCAGAGCGAACGCAGCGGCGACAGACGCGAAACCGAGTGCGGCGATGGCCCGGTCAAGCCAAGGAGTGATCTCGGCTCGTTTGGACTCGCCGCGCAGCAGCAACACGAAGGCCACGTAGCACAACGGGAAGAACATCAGGCCGAAGCCGTCGGCGGCTGACGGTGTTGGTGGGGTGGCTCCGCCGAGCGACTCGATCGTCAGCGCGGTATCGCCGAAGCCCCACATGATGCAGGCAGCGCCCAGAACCAACGGGAAGAACGCAACCACCGACCGCATATTCCGCCACGACCCGTGCCAGTAGCGAAACATGCACAGGACGCCGACGGAGATCTCGAAGAGGTCAACGCCCCAGCCGTCGATCGGCGCGTTGTAGGAGCCGACGTGACGGAGTGCCACGGAAACGAAATAGGCCGCTATGAGGAAGGCGGCAGCGTAGTGAGCCCACCGCACGCCGTCAGTGACAGGGGTCTCTTCTAGCTGGCCCTGTTCTCTCTCCATCGCTGCACGTGGCCAATCTGGGTACGGATCGACAGGTACGCGATCCGATTTCGACGATTCGTCACGTTCGTATCGGACGCCTTGAGGCGGCCTTTAGGCTCTGACGTCCATTGACTGCCCAGGTCAGGGCGTCAACGGGGTCATCCGGTGCGAAACCCCCCCAAGAACCGGCGGAACACGCCGCCCTCGGGTGCCAGCGCAGGAGCGACCACGGGTGGTTTCGCCGCGCGGTGGGCGATCGGCTGGTCGTAGTCGGTGTTGGCGATGGCCTCGATGATCTGGGCTTCGTCGAAGTCGGCCGACCCTTCGATCACCGGGACGAAGCCGACGAGCATGCCGTCGCGCATGACCTGAGCCTCCAATTCAGCGGTGTCGTCGGAGTCCCAGACGGCTTCGCGCGCATCGGATAGCGCGATCCGCACGCCGAATTGGTAAACGCCCTCTTTCGACGTGCGTGCGTCGATGCCACGTGCCCGTAGGGCGTCAACGACTCGCTGTGCCCGGTTCTCGTCCATGCCTTGAAACTCCCGCTGCTCGTCAGGCCTCAAAAGTACCGAACGCAGGACGGCGATGTCGGGAGCCCCGCGGGTCGGCGAGCACGCCCTCGGCGAACAGCGGCCAGGATGGCGTTCACGGTCGCAATCTAGGGTCGCAGGCTACGGGCGCCAGCTCTGCGCGCCCGCCGCGTCGGAGTTGAGGGTGGCGGTCAGGCCGCCGACGACTCCCGGGTCGGTCGTCTCGATCCCGAGTTCGCGGTTCGAGTTCAACGACGCGTTGGAGAAGTTTTCGGATCCGACAAACGCGCGCTGGTGAGGGGTTCCGGCGTCCGCTATGACGACCTTCGCGTGAATGTAGAGCGACGCATTAGAGGCATAGACGCGGACGACGGCGTGTGCGGCGACGAGCGTCGCGAACGCGGCGTGCCAATCGGTCTGGTCGGTCATGACGACCACAACGTGGACGCCGCGGTGAGCTGCACTGATCAGCGCGCCAGTCACCGGCTTGTCGGCCATCTCCTCGTTTTCGATCAGGAGGCTCGACGTTGCTGAGTTGATCAGCGCGAGTAGCGCGGGCTGCGACTGATTCGGACTCCACACCAAGTCGGCGGCCGCCGACGCGGTGATACGAGCGTGCGTGAAGTCGGCGTTGAACACCTGCTCGATGGAGGCCACGTCGTTTCGATTTCTATCGACGACGGCGAAGTCTCGGGTCGAGGAGTAGTAGCGGCTCGTCATGTTCAGGGTCATCACCGCAGCGACAGAGTCGTCGACGACGAGCGTCTTCTGGTGCGTCGCCGCGTAGCGCGGATCTGCCCAGGCGACGTGCACCCGCATGTCCGTGAGTTCGGTATACGCCGCTTCGTTTGCGGCCTTCTCCCGATTGACGTCGAGCAGGACCCTGACGTTGACGCCGCGACCGGCTGCCAGCTCGAGCGCGAGATTGGCGTCGGTGTCGACGAGTTCGTACATCGTGAGATCGATCGACTTGCGGGCTGACGCAATCAGCGCGTAGATCGGTGCCATGCCCTGATCGGGCTCGACAAGCAGGCTCAGTTGGCCGGGCGTCGTGCCGCCGGACACAGTGGGGCCGGACGTCGACGGGCTGGCGTTGGTGGTACCGGATGGCGCGGTTGGGCCGGCTGTCCGACAGCTCACCAGCAACGCGGCAAGCAGCATCACTGACAGTGCACACCGTCGTCCCCGCAGTGCCATTGTCCCAACGTAGGTGACAGCGAAGACACCGAACGAACTCGACCGCTGCGATGTGAACGCGAGCGGCTGGCTGTGTATCGGCTCAGCTGCCGGAACTCTGATAGTGCCGCACCTGTAAGCGCCAGACCTGGTAGCCGGCGAAGAACCAGAGCAGCCCGATTACGGGCGCGCCGTACGCGACGACGTTCGCGATGTGCAAACCGTTGGTCCGCTCCAGCAAGACCGACGCCGGGATGTACGCGACGAACGCGACCGGGATGATCCAGGTCATGATCCACGCGGTCGTCGCACCGAACACCCTGATGGGGTAGGAGCCGAACATCAGGTAGATGTTGTCTACGAGGAATGCCGCGGCCCAGGTCTCGAGAAAGCGGAAGGCCAGTGACGACACCGCGAGGATGAACCCAGCCTCGGCCAGTGCACCACCGATGACGGCAAGCACGAGGTACACGACGTGCAATGGCGAGAAGTCGACGTGCGCAATGCTCGCTGCGTAGACGAAGAGAGCGGATGCAGTCAGGACATCGCCGACCGCGTTGATCTGGAATCGGTTGGTCATCAGCTGTAGCAGCGGGTTCATCGGCCGCACCAAGTATCGGTCGAACTTCCCCTCCCGAATCGTGACGTCGAGGAAGTCGATCTGGTTGAACGGGAGGTAGCAGCATGCATGCGCGAGCAAGCGCAGCGAGTAGAGGAAGGCGAGGTCGCTGAAATCCCAGCCGCCGATCGTGTGGAAGCTGTGCAGGACCACGTAGATGAAAGCGAAACCGCTGCCCTGATACGCGATGCCCATGAAGGTGCTCACGATGAAGTTGAGCCGGTATTCGAGCTGGCCTCGCAGCGCTGCCCGCTCCAGTGTCCACGCGACCCGAAGTGTGCTCATCGGCTTCTCATCCGCCTTGGACCACGACGCGATGAAGTGCGCGTCGCCACATCGCCCATGACGCGAAAATCAGCAGCACGACCCACACGGCCTGGACACCGAGTGCTCCGAGCGCATCCGCACCACGCACGCGCCCCACGTAGATAGCCACCGGCGTGTACGTCGTCGCCTGGAACGGCAGAACGTCGGCAATGATGCGAATCGCCCCTGGAAATAGCGACACCGGCACAAGGGCGCCCGCGAAGAACTGGTTGATCAGCCGGTACAGCATCGTGAGGCCGGAGATCTCCGTGGTCCAGAACGCGAACATTCCCAGCATGAGTGTGAGCAGCGTCGTGATGACATAGCCGAGCACGAAGCTGGCCAGATAGAGCAGCAACGCCGTGGGCGAGGCAGGGGCACCAAGCGTGCCTGCAAAGAAAATGAACGGCAACGCGACAAGACCGAAGATCACCGTTGCGAAGCTTGAGCCGACGAGGTGGGCGAACATCTGCGGCACGAACCCGACCGGGCGCACGAGGTCGAAGGCGACCTGACCCTCACGCACCCGGTTGTACATGTAGAAGCTGATGGTTGGGTCTTGCAGCACCCAGTTCTGCAGGTTCGCCAGTGTGATGTAGACGAGCAGCGCGTGCAGTGTGAGGCCGTCGACGGTCGTGTGACCCTGGTAAAGAGCGGTCCAGACCTTGCGCAGGATGAAGATCTGCAGAATCAGGATCGCGAGCAGGAAGAACACGTTCTGGCGATACGCCAGCGTTGTTCGCAAGCGGCTGTTGATGATTTGCCGGTACGCCGGGACGTCACGCCACGGCGACCGGCTCAATGGCTCGCGGCCAGTCGGCGCAGCGGTAGTTCCCAGGGTGGTCGTCATGCGACAGGCACGCGTTCGTCGTAGATCTGCCGGACCACACCCTCGAGATCGGGTTCGACGATCGACAGGTCGGCAATCGGGTAGCGCGCGTTGAGCGCCGCGATCAGGTCTTGGACCGGCGTGCGGGCAGATTCGAATTGAATGCGCGCCACGCCGTCGGCCTGCTCGACGATTTCGGCACCGGGCACGTCGGCGGCGTCGATGCGACGGCCGCTGCTCACGGCGTCCGGCTCAAGTTCGACCACCAGGATGCGGTGCGGCGCGTACTTGGTTTTCAGCTGTTCGACGCCGCCGTCGTAGAGCACATGGCCGTGGTCGATCAGGATCAACCGACGGCAGAGTCGCTCGACATCGGCGAGGTCGTGGGTGGTGAGCACGATCGTCGTCCCCGAATCGCGGTTCATCTCTTCGATGAAGATGCGCATGTTCTCTTTGGCGACGACGTCGAGGCCGATCGTTGGTTCGTCGAGGTAAAGAATTTGCGGTTCGTAGAGCATGGACGCCGCGAGGTCGCCGCGCATGCGCTGGCCGAGGCTCAGTTGACGCACAGGTCGCTCGAGGAACTCCTCCATGTCGAGCAGCGCGATGAAGCGCTCGAGGTTGCGCTGGTACTTCGCGTCGGGCACCCGATACAGCTTCGCGATGAGGTTGAACGACTCGATGAGTGGAAGGTCCCACCACAACTGGCTGCGCTGGCCGAACACGACGCCGATCTGCATGGCGTTGCGTTCGCGTTCGCGCCATGGCACCAGGCCGCCGACCTCGACAGTGCCGCTGGTCGGCACCAGGATGCCGGTCATCATCTTGATGGTGGTGCTCTTGCCTGCTCCGTTCGGCCCGATGTAGCCGACCAGTTCGCCGGGCTCGATCGCGAAGCTCACCTGATCGACGGCGCGAACCGAGTCGAACTGCCGGGTAACCAGCGTCCGAACGGTGCCGAAGCGACCTTCCTGCTTGCGCGGGCGCCGGAACTCCTTCACGAGGTTCTCGACGCGAATGACCGGTGGCACGACGTCTCCTGGTGTGTTCCGGGCATGCGGAAAGGACTAGACCTCAAGTGGTCGAGTACTGGTTTACCGCACTCCGGCGGTTGAAGGCGACTGAGTTACTGCGGTCAGCTGCCGGCCAGATCGTCGATCCGGCGCGCGAGTCCGACGTCCAGCTCGGTCACCCCACCCGCGGAGTGCGTCGAGCAGACGAACGTGATCGTCGTCCATCTGATGTCGATGTCGGGGTGATGGTCCATGGCGTCGGCGATTTCCGCGACGGCATCGACGAGCTGGATACCGGCGGCGAAGCTTGACGCCTTGATGCTGCGGCGCAGGCTGGTGGTGTCGCCTGTCCAGTCCTTCAGCTCGGCGAGTGCCCGGGCCACCTCAACCGCACTCAGTTGTTCCATGAATCCACCGTCGCCCGTCGACCCTCACCGAGTCAAGGCGGCGGCTGGGCGAGATCGTGGCAGACTGCGCGACTGTGGAGACGCGGCTGCAGGTGGTCGTCGGTGCCGCCATTGTGGACGGCGAGCGGGTGCTCGCTGCGCAGCGGTCCGAGCCGCCGTCGCTCGCCGGTTTCTGGGAGTTTCCTGGGGGGAAAGTTGACCCGGGCGAGACTGACGAGGCAGCACTGATTCGGGAGTGCCACGAGGAACTCGCCATCGACATCATGCTCGGCGCGCGGGTCGGTCGTGATTGGCCGATTGGCGAGCACGGCATCCTGCGGGTGTGGCTGGCGGCTGTTATTACCGGCGAGCCCACGGCGATCGAGCATTGCGCGTTGCGGTGGCTGACTGTCGATGAGTTGCACGATGTCGAGTGGGTTCCTGCGGATCTGCCGATCGTCGATCGGCTCGCCGCAATGATGCTCAACCGCTAGACAGCCGGGAGTGTTGGTCCCCAGCGGGCGCAAGAACGACCGCTGGCGACCAACCACCTCCCAGGGATCTCTGCAAACGCGCAGCTGGTCTTCTCAGGTGAGCGTGATGCTCCCGGCCTGGTCTGATCCCCGGGTCGATGGGTACTGAGAGCTACGTCGTCGAGGGCAACGGTGATCCGCTCTCGCTGAATTCCTCGCCGCATGGAGCGGGCCGCAACTTCTCTCGCTCAACGGCTCGACGCCAGTTCACAGTCAAGGGCGATTGATCGGAGGCGTTGAAGTCCAGCGCACGCAAGAACGAGCGCTGGACTTCAACACTCTCGGGTCAGCACGCGCGTCTCCGCGGCTGCCTCAAGGGTTGTTTGTGCTGCAACGATTTGGCTAGGTTCGGCGAATGACGGTGATCGACTGGCTGCTCGATTCTGACCCCGCCATCCGATGGCAGGTACTGCGCGATCTCGTCCACGCTCCGACCGATGTTGTGGCAGCGGAGCGAGCACGCATTGCCACGCAGGGCTGGGGCGCTCGACTGCTGGACCTGGAAGGCGAAGACGGCCAGTGGGACGGCGGCGCGCTCTTCCCGGGGCCCATAGATCAATTCCAAGGCCCGGGCCAGTTCGGCGAAGGCCAGCCGTGGAGTGCCACTGCCTACAGCTTGATGCTGCTCCGAGACTTCGGGATCGCCCCCCGGAATGACCGAGTGCGCCGGGCAGTCGCACTGGTCAAAGAGAACTGCCGTTGGGAGTACGCAGGCGAGCCGTTCTTTGAGGGCGAGGTCGAGCCGTGCATCAACGGCATGGTGGTGGTGCTCGGTGCGTACTTCGGCGAGGACGTCGACGGTGTGGCAGCCAGGTTGCTGGGTGAGCAACTCGAGGACGGCGGGTGGAACTGCGAGGCGGAGAGAGGCTCCATTCGCTCGTCCTTCCATACGACGATCCGCGTGCTCGAAGGTCTGCTGGCGCACGAACGCGCAACTGGCGGCTTGCCTGGGTCTGTCGACGTGAGACGGCGAGGTGAGGAGTATTTCCTAGAACGAGAGCTATTCCGCCGTCTGAGTACCGACGAGGTGGTCGACCCGGACTGGTTGAGCTTCTCGTTTCCGACCCGCTGGTACTACGACGTCCTGCGTGGCTTGGAGTACTTCAGGGACGTCGGAGGTCCACCGGATCCACGGCTTGACGAGGCGATCGACTTGCTTCGATCCAAGCAGCAACCCGATGGCACCTGGCTGCTCGAGAACACGCATCCCGGCAAGGTGTGGTTCGCCCTCGAAGACGGTGACGGGTACCCGAGTAGAGGGAACACACTACGGGCGCTGCGTGTGCTGCGCTGGTACGAGCAGGACGCCGGCTGATCGCTCGGCTCGAACCTACTTCCAGCGGAAGTGAACGAACACCCGACCGAAGTTGTCGGAGTCCTTCTCGACGCGGTGGTAGAGGGCCTTGATTTCTTTCTGGTCAAGGAAACGCAGTACGTGCTTCTTCAACGCACCTGATCCCTTGCCGGGGATGATCTCAACGAGCGGAGCCTTCTTCGCGATGGCTTCGTCGATCACCGCGCGCAGCGCACGGTCAATGTCCCCGCCCCGGTTGTAGATGTCGTGCAGATCCAGCTTGAGCTTCACCGGTCCATCGTCCGCCCGCCGGTCCAGGACGGTGCGGGCAGGTCTCGCGTGGCACGATATGAACATGCCCACTGTTGCGGACGGCGACGTGGTCCGTCGCTTGTACCAAGCCATCGCCGACCGCGATTTCGCCGCCGCCGAAAGCTGCTTTGCGGGAGGTGTGATTTGGCATCTCCCAGGCGATAGCCCAAGGACAGCAGGTCGATGTCGTAAGTAACGGTCGGCACCGGGCTCCGAGGAGTTTGCCACCAAAGGACACGGTGGCTTTGGCAGTACGGCTCGCACCGTCGATCGCGATCACGAGGTCACTGTCGCCGCTCGCACCGGTCGCGTCGTGCCACCCGCTCTGCCAATGTCCGTTCGCGATCTGCGCCTCGCGCTGCGCGTCGGCGGCCGACATGGCATCGTTACCCGTCGCGTGCGGTCCGCCGATCTAAACGACACTGCCGGACGTCGAGTTGCTGCCGCCGTTCGCCGGCGGCGGCGCCGAGTTGCTGATGCTCGTCGCACCGCTCTCGGGTGTTCCGGAACTGACGGAGATTGGCGAGGTCGTGTGCGACTTGCCGCCGCAGGCGACGAGCACCGCAGCCGAGCCAAGTAGGGTGAACAAGTCGCGGCGAGTGAGTACGAGGCCGCCGGTGTCAGTGGTGGGTGACTGTGCCCGGTGTATGCCGCTCGGACTCCCGAAAGAGGGGTCGGCGGCGTCCAGGACCGACCCGGATTGTCGGATCGTACTCAAGGGGAGAGGTGTCATGGCGGGGCCAGCGGTAGAGGTCGTCGATCTTGTGAAGCGCTATCCCAAGCGCGACACGAACGCGGTTGACGGCATCTCCTTCCAAGTCGCGTCGGGCGAGTGCTTTGGTCTGCTTGGTCCGAACGGCGCGGGCAAGACGACGACCATCGGCGTCTTGACGACGCGGGTCAAACCGACCGGTGGCTCCGCGTTCGTCGCGGGTGTCGATGTCGTGGCCTTTCCGGTGCGAGCTCGGACGCAGTTGGGTGTCGTGCCGCAGCGACCAAACCTCGACCGCTCACTCGACGTCCGACAGAACTTGCTCTTTCATGCGGCTTATCACGGCGTGCCGCCGAAGGTCCGCGAGGAGCGCGCCATCGAGTTGCTTGATCAGTTCGGGCTCGCTGACCGCGCGAAAGACAAGGTCGACCGGCTGTCGGGCGGGCAGCTGCAGCGGGTGATGATTGCGCGTGCGCTGATGCACTCGCCGCCGGTGCTGTTTCTCGATGAGCCGGCGACCGGTCTCGATCCGGCCGCGCGGATTTACGTGTGGGACAGGATTCGCGACCTGAAGTCCGTCGGCGTCACGATCCTGTTGACGACGCACGACATGGACGAGGCGGCAGAGCTCGCAGACCGCGTCGGGATCGTCGACCACGGCAAGCTGCTCGCCCTCGACACGCCGCTCGCGTTGACCAAGACGTTGATCGGTAGCGGAACGCTCGAGATCGTCGTTGAGCCAATCGCAGATCCGGCGGCGTTGGCTGCCGCGTTTGAAGGCCTGGCTGCTGTCGAGAAGGTCGAACGTGTCGATGCGGGTTCTGCGGCCTTGCGTGCTCGGCTGTATGTGACCGGAGAGCCGGCGCGCCTGGTTGCACCCGTGTCGGATCTCGTCACCCAGCACCAGGGCAGGCTCACTGAAGTGCGGCTTGGTGAGCCCAGCCTTGAAGATGTGTTCATTCACCTGACGGGACGTGCGCTGCGATGACCACAGCTGCTGTCGCTCTTCCGCGGATCGAGATCAGCGACCCGAGTCCCTGGCGCTCGTTCTTCAGCGTGTTGCGACGCGATATCACAGTGACCGGTCGCGAGTTGCCGATCTTCCTTGCTCAGGTGATTTTGCAGCCGCTGGGCTTGCTGTTCATCTTCGGCAAGGTTCTTGGCTCGATCGGTTTGACGACTCCGGGATACGCGCATCTGTTGTTTCCTGGCATCGTCGCGTTGACGGTGACGCTAACCGGCATCCAGAGCACCGCCTTGCCGCTGGTTCTCGAGTTCTCGTTCAGCCGCGAGATCGAAGACCGACTTCTTGCGCCGTTGCCGACGTGGGCGGTGGCGCTGGAGAAGATGCTGTTCGCGTCGATGCGCGCACTGCTTGCGGCGTTGGTGATGTTCCCCGTCGGCATCTGGGTGCTCGGCTCGATCCCTTGGCATGCAGGTGCAATCTGGCTTGTTGCCGTGGTGATGATTCTCGGCGCGCTCGCTGGCTCCGCGATTGGGCTCACGCTCGGCACGTTGGTGCCGCCGAACCGAATCCAGATCATGTTCGCGCTGATCCTGACGCCGATGCTGTTCACCGGCTGCAGCCAGTACCCGTGGCCGTCGCTCTCGCACCTTCGGTGGTTTCAGGTCGTCACCGCGTTCAACCCGATGACGTACGCGAGCGAGGGGATGCGCGCTGCGCTGACGCCGTCAGTGCATCACATGTACCCGTGGGTATGCGTGCTCGGGCTTGCTGTGTCGGTTGCGGTGTTCAGCACGATCGGGATTCGCGGCTTCCTGCACCGAGCCATCGACTGATCGGGGCGTTATCCTGCGATGCGTTGTTGTCCAGCGCGCGTTCTTGCACGCGCTGAGCCACAACACTTGGTGGCGTTTTCCGCCAGGGTCACTTCGGCGGTAGTGAGCGGGCGTAGGTGGCGCCGATGGTGACCCACTTCTTCAGGTCGCGCGAGCTCTTCACGCCCTCAGCGTCGATGCGTAGCCAGCCATCCATCTCGCGCCCGCGCATCTCGAAGCGCCGCGCATGCGGCTTGGTTAGTAGCGACTCCGTCTGCGACGGATCCACTCGCAACAGCAACCCGCCCTGGCCACTCGCGCTGACCGCCATGTTGCCGTTCACTAAGAACGCGAGTCCGCCGAACATGGCGTTCTCGGTGAGGCCCGGTTCGTCTTGCAGGCACTCTCGAAGCCGATTCGCCAGCACCTCGTCGTACGCCATGGGCTTGATTATCTACGATCTCACCGTGACCGAATGACGCTATGGCAGGCCGTTCTCCTTGTCTTAGCCGGCGTTGGTTCAGGTTTGGCCGGCAGCATCGCCGGTCTGGCGTCACTGGTGAGCTACCCGGCGCTGCTCGCGGTCGGGCTCACGCCCGTCGCGGCGAACGTCACGAACACGATTGCGTTGGTGTTCAACACTGCCGGAACGATGGCCGGTTCCCGCCCGGAACTGCGCGGGCAACGCCCGCGGATACGCGAACTCGGCGTAATCGCTGTCGCCGGCGGGCTAGTCGGCGGCACAATCCTGCTACTTACCCCGGCCAGCGCGTTCGAGCGCGTCGTGCCTTGGCTGATCGGTCTCGGCTCACTCACGATCCTGGTGCCTCGACGTCCGACTCTACATCTTGACGACGTACCCGCTCCTGCCTCGCGCGTGCTGTTCGCGGGCATCTTCGCGATCGGTGTTTACGCGGGCTATTTCGGCGCCGCCGCCGGCGTGCTCATGCTCGCGCTGTTACTGATCACGACACCCGATACGCTCGCTCGCTGCAATGCGTTGAAGAACGTGGTTCTCGGCATCTCCAATGTCGTCGCTGCCGTCATCTTCGCCATCTTCGGGCCGGTGCACTGGCTCGTTGCGCTGCCACTCGCGGCTGGCGTCCTGGTCGGGGGACGGATCGGACCTGTCATCGTCAGACACTCACCGACTCGCGTGCTTCGCGTTCTGATTGCGCTCGCCGGCCTCGGACTGGCCATCCACCTAGGCCTCGACGCCTACCGCTGAGGCGTCAGTCCAGGCATATCGGTGCGCCCAGGCTTTCCCTCCGCCGGG
>DATCDK010000098.1:0-9640 GCA_036510735.1 Acidothermaceae bacterium | reverse complement strand
CCCGTCTGCCGCCAGAGCTCCGGCGGGCGCACAGGGAATGTGCGCGTGAGCGCAGCCTACCGAGCCGGTCATGATGAGGACATGACGTGGACCGCAGAGCGAGCGCCGCAGATCTGCCCGTCAGGCGATTTTGCGGGTCTTTGCGATGACGTGGTCGAAGGTCAGCTGCGCCCCGCCCTGAAGCCACCAACGGTTCTCGCAGTGGTGGCAGGAGGCGAAGTGCACCCGCGAGCCATCCGTGAGCGTCATCGCGATCGATGTGACGCGCTCGCTGCCACAGATCCGGCACTTGGTGAGGTTGCGGGCCTCGACGTTCACGAGCGAGGCGGGGCCACTGAGTTCGGTGGACGCCTGGCGTGAGGTACGGAGGTTGGTCGCGGTCTTCGACACGGGTGCTCCTACTGCTTCGGGTACTGCTTCGAGTGTGGGCTGCGGTTCGTCCACCTTCAGGACCAAGCTTCTTGATCACCCAAGTGGGCCGGAGCCGAATGGGTGACATACGCCCTATCGGCCTAACACCCGTCCGGACTTTAATAGCGGGCGATTCAGGTACGAACCGGACATTGGTCCTGGCGCTTGAGCGTGGAACTGCTCAGCCGAAGCCCGGCCGCCCGTCGACTGAAGGAATTACGTCGCCAATTTCGAGAATTTGGTACCGAATTCCTTCAGTCGGCGACGGAAAGACGCAGGTCAGGACGTCGGGGGCTGCAGGACTCGCAAATGCCCGCGGCGACCCTGACTCGGACCGCCAAGGCCGGCACCGGCAGAGCTGGTGCCGCCGGCGCTGCTCGAAATCGTCTCAACCGCAGGTCGCGCCGCCTCCCGGACTGCGTCCGCGAGCGCCTCAAGATCATCCGCGGTCGGGCCGGCTGGCTCAGCGATCTCGAGCCGCACGACCTCCCAGCCGAGTGGCGCCGTCAGTCGGGCCGAGTGCCGGGCACACAGGTCGTAGCAGTGCGGTTCGGCGTACGTCGCGAGCGGGCCGAGCACGGCGGTGGACTCTGCATAGACGTAAGTGAGCGTCGCAACCGCCGGCTGACCGCAGGCGGTCCGGGTGCATCGACGAAGAGGGCTCACGAGCGCGAAGGCTAGTAGCCCAATGAGGTGCGCGGGGGCATCCACCCACAGATCGCGCCGCGTGTCGGGCACATTTCGCCTGCGCCCGTCATTTCAGGTGCGGATCATTTCAGGTGCAGATCATTTCAGCAGCGGAGTCTCATCAGGCACAGTGTCATGTCATGCAACCCGACCACCGCCGCCGTGATCGGCGCGGCCGTGGGATCCGTGGCCCGTTCGCACCTCAGGCCGTACCGATCACTCGCACCCGGGCGGCCGCCTTCGACGAGCTGGTGCTCGACGCCGTGGAGCACCTCGAGGTGCGCTGGGCGGACCAGCTGAACAAGATCCAGTTTGCCGTCGAGGACGTTCCGCCCGCCGCGCTGCTCGGCCGCAGCACCATCGAGCCGGTACCGCTCGGCGCGTGGTTTCCGGCCACCGGGAACCGGCCAGCTCAGGTGGTCATCTACCGGCGTCCGATTGAAGCGCGATCGACCGGCCTCGAAGAGCTGGCCGAACTCGTGCACGACGTCGTGGTGGAGAAAGTCGCCGAGTACCTCGGCCTTGACCCCGAAGCGGTCGATCCCGGGTACGGCGAGGGCTGGGAGCCCGGCCCCGATCAGTAAGGCGACTACGGCAGCCCAGCCCCCGGATCGAACTGCACGGGTGGGCGCAGCAACGTGCGAGTCGGTGTTTGTAACACCAGTTCGGTGAGGTCGGTGCTGTCTTGCAGGACCTCCGTCAGTGACCACGCGGCATACAACGGACCGCCACCTTCGGGGATCACCACCACCCCAGGAGCCGGGTCGGTCGTCAACGACGCGAGATCGAGCACCGTCGTCGTCCCGCCTGGCACTGTCATGTCATTGACGACCGGCGGCGAGTCGGGCAGCGTCGGCAGCACCACAACGCGAACCGCGGCGTCATCGGCACCAGGCGCCGACAGCAGCAGCGTCGTGTCACGCCCCGCGGCGATCTCACCGCCCGCAACAACGGTCGGACCCGACAACGGCAACGCGGCGCCGGTGAACGCGTAGTCCGATGCGCCGGTTCCGTCCGGCGGCGATGTCGAGATTCCACCGACCACGACCGGCTGCGTCGACGTCACCACAATTGCTGCCGCCGAACCCTGCAAAACGGGGTCGAGGCTGATCTGGGACACATCCCCGGCGGCCACGGTGAGCGAGGTGAATTCGGTTGGCACGTAAGCGCCGTCCGACGTCACCGCCGTCAGTGAATATGTCGCATCGAGGCTACCCGGGTTGCCAACAACCAGCTGACGCGAGCCGGCGTCACCGAGGATCCCCGGCACCGTCTGCGTGGTCGCAGGTGCTGTGGTCCGAGGCAGCCAGTCGACGCCCAGCGGGATCGAGCCGTTCTCAGCATCGGCACGCAGAGCCGGGACGACACGGCCAGCTGTTGCAGCCACATGCACCACCGCAACCGGCAACCCGGGGTCGATCTGATCGAGGGCAACGACGACCTGCGTCTGCGCAGCAACAACGATGCCCTGGCGCACGGTCGGCTCGCCGCCCTCGCCGCCCCAGATCGACACGTTGGCGCTGGCCTGCACGCTATCGACGTTGCTGAGCAAGAGGGTGGCGTGCGCACCGACGTTGCTCGAGAAACCGGCGAACCACGCGTCGGTCGTCGGACCATCGCACTGCACCGCCGACGCCTGCGGCACTGTGCCCACCATCGTGCGGGTGAACTGCACGGCACTCAACGCGTCGGTCAACGAGCCACTGACCGATACCTGGGTCGGCGTCAACGCGACCGGTCCGTCAACGACCCATCCGTGACCAGGCTGGATAGCAACGGGCGCCGCTGATGCACCAGCGCCAAGTGCCTGAGTCGTCAGATGCGAGTCGGCAGAATCAGTAGGACCCGCGTCCGCGTAGGCGATCCGGGCCGCGCCAGGAGACGTCGCGCCGCTCGCCAGTGCGCCACCAGCCGCAGGCCCCGTTCCCGCACCGCCCGCTTGCGGGCACACCAGGTTCGCCTCACGCACCGCGATAACCGACGACAGCGACGCCGCCGATCCGTGCGGAGTCGGTGCGACGACGGCCGCTACCCACGTCACAGCAACAACCAAGGCGACAACGGGGACGGCGGCCAGCCGAGGATCGAGTCTCATGCGTGCGCCACCTGAGCCGGAGGCCCCGCCACCGGATCGGCGACGTCGCTGCGCACCGGACGACCTGGGCGCCGCTGCTCACCGGCCCGGCCTCCGGCCGGAATCGCACCAAGCAGCGCAACGAGCAGAACCACGAGTTCGAACAGAAGCCAATCGGCGCGTCGATCCGGTGAGCGGAACACCACGACGTTCGCCGCTGTCGTCGGCAAGGTGAACGCCTGCATGCCGTCCAAGGTCGTCGACGGAAGCGGGGTGCCCGGCTGCGAAGCGGCCTGACCCGCGCCGACCTCGCCGAGCTGGCCGGCTGTTGCGACGGCCCCCACCGCTCCGATCGGACCAGGCGCGGCGACCGCCTTGGCCTGCCAGGCTGACGACGGCGCCTCGGTGAGGACCAACACCCGCGAGCCCAGCGAGAACGGGATCTGCAACGTCGGTGCGTGCCGTCCGACGCCGACCGGATCGCCCGGCAACTGCCAGTCGTCGTCCCCTGTAGCGGCAATCGCGAGACGGCCGGCATTGGCCTGTACCTCCCAGACCCGCCATCCGCCGGTCGTGTTCTGCGGCAACACCCCGCCGCCCGCTGCGATCCTGGCGCCGAGACCCGCATCAGCCGACTCGGGCACCAAGACGTAGCGGATCCCGGCGTGCGAAAGCTCGGTGGCCGCGCGTTGTCCGATACCGGCCGAGAGGTCGGCGACCGCCGCGCCGACGACGGCGACCTGGCCAGGATCCGACAGCAGGTCGGCGTCGCCGAGTTGCTGATTGCGGTCGCGCAGCACGGTGTAGTCGACCTGACCGGAGGGTCCGGGCTCGAGCACCACAGTTCGGGCCTGACCGTGCGCAACGGATTCAGCGGCGACGAACGGCGGCAAGATGTTGACCGGCCCCGAATGCAGCACATGCCCCGTGCCGTCGGCGATCCAGAACGCACCGGCCGCTAGCGGTGTGGCCGCCGCCGCACTTGCTAACACAAGGGCGAGCGGTTGCCGCCAGCCGAAGTTCGTTTGGGTCAGCCGAGAACGCAGCCTGGTGCCCGCAACCGCCGCCGAGGTCAGCAGGCCGGCCCCCACCATCGCCGTCGCGATGCCAGGCCAACCCGCGAACGTGTTGGAACTGCCCGGCACATGCGCCTGGACGCCGGCCACGATCAGACCGCCGACCAAGCCATCGATCGCAAGCAACCAACCGAGCCTCGCGGGCCCAGGCCTGGTCAACTGCAGCAGACCCGCAAGCGCAGCCAAGGCGATCACCGCATCGAGCCAGATCGGTGGCAGTGATGGTCCGCCCGGATGCAACAGCAGCATGTCGATGGCCGGTAGCCGTCGGGCTTGCAGTTGCCCACTCGGTTGACCGACGCCGAGCACGAGCAACGCCGGGTGATGCCACAACCACGCCGACCACGGCATCAACAACGCGGGCGGCACCGAAAGCACGATGAGCACTCGGCGCACGCCGACCCACGACCGGCGCACGAGCGAAGCGATGAGCGCTACGGCAAGCAGCGGCGCCAGCAACACATACAGCATCGGATCGAATGCGGCGCCCAACGCCAGCACGAGCCCAGCTGGCCATGCCGGCCGAACGCCAACCACTCGCCGTCCAGACCTTCGCGCTGTTGAACGCTCTGCACGCGCATGCGTATACAGCGGCGGCAACAGCGACTGGCCGACCAGCAACAGAACAAGTGGCAGGACGGCGAATGCCACCGCCGTACCCAAGCGACCCGATGCGATCGATCCGCTCGCAACAGGCAGCAACGCGTAAGTAGCCGCGAGCCACACGCGCAGGCGCTTCGTCGTGACGATGGGCCGCGCGGCGATGTACGCCATGAGGCCGGCGATCGGGACGCTGCCGAGCAACAACACCTTGACCGCGAGCTGCGCGCTACCGAACAGCACCGCACCGATGATCGCGACGATCGCCAAATAGGGCGGTGCGTCCGTCGTGCTGCCGAACCCGGTGGCGTGCCAGCTGGCGGTATAGGTGTTCCAGAGGTCTCCCGCCGAAGCGGGTGCAGGGAGCAACATGCCGCCGTGCAGTGTCCCCTTCAGCACGTGCCGCTCAGCGACGAGCGAGACGATCAACAGTCCGAGCACCAACACCAGACCGGGTTGCGTGATGAGCCGTCGGAAGAGTCCGCGGTCGTCGGTAATCGCGTCGTCGTCGCGGCGCCCGATGTCTGCGAGTCGTTCGCGCGCCGATTCGCCGTAGCGCCGCGCGCGCGTACCCCGCGGCGCGAACAACGGGCGAACCTCGCGCGACGGGATCCGACGCGTCGCGCGACGTGCGCGACGCGCGCGCAACAGTGCCCGCGGCCGGATCAAGACACTGACCGTCGCGCGCATCTCGTCCCACGCATCGAACGGGCGTTTCGCCACGACAAAGAGGCTTGACCGGACGACGCCGGCGAACATGACGCGCAGGATCGTCCAGGGCAACCACACCGCAGAACAGTTCGTGAGCATCGTCCAGAGCGCGCTCTGCCGGTCGAGCCGGCGAGGCTGCGAGGGACCGCACGCGATCGGACGCAGCCCACTCGTCGTCGCTTGCGCGTGACGGAACACCGCGCGGCTGCAAATGACCACGCGGTGGCCGGCCAGATTCGCCCGCCAGCCGAAGTCGGTGTCATCGCGAAAGAGCGGCAATGCTGGATCGAAGCCGCCGAGGTCTTCCCAGACGTCGCGGCGAACCAACATGCCCGCGGTGCTGACGGCGAGTACGTCCCTATCACCGTCGTGCTGCCCGTGATCGAGCTCGCCCGGTTCGAGCCACGTCTCGCGCCGGCCGCCCCGATCAAGAGTGGCGCCGACCTCCAGGAGCAGGCGCTGGTTGTCCCAACCCAGCAGTTTCGCGCCGATCACCGCCACCGACGGCATCTCGTCAGCCAGTTCCAGCATCGCCTCGAGCGCTTGGGGAGCCGGCGCGCTGTCGTCGTGCAGCAGCCACAGCCACTCGACTACGGCACCCGAGTCTGACCTCGTCGAGGCCAATCCGGGCGCGCGCGCGAAGGCCGCCGTCGCCATCGCCACGGCCGCGCCGAACCCCATCTCGCGGGGCGCGTCCAGGACGCTCGATGCACCGACCGCTCGCTCGAGCAGCTCGCGAGTGCTGTCATGGCTGCCGGTATCGACGGCGACGAACCGTTGCACCGGCCGCCGCTGTGTCTTGACCGCGTGCAAAGTCGTGGGCAGCCAACGAGCGCCGTCATGGGCAACGAGCACCGCTGTGACGACGTGACGGGGGCGGACCAGATGGTCATGTCTGATGGCAGATGAGGTCATACGGCCAGGCCGGGGAAGACAGCAGGGGTCGGGACTCGGAAACGCTTCACCCTACGCGATGAGCGCTCAACACCCGGTCGGCGTCAGTTCGCCGACCGGGAAGTCACACAGGTGCCGAAGTTCTTGTTAGCTGACGCGCCGCTTCAGACGGCGACGCTCACGCTCAGAAAGACCACCCCAGATACCGAAGCGCTCATCGTTGCCGAGTGCGTATTCAAGGCATTCGGAGCGGACGGCGCAGGTCGTGCAGATCCGCTTTGCCTCCCGAGTCGACCCGCCCTTCTCCGGGAAGAAAGCCTCTGGGTCGGTCTGCGCGCACAGCGCGCGCTCCTGCCAGCGCAGTTCTTCCTCGATGTCGATGGGGAAGCCGGACTCAGCAACATCTGCGTCCGCAGCGTCGGCGTGAAGTGGGTGGACCTCGCGGTAGATCTCTATCACCGCGTACCTCCTCGACCCTTGTCGTCTTCGAAGCGGGGCTCAGCCACTCCGGCTGCACCGCCTGCGAAGAACATTGGTGGAATTACATGCGCGTCATTACCCACTAGTCAAGCCAAACGGTGATATTCCCTCGCACAAGATGTCGGCGGTCGCTGGTAAGCGGCTTCGCTGCAGCCCTCTTTTTGCGCTTGTGGGCCGCTAAATCGGCGCTTCAGATGGCAAATCGACCCATTCAGCAGGTGTCTTTCGGCCTGTGCCTGTACCCATGCCAATATCGGGTGACATGGACGTCGCCGGGGGCCCAGCAGGCTCAACTTCGCGGGATTCTGACGCCTCGCGGCGCCGCGAACCGGCCGCCTTGCGGCGCGTTGTCGCACTCGCAGGTGGCATCGGTGGGGCCCGATTTCTGCGTGGCTTGCTCATCGCACTCGACGACGCCGACCGCGAATCTGGGGCGAAAAGCGTCGTCACTGTCGTCGGTAACACCGGTGACGACATCACCTTGTTCGGACTTCGGATATGTCCCGATCTCGACACCGTGATGTACACCCTCGGCGGCGGCATCAATGAGGAGCAGGGCTGGGGTCGCGCCGGTGAGACGTTCGCGGTCAAGGACGAGTTGGTGTCGTACGAGGCCACTCCACAATGGTTCGGACTGGGCGATCGCGACATCGCGACGCACATGCTGCGCACCGGTTGGCTAGCGGACGGCGTGCCGCTGTCCGAAGTCACGCGTCGCTTGTGTGAGCGATGGGCTCCTGGCGTGCGACTGCTCCCGATGTCGGACGACCCGGTCGAGACCCATGTGGTTCTCGACGATCCCGACGACGGCGAGCGGACGGTGCACTTTCAGGAGTGGTGGGTCCGGCTGCATGCTGCCGTGCCTGCTCGGCGCATCGTCGCGATTGGCGCGTCGCAGGCGCAGCCCGCACCCGGCGTGCTCGAAGCGATTGCAGCAGCCGACCTGATCGTTTTCCCGCCGTCCAACCCGGTCGTGAGCATCGGCACGATCCTGCAGGTTCCTGGGATCCGCGAGGCATTAATCGAGGCCCCGGCGCCCGTGATCGGCGTCTCGCCGATCATCGGCGGTGCCCCAGTGCGCGGCATGGCAGATGCGTGCCTGACGGCGATTAGCGTCGCCACGACGGCGCGCGCGGTCGCCGAGCACTACGGGTCGGCGCTACTCGACGGTTGGCTCGTCGACGACGTCGATGCCGACTCTCTGGTGCCGCCGCTCGATGGGATCGTTGTGCGGTCGCGGCCACTGCTCATGGTCGATCCCGACGCCACCGCGGCCATCGCGCGCAGCGTGCTCGACCTTGCGGCAGACTTACGCATATGACGCTAGAAATCCTTGCGGTGCAGGGCATTCCTGAGGTCGTCGCCGGTGATTCGCTGGCCGCCTTGATCGTGACGCACGCGCCCGAGCTACGCGACGGTGACGTGCTCGTCGTCACGTCGAAAGTTGTCTCGAAGGCCGAGGGTCAGATCGTCGACGTCGATCGTGAACTCGCCATCGACGCCGAAACGGTCCGGGTCGTCGCTCGTCGCGGTGACACCCGCATCGTGGCGACTCGGCACGGCTTCGTGATGGCGGCTGCTGGAGTCGACGCCTCGAACGTCACCAAGGGTGAGGTCGTGGTGCTGCCGGTCGATTCCGACGCGTCCGCCCGACGGATCCGCGACGGCGTCCGCTCTCTCACGGGCATCAACGTCGGCGTCGTCATCAGCGACACGTTCGGCCGGCCGTGGCGGGTCGGCGTCACCGACGCGGCCGTCGGGTTCGCCGGACTCGAAGCGTTCGAGGATCTGCGAGGCACCGTCGATCCGTACGGCAACGAACTGCGCGTGACACTCACCTGCACGGTCGACGAACTCGCAGCTGCAGCCGACCTCGTCAAGGGCAAAACCAGTGGAGTGCCAGTCGCAATCGTGCGCGGGCTCGCAGTGGTGTTGCCCGCCGAAAGCCCTGAAATGCAAGGAATTTCTGGCGTTGTTCGGCCGATCGACGAAGACCTGTTCTCCCTCGGCACGCGCGACGTTCTGCGCGCACGCGTCGACGCGGTGGAGTTCACCGGCGAGCCGGTCGACGCCGAGCGGGTGACGCGGGCACTGCAGGCGGCGGCGCTCGCCGCGCGCCCGTCCGGCTGGCACGGGTTGCGGTTCACGGTGCTCCCAGCACGCGACTTCGCGTCAATGCCAGCTTTCGCGGACGCCGAGGCGCTGACCTCCGCCGCGACCGTGATCGTTCCCCACCTCGACGACGAAGCCTCCGCGCGCGATCTGCTCGCATCAGGTGCGGCCATCGAAAACGTGCTGGTGGCACTCGCGATCGAACAGCTGGGATCGTGCTGGATCTGGCCGCCATCGCCGGCCGCGCCGCACGGCTTACCCGACTACCCGCTCGGCCTCATCGCCGTCGGCAAACCCGTAGCCGACTGACGCCTGCCGCAGGACCCGACAGCCACCTCCGCCGCCCGACAGCTGCGTCCGCCGCCCCATAGCCGGGGTGTGCGCCTCTCAGTGCCTGAGTTCGGCCAGCGCGCCGGCGAGCGCGTCGACGGCGAAGTCGACCTCGGCGGCAGTGATGACCAGCGGCGGCGCGAGACGGATCGTCGAACCGTGAGTGTCCTTCGCCAGAACCCCCTGCTGCACCAAGGCTTCGCAGACCTGGCGACCGGTCGCAATCGTGGGGTCGATGTCGACGCCGGCCCAAAGTCCCCGGCTC
>DATCDK010000097.1:0-9685 GCA_036510735.1 Acidothermaceae bacterium | reverse complement strand
CGGCACGCTGCAGACCGACATCTTCAAGGAGTACATGGCGCAGAAGGAGTGGCTGTTCACGCCGCAGCCGCATCTTCGTCTCATCGGCGACCTGATGGAGTTCTGCGCGCACGAGATGCCGGACTACAAGCCGCTGTCGGTGTCGGGCTACCACATCAGGGAAGCCGGCTCGACGGCCGTGCAAGAGCTCGCGTACACACTCGCCAACGGGTTCGCGTACGTCGAACTTGGTCTGTCACGACACATCGACGTCGACACGTTCGCCCCGCAGTTGTCGTTCTTTTTCGATGCCCACATCGACTTCTTCGAAGAGATCGCCAAGTTCCGGGCGGCCCGGCGGATCTGGGCGCACTGGATGCGCGACGTTTACGGCGCAAAGACGGAACGGGCGCAGTGGTTGCGGTTTCACACCCAAACGGCAGGCGTTTCACTGACGGCACAGCAACCCGACAACAACGTCGTTCGGACGGCGGTTGAAGCCCTCGCGGCGATCCTCGGCGGCACCAACTCGTTGCACACCAATGCCCTGGACGAAGTGCTGGCGTTGCCGAGCGAGCGCGCGGCGTCGATCGCACTGCGGACACAGCAAGTGCTGCTCGAGGAGACCGGGCTGACCAACGTCGTCGACCCGCTCGGCGGCTCATGGTTCGTCGAGGCGCTTACCGATCAGATCGAGGCCGAGGCAGAGAAGATCTTCACGCAGATCAGCGCGCTCGGCGGCGACGGCAGCATGATGGCTGGCGTGCTGCGCGGCATCGAAGACGGGTGGTTCACCGGCCGCATCGCAGACGCGGCATACCACCAGCAGCAGGCGCTCGAGTCGGGCGAGCGCCGCATCGTCGGCGTCAACTCGTATACCGACGACTTCGAACCACCGCTGGAGATCATGCGCGTCTCCCACGAGGTCGAGACGCAGCAGGTCGCGGCGCTGTCCGCCCGACGAGCGAGCCGCGACCAGGCCAAGGTCGACTCCGCATTGCGTCAGGTGCTCGATGTTGCTCGCGGCGACGGCAACCTCGTGCCGCCACTCCTCGACGCCGCTCGGGCGGAGGCCACGCTCGGTGAGATCTGCGGACTGCTCGTCGCTGAGTGGGGCCGCTACACCGAACCGCCAGGGCTGTAGACCGCCGGGGCTCTGGGTCGCGGGGGCGGCGCTGGTCGGGGATGATGGAGAGATGAACTACTCGCCCAGATTCGCCGGCGCGGTCTCGCTCGATTCGCTGGCCCGCCGTCCGCAGACCGCCGACTCGGCTGTGCCTCCGCCCTCGCGTCCAGATGGGGATGGCGGCGCTCCCGTCACCGTCATCGATGTGACCGAGGCGTCCTTCCAGGTCGACATCATCGACCGGTCGATGACGGTTCCGGTCGTCATCGACTTCTGGGCCGATTGGTGCGGTCCGTGCAAGCAACTCAGCCCGATTCTCGAACGACTCGCCGCCGAGGGCGATGGCGCCTGGGTGCTGGCGAAAATCGATGTCGACTCCAACCAGCAGCTCGCGACCGCGGCGGGAGTGCAGGGAATTCCGGCGGTCAAGGCGGTGTGGCAGGGCGGCATCGTCGGTGAGTTCACGGGTGCCGTGCCCGAGCCACAGGTTCGCGGCTGGATCGGTGAGCTGCTCAAGGCGACGGGCGCGGCAAATGTCGCCGGCACCGACGCTGAGCTGTCCGAACCGCCACTCGGCCCGGAGTTCGTCGAGGCGGCAGCGGCGTTCGAACGCGGCGACTACGACGCTGCCGAGCGCGCATACCTGGCGATCCTCGCCACTTCACCGGCCGATCAGCTGGCTGCGGGCGCCCTCGCGGGCGTTCGGCTGTTCAAGCGCGCCGAGCATCTCGAGCCTGGGGTGGTCAGGGCAGCGGCGGAGGCGGCGCCCGACGACGTCGACGCCCAGCTCGCCGCCGCCGACGTCGACATGCTCGAGGGTCTCGTCGACCAGGCATTCAAGCGGTTGGTCGACGTCGTTGCTCGCACGTCAGGTGCCGAGCGAGATCGCGCGCGAGTACATCTGCTCGGACTCTTCGATGCGGCGGGTCCCGACGACCCGTCGATTCCGGCAGCGAGGTCAGCGCTCAGTCGCGCATTGTTCTAACAGCTAGCGGACGAAGATGCAGAACGGGTGACCTGACGGATCTGCGAACACGAACAAGGCCTCGTCAGGGTCGTCGGTCCGGTCAAGCAGAACGCGTGCGCCGAGAGCTTCCGCCCGCTCACGCTGGCGGTGCAACACGACGGCACTCGAGACCGTGTAGTCGACGTGCAGCTGCTGCGGGACGTCGTGTTTCGGCCACGTTGAAGCAGGCAGTTCATCGACCTGCTGGAAGGCGAGCTTGCGCACTCCGTCAGCGTCAACGAGCACGAGCCAGTCTGCTGCGTCAGGTGTGCCGTCCGCGGGTGGTTCATCACCGGGTCGATATGACAACCCGAGTAGCTGCCGGTAGAACTCGGCGAGTTCGCGCGGTCTAGTCGTGTCGAGAACGGTGTGAAGCAGCTGGGGATACTCGGCCATACCTCACCCTAGAGCGGTGTTTCGTGCGACGCCCTGTCTTTCGTGTAGAGGGCAGTCGGGCGGTGCTCGCCAAGACACCCAACTTTCTCAGCCTGGCTGGGTCCGTCAGGGTGCCGGCGGCGTTGCGAAATGCTGCATGGGACGACGTGTTGCGCGCCGCACATGCCAGCCGCGCACAACGTCACGGATGAGTGCGTTCGTCGACACGAACATCCTCATCCGCCACCTCACTGGTGATCCGCCAGCTATGGCCGCTAGGGCCTCCGCCTACCTTCAGACGGAGTCGGAGCTACTGCTGACCGATCTCGTTGTGGCAGAGACGGTCTACGTCCTCGAGTCGGTCTACGACGTTTCTCGGACGCAGGTCGCCGGGGCGATGCGCTCGCTCGTCGGGTTTCCTTCCGTCATCAGCGTTGACCCGACATTGCTGCTGCGGACACTTGAGATGTATGAGATGGATGGCGTCCACTTCGCCGAGTCGTATTTGGTCGCGTGCGCTGAGACCACCGGCGTGAACCGAGTCGCTTCGTTCGATCGCTCGATTGACCGGGTGGGGACCATCGAGCGAGTCGAGCCAGGAAGGTAGCGCCCGGGTGCGCGGCGCTGCTGGCAACTGCCGCGCGGATGGACCGTCTAGGGTCGTGCTGTGCGCATCCTTGTGACCGGAGCTGCTGGGTTCATCGGATCCAACCTCGTCGACCGGCTGCTCGATGACGACCACGTGGTCGTCGGCATCGACAACCTGTCGCGCGGCACCCGCGCCAACTTGCCGGATCCCGAGCTCGGGGCGGTCCGTGGGTTCTCGTTCATCGAAGCGGATGTGACCGATTCACGACTCGCCGGCGAGATCGCAGCGGCGAACGTCGAGGTCATCTGTCACCTCGCGGCACAGATCGACGTCCGCGTCAGTGTTCAAGACCCGATCGAGGACGCACGGCTCAACGTGCTCGGCACGATCAACGTGCTCGAGGCGGCACGTAAGGCTGGCGTGCGCAAAGTGGTCTTCACATCGTCGGGTGGGTCGATCTACGGCGAACCGAAGCGGATGCCTGTCGACGAGACGGCGCCGGTCAACCCGCTGTCTCCCTACGCCGCCTCGAAGGTAAGTGGCGAGACCTACCTCGGGATGTACCACGCGCTATACGGGCTCGAGACCACCGCGCTCGCCCTCTCGAATGTGTACGGTCCTCGCCAGGACCCGTACGGTGAGGCGGGCGTCGTCGCAATCTTCGGCAACGCCCTGCTGCGCGGTCGGCAGGCAACCATTTTCGGCGATGGTTCAGCGGTGCGCGACTACGTGTTCGTCGAGGACGTAACCGATGCGTTCGCACGAGCTGTCGGCGATCTCGGCGACGGACGTCGTTTCAATATCGGCACGGGTGTTGGCACAACGGTGCGCGAACTGCACACGGCCGTCGCGGCCGCCGCAGACGCCCCGGACGACCCGGTTCTCGGTGCTGCCCGGCTCGGTGAGTTGCAGGCGATCATCCTCAACGTCAATGCGGCGCGTGATCATCTTGGCTGGATGCCGCGAACCTCATTGGCGGAAGGGCTCGCCAAGACCCTCGACTGGATACGCTCCCAACCCGACGTGCACGCTTAGGCTGGGCTGATGTTCATCACCAACCACGTGCTGGCCGGAGCCCTGATCGGGTTGGTCGCCCCTCGGCGTCCGGCCAAGGTCGCTTTGGTTGCTGTCGGCAGCCACTTCGTCCTCGACGCGGTGCCGCACTGGGGAAGCGACCACGACGACGCGAAGTTCCGCAAGGTCGCGATCGTCGACGGGTTGATAGGGCTGGCGACGATGCGGGCCGTCATGGGCGCGGTGCCGCGCGGCACTCGACTCGCGGTGTTGGCCGGCATGCTCGGCGCGGCCTTCCCGGACGCGGACAAGCCCATGGAGATGTTCGTCGGCCGCTCGCCGTTTCCGGCCCCCGTCGACCGTTTCCACTCGCGGATTCAGCGGGAGTCGGCGCGTGGGATACGCACCGAGATTCGGGTCGTGTTGGGTCTGGTTCTCGCGGTGCGGGTGCTGAGTTGGCTGCGCGCGGTGGCCGCCGACCGCCCCTCGACTCAACAAACGTGACGTTTACCGCCCTGGGAGGGTAGTAAACGCACGTGCTGTGCAGCGACGGTTTTGCACAGCCCCAGCAGACGTCCACACCGTGGCCGCGTATCGGTCGCGCCCGTCCTGCAGCCGCGAGATTGGCTTCGATGAAGCCTCTGCTCGTCGCCATTGTCGCCGTCCAATGTGGTGTGTTTAGTCGCGCCCAAGCACTGGCGGCCGGGTACACCGAGAAGCAAATCGCGCACCTGCTGGCGATCGGCACCTGGCTGCGATGCCACCCTGGGATCTATTGCCTCGCCGGAGTCGCACCTTCGCTCGACATGAGCGCGTGGATCGCGGTCCTGGCTGCCGGCCGGGGTGCACGTCTGAGCCATCGCTTCGCTGGCAAGGTCCACAGCCTTGAAGGAACGCCGCCGCCAGTCCGCTTCGACGTATCGGTACCGGAGGCTCGTCGTCCACGGAACGTACCCAGGGCAACAATCCATCGCACCGAACTCGCACCCGACGACATCGCCGTTTGTCGAGGCTTCCCGGTTACGTCGGTCGCGCGAACGTTGGTCGATCTCGCCAGAACTCTGCCGATCGAGACTGGATCGAGAGTGCTAGCCGACGCGCTGCGAACTCGGCGCGTTTCGGTCGCAGCTATAGAGCAAACGATCGGCAGACTCGCTCGGTGCGTCGGCATCGAACGAGCGCGTCATGCACTCGCGAATGCCGATCCGAAACTCGAGTCCGTGCTCGAACGGGAGCTCCTCGCACTCCTGCGCAGGGCCGGGCTGAATCCTGTTGCCCAGTACGTCGTGATGGCAGGCGGAAAGTATGTTGCACGCGTCGACTTCGCACTACCGGGCATCCGACTGGCCATCGAGGCTGACGGATACGAGACTCATGCGCGGCATCTCGGCTTCGAACGCGACCGCGAAACAGCCGCCCTGCTACAACTCGCAGGCTGGAGCGAGCTCTCGTTCACCGCGACCCAGATCCGGCAGCGTCCCGAGTGGGTCGTCGCCACGGTGCTAGAGCGAGTGCGGCAGCTGACCGCCGCTGGCGGGTAGCTCTCCGCCCCCTCCCGCCTAAGAGCGGACGTTTACCCCCCTCTGGAGGAGGTAAAAGTCCGCGCTGCCGACCGACGACGGACGATCAGCGCAGGAACACCGGCTCTGTAAACGAATCTCGGGGTAACTCGCCGTCGACGCTGGCGCGCACGTCGACCTCAAGCAACTCGACATCGCCCCCGATCGTGGTCAGGAACGCAGTGTCGGCAGCGTCTCGGCCAGTAGCGATGCGGATCAAGCTCTGGCGTGGCGCGAGGTAAGTCGCGTCAACCGCGTTCCACCGGCCCTCGACGAACACTTCGGCGACCGCGTGAAAATCCATCGGCCACAGGCCCGGTGCGTAGACAGATGCGCATCGTGCGGGCATGTCTAGTGCGCGAGCCATCGCCACGACCAGATGCGCATAGTCGCGGCAGACACCCTGGCCGGCGAGCAGCGTCTCGACCGCTGTATCCAACGGGCCGCTCGACCCCGCGACGTACGCGAGCCGGCGCGCGACCCAGACGACGAGGCCCTCCAACTGATCACGACCCGGTGCCAGATGTCCGAGTTCGGCGGTGGCGAACCCGCCGAGTCGATCCGAGGGGCAGAAGCGGCTCGGCCGTCGGTACTCCAGCAACTCGGCCTCATCGCTGGCTCGCTGGCCAGGCGCCTGCGCGTGGACCGCGCTGACATGAGCCGCGTAATGCACCTCGACCCGGCCGATCGGCAGTTCGACCTTGTGCAGAAACGCACCGTGCGTACTCGGCACGCGTCGCGCGATCAGTTCACGCGCATCGCCGTTGCAACTCGCAGTGAATCGTTCGGAGTCGAGAACTCCCGCACTCGTCGCCGGCGCGATGCTCAGCACGATCGTGGACGGCTCGCCGACGTCGAGCACCAGGTCGCAGCCGACGGCGGTGCCGACGCCGGTCAACTCAGCCTGGTGACTTCGACGGTGACGCCAAGCCGACTGGCCGACCGACCTTGGTACACGCCTTTGAGCGGCGCGACGTCGCCATAGTCGCGACCGCGAGCAACTACAACATGCTGGACGCCGATGGGCTGGTCATTGGTGACATCGTGGCCGACCCAATCACCGTCCCACCATTCGACCCACGCGTGACTCTGACCTTTGACTGTCTCGCCGATCAGCGCATCGCGCTTCGGGTGCACGTAACCCGACACGTAGCGGGCCGGAATGCCGAAGCGCCGCAGCAGGCCCGCAGACAGGTGTGCGATGTCTTGGCAGACCCCTTGGCGGCGGTGCCATGCCTCGCGCGCACTGGTCTGCACACCGGTGGAGCCGGGCATGTATTCGACCGCGTCGTGTATCCAGGACGAGATGCGCAAGGCGGTCTCGTTCGGTGACATGCCCTGCACGTGCTCGCGCACTTCGGCGACAAGTTCGTCGTCGACGGCCGTGCGAGTGGTCTGCGCGAGATACTCGGCGAACCTGTCTGTCGTCGTGGGGTGCTGCAATGCGAGCCAGGTGATCGACGGCTCGGGGCGCGGTGCGTGTTGCGTCGTCTCGACGGTGCTGGTGGCGGTGACGACGAGCTCGGAATGCTCGTCGTCGAGGTCGAAGGCCGACACGTGCGTTGCCCAGTAGTCGTGGTAGCGGTAAATGGGCGCGGGCGGCTCGATCTCGACACGTGACTCGAGCGTCGTCTGCGTGAGCAATGTTGGTGGCGTCAACCGAGCCTCGTTGTACGACGCATGCGCGACGCTGTCGTATGCGAAGCGCGTTGTGTGCACGATCTTCAGTCGCCAGCTCATCTCACACCAGCTCCTGAGCCCATGCCAGCGGAGTTGCATAGGTGAAGTACCTGCGGGATACCGCCTGGCTCGCACTTGCGCACGCCTCTTGCACCGGAACGAGATGCATGCTGAGGTCGCGCACGAGTTCTATGACGTCGGCGTATTCCAACGCGGTTCTGGCTTGGCCGACGACGCGACGCGCCGGATCGGCACCCTGGTTGCGCGCGAGTTGTGGATTCAGCGAGGCCAGGCATTGCTCCGCGGTCGTCAGCGAGTGCAACACCGAGCGGGGGAACGACCGGTCGAGTGCAAGGAACTGGACGGCGCGGCTGCGGTCGACCATGCCACCGTGTGTATGCAGGAATGCTTCGTAACCGCCGCAGGCCGACAACACGGTCACCCAGGTGACCGGTTGATCGGCCGTCAACAACTGAACCGACAGCAGCCGTGCCGTCATGTCGGCACGTTCGAGACTTCGCCCCAGCACCAGGAACTGCCAGCCGTCGTCGTGCGACAGGGTTGACTCGGCCAGCCCGGAGAACATCGCCGTGCGTTCACGGACGTAGTCGAGGTAGGTGTTGGGTCCGAGGCGTGCCGCGGCTCGGCGACGTTCGGGCATCGTGCGCCAGGTGACGTTGAGGCATTCCCACATCTCACTGGAGATCGCCTCTCGTGCACCGCGCGCGTTCTCGCGTGCGGCCGAGACGGCGCCGGCGATCGCCGATGCCGTCTTGTCGTCGAAGGCCACCTGGCGCATGATCTCGCCGGTGTTCTGCACGATGTCGCGCGGTGCAGGGACGCCGAGAATCGCCAGCAGCGAACGGCATTCAGCGTCTTCGTCGGTCCATGGGTCTTCGAGCACCCGACGCAGGAATGCATCGAGAAGCCGCGCCGTGTCGTCCGCGCGCTCGACGTAGCGACCGATCCAGAAGAGCGACTCGGCGATCCGGCTCAGCATCGGCGTGCTACCGCTCGTGTGCGCGTCATTGCTGCTGCGCCATCTGCACCGTCGGACCGGCGTCGCGGGCGCCGGTGAACGGCACGTCTGAGACTCGCGACGGGAGCGCGGCGAGGTCGGTCGCGCGCTGTGCCGGCACCCGCTGCGCTTCGTCGGCCAGTACCCAGGTGTCCTTTGAACCGCCGCCCTGGCTTGAGTTGACCACGAGTGCGCCCTCGGGCAGCGCGACCCGGGTGAGCCCACCCGGCAACACCCAGACTTCCTCGCCGTCGTTGACCGCGAACGGCCGAAGGTCGATGTGCCGTGGGACCAGCCGATCACCGATCAGGGTGGGTGCCGTCGACAGGGCCACGGGCCGCTGCGCGATCCAGCCACGCGGATTGTTCGCCACGACGTCGTGCAGCTCGGCGAGAGTCTCCTCGCTGGCCTGCGGCCCGATCACGATGCCCTTCCCGCCCGAGCCGTCGACCGGCTTGATGACGAGTTCATGCAGCCGGCCCAGCACGTCGTACAGGATCTCGGGGTCTTCGAGGCGGTAGGTCTCGACGTTGTCGAGTACCGGCGCTTCGTTGAGGTAATAGCGCACTAGATCAGGAACGTAGGTGTAGAGCAGCTTGTCGTCGGCTACGCCGTTACCGACCGCGTTGGCAATCGTGACGTTGCCGGCGCGAGCTGCGTTGATCAGACCTGGGCAGCCCATTTGCGAATCGCTGCGGAAATGCAGCGGATCAAGGAACTCGTCATCGACACGGCGGTAGAGCACATGCACCGGACGCTCGCCATCCGTCGTCCGCATACGCAGTTTGTTGTTGCGACACACGAGGTCGCGTCCCTCGAGCAGCTCGACACCCATGAGCCGCGCAAGCAGGGCGTGCTCGAAGTAGGCGGCGTTGTAGATACCCGGTGTCAGCACGGCGACTGTCGGTTCACTTACGCCAGCTGGTGCTGCAGCGCGCAACGCAGTGAGCAGCCGGGCAGGATATTCGTGCACCGGGTGTACACGGTGCTCACCGAAGACCGCGGGGATCGACTGCGTCATCGCGCGGCGGTTCTCGATGACGTAGCTGACACCCGACGGCACCCGCACGTTGTCCTCGAGTACCCGGAACGCGCCGGCTTCGTCGCGCACGAGATCGATACCAGCAACATGCACGCGGACGCCGTTGGGCGGATTGAATCCGTGGACTGCACGATGCAGGTGGATCGAGGACGTGATGAGCGACCGCGGCACCACGCCGTCGGCGAACACCCGACCGGGCCCGTAGACGTCAGCGAGGAAGGCCTCGAGAGTACGCACGCGCTGCGAGACACCGCGGGTGACGGCGTCCCATTCCGACGCCATGATCACGCGCGGCAC
>DATCDK010000096.1:0-13318 GCA_036510735.1 Acidothermaceae bacterium | reverse complement strand
CGTTCGCCAGCTCTTTGAGAACGTCGTAGCAGGCCACGGCCGGGTCGACCTGTTGTTCAACAATGCTGGCATCGGAGCTCCCAACGTCGACATCGACGCGCTCGAACTCGATGACTGGAACAAGGTGGTCGCGGTGAACCTCACGGGCGCGTTCCTTTGCACCCGCGAGGCGTTCCGCGTGATGCGTAACCAACACCCGCAAGGTGGCCGCATCATCAACAACGGCTCGATCTCCGCACACTCGCCACGACCGCGCTCGATCGCGTACACCGCGACGAAGCATGCGATCACCGGTCTGACCAAGTCGACGTCCCTCGACGGGCGTGCCTTCGACATCGCGTGCGGTCAGATCGATATCGGCAACGCGGCCACCGACATGGCGAGCGGTGCGGCGGCTGGCGCGGCGCAGGCCGATGGCTCCGTGAAGCCGGAACCCTTGATGGACGTCGGTGAAGTCGGACGTGCGGTGCGCTATATGGCGAGCCTGCCGCTTGATGCGAACGTGGCATCGCTGACGGTGTTGCCGCCAAAGATGCCGTTCATAGGTCGGGGGTAGGAACGTGTCGAGCTCAGGCGCCACCGCATGGGACGGCGATCGGTCGGCGGTCCGCATTCCCGATCCCGCCGTTGAGGTGATCGACGAACGCTTCCGTTCACTCGTCGTCGGACCCGACATCGTCGAGCGGCTTTGGACCGGCGGCCGCTGGCTCGAAGGCCCGGTGTGGTTCGGCGACAGCCGCTACTTACTGTTCTCCGACATCCCCAACAACCGGATGCTCTGCTGGAGCGAGGTCACCGGTGAGGTGACGCCATTCCGCGAGCCGTCGAATCACAGCAACGGCAACACCCGTGATTTGCAGGGCCGGCTCGTAACTTGCGAGCACCTGACGCGTCGAGTAACGCGCACCGAGTACGACGGCAGCATCACCGTCCTGATGGACAACTATCAGGGCAAGCCACTCAACGCCCCGAACGACGTGACCGTGCACTCCGACGGATCGGTGTGGTTCACCGATCCAGGCTGGGGCATCGAGAACAACTACGAGGGCGTCAAGGCAGTGAAGGAAATTCCGCGCTACGTCTACAGAATCGATGCGGACGGCGGGGAGGGTGTGCCGTTGATCGCGGACATGGACCGACCGAACGGCATCTGTTTTTCACCCGACGAGTCGCTGCTGTATGTCGTCGACGTCGACCAGATCCGGGTCTATGACATGGAGGGCGGCAGCCCGGTCAACGGTCGCGTGTTCGTCGCGATGAAGGGTTCCGATGGGATCCGCACCGATCGCGACGGCAACGTGTGGTCTGCGGCTGGCTGGGGTGGCGCCGGCTTCGACGGCGTGCACTGCTACAGCCCGGCGGGCGAGTTGCTCGGGCAGATTCATCTGCCCGAGTCATGCGCGAACATCACGTTCGGCGGCGCAAGGAAGAACCGGCTGTTCATCACCGCAACCCGTTCCCTGTACAGCGTCTACGTCGATACCCAAGGAACGCAGTACCCCTGAGGAACTGCGCCGCCTCAATGAGCCACTATGCCGAGGGGGCCGCTCGGGCCCACACTGGGCGCGTGACCGCACGGCTCATTAGTCCGAACCTGGTCGGACGCGACACCGAGTTGACCTTGCTCGAACGCCTGCTCGACGAGGCTGACGCCGGGCAGTTCCGCGCGGCACTCATCGGTGGCGATGCGGGCGTGGGCAAATCCCGCCTAGCGCGCGAACTCGTCAATGCCGCGAAGGCGCGTGGAGCGACGGTACTGGTTGGCGTGTGCATCGACCTCCAGCGCCAACAGGTGCCGTACTCCGCCCTGGTCGATGCATTGCGCGGGCTCCGACGCACGTCGAGTCGCGACGTTGACGACCTTGTCGGGGCACGGACGCCCGCACTGCTCGAATTGATACCCGAGCTGTCGACCGTCGGCCAACCGCGAACACCGGCTTCCACTGGACTCGGAACACCCGGCCGCGTGCTGCAAGAAGTCACTGCGGTGCTCGACGGTCTCGCCGATCGAGCAACCGTTGTCTGGGTCGTCGAAGATGCACACTGGGCCGACGCTTCGATGCTCGACCTCCTTGCGTTCGCGATCAAGGCCTTAAAGCAGGTTCGGTTGCTCTTGGTCGTCACGTATCGCACAACCGATGTCCGCAAGCCGATGCGCGCCACCCTCTCGGAGTGGGCGCGCACCGCGGGCACGACGCGCATCGAGCTGGTGGGTCTCGACCAAGTCTCCGTCGCCGCCCAGATGGAGGGGATCCTCGGGCACCCAGCGGAGGCGCGGTTAGTCGCTGAGATCTTTCGCCGTTCCGAGGGCAACGCGTTCGCTGTCGAAGAGATGACTGCCGCCGCAACCGCATCAGAGAATGTGCCTCTTACCGACACCCTGCGCGACCTGATGCTTGCGCGGATCGAGCGCCTCAGCGTGACGACAGCACGGGTCGTACGGATCGCAGCGGTGGGTGGCCGTGCCGTCCGACACCCGCTGTTGGCCGAGGTCTGCGGCCTCGACGACCATGAGTTGGACGGCGCGCTGCACGAGGCCTTCGACGCACACATCTTCAGTGCCGACAACGAGAGCGGCTATCGCTTCCGGCACGCACTACTACATGAGGTCGTGTATGCCGAGTTGTTACCGGGTGAGCGCGCGCGGTGGCACAGCAAGTACGGGCACGTTCTGCGCGACGACCCCAACTTAGCGAACAGCCAACTCGCAGCTGCTAGTGAAGCCGCGTACCATTTTCTGGCCGCAGGTGATTCTCCGGCTGGCCTCGCAAAGACCATTGAAGCGGCCCGACTCGCTGCGGCCGCCTCTGCTTTCCCCGCGGCGCAACAGCAATGGGACACCGCGATAGCACTGTGGCCGAAGGTTCCGACCGCCGAACGCATCACCGGGTCGGATCGCGCGGCGATCCTGGCCGAGTCGGCCCACGCGTGCAACGTCATCGGCGACTACGACGTCGGATACGCCAGGGTCAGCGAGGCTATCGACCTCGTCGCCGCCGGCGCCAGCACAGCATCAGACACGGAGCGCACGCGCCTGGCGCTCTTGCTCGAGTCGCGCGCATCGATCGGCACCAAGCAAGGCCTCGACTGCCGCGCAGACCTTGTGCGCGCCCTCGAGTTGGTGCCTCGCCGGCCGCCGATTCCGGCAACGGCAAAAGTGCTCGTCAGGCTCGCGCAGTGCAACGCGATGATGGGTGACTACGAGGCGAGCCTGCCGATTGCAGAAGACGCCCTCGACGCGGCCCGGGCAAGCGCAGCTGGCGAGACCGAGGCCTGGGCACTACACCTCATCGGTATCGACCTCTCCGAAACCGGTCAACCGGAGGAGTCCGTCCGAGCACTTCGGGAAGCCGTCACGGTGGCGCGAGCCGCCGGCTCCGACGTCGTAGCCCTGAACTCGGCGGCCACATTGGCTAGCATGCTGGCCGACCTCGGGCGCCTCGGCGAATCGGTTGCAGTCGGTCGCGAAACACTGCGACGCGCCGAAGATGCCAACATCGGGTGGTCACTGACGGCGAGTCTGGCCGCTGGGCTTGCGGAAAGCTTGCTTGATCTCGGCGACTGGGACGAAGCGCAAACCTTGGCGGCCACGACGGATGCACGATTCGCGGAGCGCCACTACACGGCCTTACTACCATTGATACAGGCGGCCGCGATGGCCGGCCGCGGCGACTGGGACGCCGCCAAAGCGCTCGCCGAACCGGCCTTTGCCACCATCGAGTCGCGCTATATCTCATACTGGGAGGTGCAGCGTGAGCTGGCCGCGTTGCTCATCGACATCGCGACTGGATGCGAGCACCCGAGCGACGCGCGACGGCTAGCTTTCCAGGCGCTGGATCTTGCCGAAGCGAATCCGCTGCCGCGACAGGATTGGCCGCTTCTCGCGTCCGTGGCGCGCTTCCTGACCGACGCAGCTATACAGCCCCGCACGCGAAGCCGCAAAGCTGACGACAACACGCTCCAGCAACGGGTGGCCGCCCTCGCCAAGAGCCTCCCGGTACTCACGCCAACCCAGGAAGCGTGGCGCGCAACCGCAGATGCCGAACTGTCCAGACTCGACGGCTCGCACGACCGCGCACGGTGGGAGGAGGCCACCGAGAGATGGCGCAAGGTCGAACAGCCGTTCCCACTCGGATACGCCCTCTATCGGCTCGGTGCCAGCCGCCTCGCAGACTCAGACTCTCCAGGGGCCAAGTCCGCTTTTGTCGAAGCGGCAACCATCGCGCAGAAGCTCGGGGCCGGGCCGCTTGCCGAGCTCGTCTATACGCAAGTTCGTCGAGCACGCATCACGCTGCCGACTGCACGAGGCATCACCTCGACCACCGCACTCGCGTCGGCCGGTCTGACAGAGCGGGAGGTCGATGTCCTCAAGCTCATTGCGGCCGGACAGACCAACGCGCAGATCGCAACCGCATTGTTCATCACCGTCAAGACGGCGGGCACCCACGTATCGCACGTCTTGGCCAAATTGGGCGTCGCCACCCGCGGCGAGGCAGCAGCCTTCGCCCACCGCCAGCATTTGTTCGCCGACGAGCGGTAACGCGGGCAGGTAACGTCCTCGTGCCCGGATCCGTGCCGTATGGAACCATTCAACTCGTGGTCACGAGCTTCGATCCCAGAACCGGCGAAGCCGTCGAGGATGTCGGCCCCGAGACGAGCGCGGGCGACGTCGCCCATCTGTGCGCGATGGCGGTCGAGGCGACGGCCGAGCTTGAGGCACTAGGTCGAGGTGGACGCGCCGCAATGTTGCGCGCGATGGCCGACGCTCTTGAGTCCGACCGCGAGTTGCTCGTCGAGATCGCGAACCGCGAGACCGCACTCGGTGCTCCGCGGCTGAACGGCGAGCTCACGCGCACCACGTTCCAACTGAGATTCTTCGCGGAGGTCATCGAAGACGGCGGCTACCTCGAGGCGACGATCGACCACGCCGGCGATACCGCGATGGGACCTCGCCCGGATCTGCGCAAGCTGCTCAGGCCGATCGGGCCGGTCGGAGTCTTCGGCGCGTCGAACTTTCCCTTTGCCTTCTCGGTTCCTGGCGGTGACACGGCGTCCGCTCTGGCGGCGGGCTGCGCTGTCGTCATCAAGGGCCACGAGGCACATCCGCGGACCTCGCAGATGTGCGCCGCGGCGCTGCGCCAAGGTGCGGCGGCGGCTCGTGTCACAGAGGACGTCGTGTCGCTCGTACTCGGCCGAGATGCCGGCACCGCCGTTGTGCTTGACCCCAACATTCGCGCGGTCGGCTTCACCGGCTCGGTCGGCGGTGGGCGTGCCTTGCATGACCTTGCGTCGATCAGGCCGGATCCGATTCCGTTCTACGGCGAGCTTGGCGCGTTGAATCCCTTGGTCATCTGCCGTAACGCAGCCGACACCCGGTCGGCTGAGATCGCCACCGGGCTCGCGAACTCGTTCACTCTCGGCGTCGGACAGTTCTGCACGAAGCCTGGCCTCGCGTTCGTCCCAGCTGGTAGCCAGGGAGACGGTCTCGTGGCCGCGCTCGTCGAAGCGGTCACTGCAAAGAGCGCGGGCGTGATGCTCAATGCGCGCGTCCAGCATGGCTTCGCCGCCGGCACGTCCGACCTCGGGCAGTTGCCTGGCATCACCGAACTCGCCGCAGCGCAGCCGCAGGACTGGACCCAAGAAGGATGGTGGGGAACCCCACTCCTTCTCGAGGCCTCCCCCGCAGCGGTCGAGGGCGTCGTCCTCGAAGAATGCTTCGGACCTGTCCTCGTCCTCGTTCGCTACGGGAGCGACAACGAGCTCTTCGACCTACTGCGTCGGGTAGGACCAGCGCTGACCGCGAGCATTCATGCGGACGCCGACGACCTGCCTCTCGCGCACCACTTACTCGACACACTCTCCGGCCGCGTCGGACGCGTTGTCTGGAACGGGTATCCGACAGGAGTCGCCGTCGCATGGGCGATGCACCACGGCGGCCCATATCCGGCGACTACCGACGCACTTCACACATCGGTCGGCGCGAGCTCGATCCGACGCTGGCTTCGTCCGGTCGCGTATCAGGACGTGCCGGCGGAGCTGCTACCGCCGGAACTCATCGATGCACCTGCGGCGGAGCACCAAGTGCCGCGGCGGGTCGACGGCCACCTCCACATATAGACGGGACGAGATGCAGATCTTCAGGTATGCCGATGATGGCGAGGCCCGCATCGGCGTGATGACTGATGATGGACGGCGGCAGCTGCTGCCCGTGCGATCACTGGCCGACTTGCTGCACCTGTCGCTCAGTGACATGCGCGCTCTCGTTGAAGCGGGCGGCGAAGCAAGAGCCGACTCAGCACTGACTCGACTCCTGCCACCGATCGATGGACACACCGAGGTATGGGCATCGGGTGTCACGTACCAGCGTTCGAGTGACGCTCGGCAAGAAGAGAGCGTCGTCGCCGATGTCTATGCGCGGGTGTATGACGCCGTGCGGCCCGAGCTGTTTTTCAAGGCTACTGCTTGGCGCGTGGTTGCAACGGCGGAACCAATCGGCGTCCGGCCTGATTCTGAGATTAATGTGCCTGAACCTGAGCTGGCGCTGGTCATTAACTCCGCGGGTGAGACTGTCGGATACACCATCTGCAACGACGTCTCGTCGCGATCGATCGAGGGCGAGAACCCGCTGTACCTGCCGCAGGCGAAGGTCTACACGGGCTCGTGCGCACTCGGCCCGACGATCCGGCCGGCGTGGGAAATCCCCGATCCCTACGCGCTACCCATCATCGTGCGCGTGCGGCGCGATGGGGTCGCGGTGTGGGAGGGCGAGACGTCGACCGCGCACCTGCACCGACGCTTTGACGACATCGTCGAGCACTTGTACCGCAACTACACCTTCCCCGATGGCGCCGTGCTCTCGACCGGGACCGGCCTCGTGCCCGACATGACCTTCACTCTTCAGCCGGGCGACGTCGTCGACGTGGCCATCGACGGCATCGGCACCCTCGTCAACGACGTGCGCCACGCGACAGCGCAACACTTCGGATGGCTCACCCCCGACCCAGTGAGAGCCGACCGCCCCTAGCTCGCGGGACCGTTGATGCTCAGCGCGCGCAAGAACGACCGCTGAGGACCAACACTCAAGCGGACGACGGTTGGCGGACGGCGGGGTGCGCGGCCGCCCGTAAGCGAGCGCGACCATTGGTCCTCAACGGGCGCAAGTACGACCGCTGGAGACCAACACTAGGCCGGACGGCGGGGGCGCGGGGCCGGACCGCGGCCGACCGGCGCGCTACGGGTAGACGGCGAACTCTTGGATGCTCACCCAGGTCGTGCTCACGCCGGAGACTCCGGTTACCGTCAGCCGCACGTAGCGCGCACTCACTGCCCCGGTCGTGAAGTTGTCGATGAGTGAACCGCCCGTCGTGTTGGCAGTTCGGTCGATGACGGTTGTCCAGTGGCTGTTGTCGGTCGACGTCTCGACGCGATAGCGATACGCGCGGTCGAGGTAGGGCACGACCTTCGCGTTGCTCAGCGACTTAGCGGCGCCGAGGTCGATCGTGACCGACTGCGGGAAGCCGGACGCGGACCACCGCGTCGTGACGTTGCCGTCATCGACCCGACTCGCCTCGTTGCCGACCTGCTGGCTCGTGAAGGTGACAGGTCGGCCGGTCGACGGGCTGGTGATGAGCTGCGCCACCTGCGCGCCGGCCAGCAAGAATGCGCCCGCGCAGAACGGCGGCTCGTCGGCGTTCACAGTTCCGGACGACGTCGAGGTCTGACCAGTCTGCGGGCTCAGCGCGGTGTAAGGAGCCGCGGGTCCGACTCCATTCGCCTGACAGTCGGTGAGGAAACCGCTCGGCTGCAAGGCGATCGTCGACAGCCCCTGCCATGCCTTAACAACGATGGGCAGGTAGGTGGCCGAGCTGAGCAGCCCGGCCTGAATCCCATACGCCAACGCATAAGTGATGAGTGCTGTGCCACTCGTCTCGGGTGAGGGAAACAACGACGGGTCAAGCAGGCTCGAGCGCCAGAACCCGTCGCTGCCCTGCAACGGCGCGAGCGCCGCGGCCATGGTCTGCAACATGCTCACGTACTTCGCCCGCCGCGAGTCCGAAGCCGGCAACGTCTGCAGCACCTGAGCCATCGCCGCGATCACCCAGCCGTTGCCACGCGACCAGAAGATCGACTGCCCGTTCGCGTCCTTGGAGCCGACGAAGGTGCAGTCGCGGTACCACAACCCCTGAGCCGAAGAGAAAAGACCAGGCTGGGACGGCGTGGTGCCGGCGCACAGTGAACTCGTGGCGCCCTCGTCACGCGACCACACATACAGCGAATCCATCTTGTCGAGGTAGGACGAGTTGCCCGTTCGGGTTGCCCATCGCGTCCAGTCGGGCAGACCCATGAACAGCGCGTCGGCCCAGTTGTATTGCGAGACCGGCAGGTTCGTGAGGTCGTTCGCCATCTCGGCGTCCGCCTTGGTAAGAGACGCCGTCGAATCGAGTGCGTTCAAGTCGTCGTAGGTCTGAAGTGCCTTGACTGTGTCGGGGTTGATCTCGGCGGTCTCCACGGCCCACGAGTTCGACGCGCCCCACGCGAGATTGTCGTTGAGATACAGCTGGTCGCCCACTTGCTGGAACAGCGTCTGCACGCCTTGGGTGTAGGTCGACCACGACCACCCGTTGGTCGGCGTGACCGTCGTGTGCACAAGCGTCGTGCGGTAGTAGTTGGTCGCGAGCTTGGCCGCGTTGACGATGGAGGCGTACGTCGGCAACGACACACTTGCGGCCGCCACGGTGATCGGATGGCTGACCGCGTTCGTCCCACCGCTGTTGTCGGTGACCGTCAAGGTCACGGTGTAGGTGCCACCGGCCGCGTACGTGTGGCTCGCCGACACCCCGCTACCGGTCGTCGAGTCGCCGAATTTCCATGCATACGCAGTGATCGAGCCATCGGGGTCCTTCGACGTGCTCGCATCAAACGACGCCACCAGATTGTTTGCCGACGATGTGAACGCAGCAACGGGCAACACATTCGCCGACGACGTACTCGTGGCGCTGAAGGCGCTGAACGAGCCGGTTATTGGCGCGTTGGTCGCGGATCCCGACAGGTAGACCAGCAGCGCGACCGCGCCTGGCAGTTGGAGCCCCGACGTGTTGTCAGTGGTGGTCAGTTGCCAAGCAGTCGGCTGCGTGGTGCCTCGCAACCAGATCATCGATCGCAACGTGGTGGGCGAGGTTCCGGTGACTTGCAGTTGCACCGACACGACCGCGCCCGGCGTGTAAGTAACGGGCGCCGTGACGGAAGCTAATGAGACCTCGGTGCCTGAGATGACTCGCTCGAGAGTGTCGACGATCGCGCCACCCGCCATGAATCGCAGCTTGACCCGGTAGTCGGTGTTGGAACTGAACCGACGCCCGATCACCGATACGTAGGTGCCGCCACCGGTTTGCGCCTTGTCGAGGCCGACCCCAACTTGCACCTGCGTGTCCGACGACGACACGCCACCCAGATAGGCCGCGAAGCTCGATCCTGCAGTCGGCATCACCATGCGGCCGGTGCCACCAGAGACCGAGAACGCCGACGCACTACCGGTCAGCGACCATGCCCCGCCGACGTCGGCGGTGCCCCAGCCATTGGCGACCGTGCGACCAAACGCGTCAGCCGCGTACTGGGTCGGCGCACCGGTCGCTTGTGTCGCCGAGACCACCGGGGCGATGGCCAACGCCAGCGCGACGACCGCCCCCGCCGCGATCGCTCGTCTCATGGCTGCGCCTTCCGACGCCATTAAGGTAGCTCGCCGCCGGTCGCCTGTGTACTCGCCCGAACGACGAGCTTCCCTCTACTTCGGGCGGACGACGACGGCGTACGACCCGACGCCAACCAGTCGGGCGCCAGCAACGTCTCCCGCGGCCAGGAGCAGCGAGGTGATGGTGCCGGTGTCGGCGTCGAACTCGATGTCGTCAACAGTCCCGATGTCGTCACCGCCCGCGGTCAGCACCCGCTTGCCGATCAGCCGGTGCTCCTTGCCTGACAGCGCGACGATGGCTGGCGCAGCATCGACAATCTTGTCGCCGGATGTCACCGTCACCGCGTCGGACCCGAAGGCCACGATGTCGGTCCACAACAAGGTGTCGCCGCCATCGGTCCTCTTCAACGACAACGCCACAACTGCTCGACGTCGGGGGTCGACCACGAAGTCGTCGACCCGACCGACGGTGTCGGCCGTGGCCGTGCTGACTACCTGGCGGCCAGTAGCTTCGGAGAAGCGCATCAGACCGGGCCATAAAGCTGGGCTCGGAACGCCTTCACGGAGGCCCCGAAGCCAGCGAGGTCGTGGGAGACGAAGTCCTTCGCACTCGCCGGCACCATCAGGTGTTCTGCGGACGCGGCAATGGTGTCGGGCAGTGGGATCAGCAGCTTGGTGCCCTTGGTACCCAGTGCCTCGGATGACTCGATCTCGTAGCCGACCACGTCGCACTTCCCGCCCGGCGTCTCGCTGACCGCGATGATGACGTCGATCACGAGGCCGAGATCGACGCCCGAGTCGGTCAATACCTGTGAGCCGAGAACGTCGCCACCCCCTCGACCGGTAGCGGCCGCGTCAAAGACAACCGACGTGGCCTCGAGCGCACTTTCGTCGCTGATCATCACGGCGTCGGCGCCAAGCGCGACCACGGCCTGCCAGGCCAGGCCGAGCTTCATCGGACCAGCGAACATTCCTCGCCCGGCCAGGGTGAACCCACCGACCTCACCGCCATGCGCGGCGTAGACGATGTCCTTGACCTGCGCGATGTCGTCACCGCGCATCGTCACGACGGGCCGTTTGATGATCCCCGAGGCCCTCATTAACCTCATGCGTGCCGCCCTGTTTGGCTGGTCGGTCGCCGGGCCGGGTCGACGATGACGCCACCCCGACGGCGTCGCGCCTGCACCGCAAGCACGGCGACAACGGACAGCACAATGACCGCGAGGGCAATGACGACCCACGTCCACCACTGCATCGCTACTCGCCTCCTCGCGGCGGAGCCGCTTCGTGTAGTGCGGGCGGAGCCGCTTCGTGTAGTACGGCGGAGCCGCTTCGGGTAGTACGGCGGAGCCGCTTCGCACTGTGTAGTGGGGCGGAGCCGCTCATGTAACGGCCGAGGAGCCGCACAGTTGACGGTCTATTGGGCACAGTCCGGGCACAATCACAGATGGCCACGGCGGTAAGAGCCCGCAGGTCACCCTGTGTGAATCCCCGAATCCGGGCAGTCGGAAACCCGATCGGAACGATCGACCTGTTTGCGTCAGACCTTCTTCCGGGCCACCAGTGCGTCAAACACATCCCGGCGGGACGCGCCGGTCCGCGACGCGACCGCAGCGATCGCCTCTTTGCGCGCCATCCCGGCGTCCAGCGCATCGGACACGAGGTCGGCAAGGGAGGCCGCATCGAACGATGCGGCAACAAGTTGCGCACCACCCACGACGATCGTGATCTCGCCTCGGACGCCGTCGGCGGCCCAGGTGACAAGCTCCGACAACGGCCCGCGGCGCACCTCTTCGTAGGTCTTCGTCAACTCGCGGCACACCGCCGCCGGACGCGACTCTCCGAACGCGGCTGACAACGCTCCCAAACATTCGCCCAACCGATGAGGGGCCTCGAAGAACACCATCGTGCGCGGCTCTGTAGCGAGCTCGCTCAAACGAGCAGACCGCGCACCACTGCGCCGCGGCAGGAATCCCTCGAAGCAGAAACGGTCGACCGGCAACCCCGACAACGCCAACGCCGTCGTCACCGCAGACGGGCCTGGCAGACACGTCACGGGTATGTCCGCCGTGAGCGCAGCCACCACCAACCGGTAACCCGGATCCGAAATCGACGGCATCCCGGCGTCCGTCACTAGTAACACCCGCGACCCGGCCTGCAGATCCGCGACAAGCTCGGGGGTGCGGGTGGCTTCGTTGGCTTCGAAGTACGACACGATCCGCCCACCAAGATGGACGTCGAGGTCAGCCGCCAGCCGTCGCAGCCGGCGAGTGTCTTCGGCAGCAATGACGTCGGCGGCCTCGAGTGCCGACCGCAGCCGCGCACTCGCATCGCCAGGGTTGCCAAGCGGCACGCCCGCAATCACGAGTTCGCCAAGCGGCGGTGGATCCGGCGACTGCATGACGCCATCAAACCAGGGCGCGCGGTGCGGGTATGCCCCCTCCCACTCCTCACAAATTCAGGTTCACAGCTCGGAGGAGCTGAATTTGTGAGGAGCGGGGGATTCCGATGCGTCCGCGGGGTACGCACTCCTCGACTCCTCAAAGATGCAGGTGCGCTCCTCAATGAGGCAGGTCCCGAACCGTCGCGAAGGTGAATGTCTGAGGATGGGGAGGCACATAAGCTGGGGTTGTTCGCAGGGAGGCCCACCACTATGACGGCCATCCACCTCAGACCCCCGGTCGCGCTCACCACCGCACACGAAGCGGTCAGGAGTCACGCGCCGAAAGCGCTCGCGCTACTTGGTCCGCCGTTCGGAGCACTCGTCGCCGGGTGGATCCTCATCGCCAGCCGCGCACCCAAAGGCTGGACGAGCGTCTTCGATCCCGCGACTTTCGACCATTGGGACGCCGACAAATACCTGAGCATCGCCGAACACGGGTATCGGGCCAGCGCGCAATGCCGCACCACGCCGGCGTTTCCCAATTGCGGCAACCTCACGTGGTTCCCCGGCTACCCCGGCGTCATCCGGGTGCTCGCCTCGACGCACGTCGGCTATCCGGCAGCTGCCCTCATCATCGCCTGGATCTGCTGGTACCTGACGCTGCTCATGGTGTGGGTGCTCAGTGCGAACGGGGCGGACGGTGCAGACATGGCAACACGAGGCGGGACGGCGAGGCGCATCGCCTGTCTCGCACTCGCCGCCGTGTTTCCGGGCCAGGTCTACTTCGCCGCACTGTTCCCAATCTCGTTGCTGACCTTCGCGCTGTTGTTATGCATCTGGCTCGCGACGAGAACCTCGCTCACCACCCGAGCAACCGCCGTCCGAACTGGTGTTCTTGGTGTTGTTGCCGGGCTTGCTTATCCGCTCGCCCTTGCGGCCGCACCCGCACTGGCGGTGGGCGCGTTCATTACGCGCAGTCGCCACGCCCGCATCACCATGTTCACCGGTGCTGCCGCTGTGGTCGCAGGCTTCGGACTTGTGCTCGCGTACGCGCAAGTACGCATAGGGTTGTGGAACGCCTACTTCATCACCGAGAAACACGAGTACGGCGTCAAGGTGCACAGCCCGCTCACCCTGCTAGACACGCGCTACCGCCAATTCATGCATCCGCCTTCGTCGTGGTTTCGAATCACCACGCAACAAGGTGCACTCGCCACGTTGCTTGTGGCTTTAGCGCTGGCCGTCAC
>DATCDK010000095.1:0-32553 GCA_036510735.1 Acidothermaceae bacterium | reverse complement strand
CGCGGCGCCGGTGAACGCGAGCGGTGCCGACAGCAGCGCAGCAATATCGGCGTCGGTGAGCTGCAGCCGGTCATCGGCGGCGAGGCGTTCGAACAGGTCGTTGTGGTCGATGCCTTTCTCCCGCATCGCCAAGGCGACGGCGACCGCGTGCTCCTTGATGGCCTCGTGCGCGACCTCACGACCGACTCCGCGTCGCACGGCAGCCATCAAGACTTTGGTCGTGGCCAGGAACGGCAAGTAACGATCGAGCTCGCGCTGCACGACGGCCGGGTACGCGCCGAACTCGTCGAGAACCGTCAGGAAAGTCTGAAAAAGTCCATCTGCTGCGAAGAAAGCGCCGGGCAACGCGACCCGCCGCACGACCGAGCACGAGACGTCACCCTCGTTCCACTGGTCGCCTGCGAGCTCTCCGGTCATCGAACTGAAGCCGCGCAAGACGACGGCGAGGCCGTTGACCCGCTCGCACGACCGGGTGTTCATCTTGTGCGGCATCGCACTCGAACCCACCTGCCCAGCCTTGAAGCCCTCGGTCACCAGCTCGTGGCCGGCCATCAGGCGGATGGTGGTCGCGAGGCTCGACGGTCCGGCAGCTGCTTGAACGAGAGCGGTGACGACGTCGAAGTCGAGCGACCGCGGATACACCTGGCCGACGCTGTTCAAGACTCGCTCGAAACCCAGGTGGCCCGCGACGCTTGCCTCGAGCTGGGCGAGCTTCGCCGCATCGCCGTCGAGCAAATCCAGCATGTCCTGCGCCGTGCCCATCGGACCCTTGATGCCGCGCAACGGGTAGCGCGCGATCAGCTGCTCGATGCGTTCGAGAGCAAGCAGTAGCTCTTCACCCGCTGAGGCAAATCGCTTGCCGAGCGTCGTCGCCTGAGCCGCGACGTTGTGACTGCGCCCGACCATCACCAGTTCGGTGTGCTCGGCGGCGAGCCGGGCGAGCCGGGCCAGTGCGGCCACCATACGGTCGCGGATGATCACCAGCGACTCGCGTACCTGCAGTTGCTCGACATTCTCGGTGAGGTCGCGTGACGTCATGCCCTTGTGGATGTGCTCGTGTCCCGCGAGCGCGTTGAACTCCTCGATGCGCGCCTTCACGTCGTGCCGGGTGACCTTCTCGCGTCCATTGATCGAGTCGAGGTCGACGTCGTTGCTGACCCGCACGTAGTCGTCGACGACACCAGCCGGGACGTCGATGCCGAGCTCAGCTTGGGCCTTCAGGACGGCGATCCAGAGCTGTCGTTCAAGCGCGACCTTGGCCCGCGGCGACCACAGTTCAACCAGCGCAGCCGACGCGTAACGCGTGGCGAGCACATCGGGAATCTGGGTGGCAGCCATGACAGGACCATTGTCGCATCGGTTCGGGGCTCGTCGCCGTTCACTGTTGATCACGTTCGGCAGCCTTGCGGGTGCTTAGGCAGGTGCGGACACCTGCCTAAGGTCCATCTCGGCTGCCTCAGGCCAGGTCGGACAGCTGAATTTCACCCCGGACGGCGAGCAGAGCGATGTCGCTGCGATGGTGGCCACCGTCGAGGGTGATCTGTTCGACGCCTGCATAGGCGGCATCGCGTGCGGCTTCGAGGGTGTCACCGGTTGCGGTCACCGACAGGACGCGACCGCCGGCGGAGACGGGCTGGCGATCTCGGGTGCTTGTTCCGGCGTGCAGGACGTACGCCGGCGCTGTGACGTCGTCGAGACCGCCGATGACATCGCCGCTGCGCGGACTCTCGGGATACCCGGCAGCCGCGATAACGACCGTGACGGCGTATCCGTCGCGCCACGCCAGCGGTGGATGCTCGGCGAGCGTGCCCGTCGCAGCCGCGTTGAGTAGACCGGCCAGTGGCGTCTGCAGTAGCGCGAGCACGACCTGCGTTTCGGGGTCGCCGAAGCGCGCGTTGAACTCGACGACCCGAGTGCCTTTTGACGTCAAGGCGAGTCCTGCGTACAGGAGGCCGGCGAACGGCGTGCCGCGTCGCCGCAGCTCGTCGACGGTCGGTTGGAGCACGTCGCGCATCACGTCGTCGACCAGCGTTTCCGGCGCCCATGGCAGCGGGGCGTAAGCACCCATACCTCCGGTGTTCGGTCCCTGGTCGTCGTCCGCCACGCGTTTGAAATCCTGTGCCGGTAGCAGCGGGACGACGGTGGTTCCGTCGGTGATCGCGAACAGCGAGACCTCTGGCCCGTCGAGGTATTCCTCGATAACGACGCGCGCGCAATGGCTTGCGTGCTCAAGCGCGACGGTGCGATCGAGCGTCACGACTACACCCTTGCCGGCTGCGAGACCGTCGTCCTTCACGACGTAGGGCGGACCGAACTCGTCGAGTGCAGCAGCGGCCTGCCTGGCGTCCGTGCAAACCCTCGAGGCCGCGGTTGGAACGTCGGCGGTCGCCATGATTTCTTTCGCGAATGCCTTGCTGCCTTCGAGCTGCGCAGCTGCCTTAGTCGGCCCGAAACAGGCGATGCCTCGTGCTTGAACGGCGTCGACAACTCCTGCTACCAAAGGGATTTCGGGACCGATCACCACGAGATCGGCGCCGAGGTTAGCTGCGAGCGTTGCCACCGCGTCGGGGTCACGGACATCGACATCGCTGACGTCCGCGATGGTGGCGATGCCGGCATTTCCGGGTGCGCAATGCAGTGCAGTGACGGTCGCGTCGTCGCGCAGGGCTCGGCAGATCGCGTGCTCTCGCGCACCACTACCGATGACGAGAATGTTCACTGTGGCGGTTGTCGTCAGCCGGTGGTCAGTGGTCGCAACAGCAGGCTCTGGTCGCGCGCGGGCCCGACGCCGATCACGCTGAACGGCGCACCGGACATCTCCTGCAACGCCTCGATGTATCTGCGCGCGTTCTTCGGCAGGTCGTCGAAGTCGCGCGCTTTGGAGATGTCTTCGCGCCAGCCAGGGAACTCTTCGTAGACCGGCTGGGCGTGATGAAAGTCAGTCTGTGTCATCGGCATCTCATCGATGACGCTGCCGTCGGGCAGCCGGTAGCCGACGCACACCGGGATCGTGTCGAAGTCCGACAGCACGTCGAGTTTGGTCAGCACGAAATCGGTGACTCCGTTGACGCGCGTGGCATACCGCGCGATGACCGCGTCGTACCAGCCACAGCGTCGTGGCCGACCGGTGGTCGTACCGAATTCCGCCCCGATCGCGCGCAGCTTCTCGCCGTCCGCATCTTCAAGTTCTGTCGGGAAAGGCCCGGCACCCACGCGCGTCGTGTATGCCTTGACGACCGCGATGACGCGATCGATGCGGGTGGGTCCGATGCCGGAGCCGGTGCATGCGCCGCCCGCTGTGGCGTTCGACGACGTGACGAACGGATAGGTGCCGTGGTCGACGTCGAGCAGGGTCGCTTGGCCGGCTTCGAGGAGAACCGTGTCGCCGCGGTCGAGCGCGTTGTTCAGCAGCAGGCTGGTGTCTTGCACCATCGGCTGGAGGCGCTCGGCGTACTCGAGGAGTTCGGTGACGACAGCGCTGACGTCGATGGCGGCGCGGTTGTAGATCTTGACCAGCAGCTGGTTCTTGGGCTGCAAAGCACCTTCGACTTTCTGGCGCAGGATCTTCTCGTCGAAGAGGTCTTGAACGCGCACGCCGACCCGCGACATCTTGTCGGAGTACGCAGGCCCGATGCCGCGGCCCGTGGTGCCGATCTTCGCCTTGCCAAGGAAGCGCTCGCCGACCTTGTCGATCGTGCGGTGATAGCTGGCGATGACGTGGGCGTTCGCGCTGACGATTAGCCGGCTGGTGTCGATGCCCCGCTGCTCGAGCATGTCGATCTCGCCGAAAAGCACCGCGAGGTCGATCACGACCCCGTTGCCAATGACCGGCGTGACGGACGGCGTGAGGATGCCGCTGGGCAGCAGGTGCACGGCGTACTTCTCATCGTTGATCACGATGGTGTGGCCGGCATTGTTGCCGCCGTTGAACCGCACGCAATAGTCGATCTGGTCGCCGAGCAGGTCGGTGGCCTTGCCCTTACCCTCGTCACCCCACTGGGCGCCGACGAGCACGATCGCGGGCATGCAGGAGCCTCTCTGGAAACGACGGAGACCCCGAAGATCGCAAGCGCGACCGGGGCCTCTTGCGAAGTGAGGCTACCCGATAGCGGTCCATAAGCGAGAATTCCGCCCGCCCGCCCGCCCGCCCGCCCGCCCGGCCGGCCGCCCGGCCGCCGCCCCGGAGCCTCGAACGCCGGTTGATCACGTAAGGGGGTCTGAGGGTTCCTCAACAGGTGGGCGCACCTATGGGAGTGACGGTTCACCTTGTGTGAGAGCGCTATCGAACCGGGCGGGACGGCGAGGGGTGACGGTGTGGTTGCACCAGCGGGACGTCAACGGCGAGCGTCGACCTTGTCAGTCGGCCAGCGCAGCTACGGCCGAGGGGCTCGAATCGCGGAGGAAGTCCGCACAGCGCACAGCCTCGTCGTCCTCACCGATAGCTGCCGCCGCTAGACCAAGCGCGTTCAGGCTGCGGAGAAATCCCTGGTTCGGCTCGTGCTCCCATGGCACCGAACCGTGACCCTTCCAGCCAGCGCGACGCAACTGGTCAAGGGAGCGGTGATAGCCGGTGCGGGCGTAGGCGTACGCGGCCACAGGCTCGCCAGCAGCTAGTGCCCGATCTGCCAGCTCGGCCCATGCGGTGGCGTAACTCGGGTGCGCGGCGGCGACGACCGTGGGGTCGAGGCCGGCCTGGAGTTCGGCGCGGGCTTCAGGATCGTCGGGAAGAAGCGTGGCTGGTGGCTCGCCGAGGAGGTTGGTCATGCCGACCATCCTGCCCTGCTTACTGCGGCAGGGCTGCCCTCGGTCCGAGCTGGATCATTTACGCACCGATCGCGGCCCTACGCGCGGCGCGTGCGAAGGCCGCAGGCACTCGACGTCCGATCGCTCTTGCTTCGCCCTGCACGTCGGCCCACCCGAAACGCACGACCTCGAACCCGGCTTCACGGAGCCTGTCTTCGCGCCGCTTCTCGTCGTAGAGGGTTTCCCGTCGTTCGCTGTCGTATTTGAGCCGACCATCGAATTCCCCGATGGTCCGGTACTGATCCCACAGAAAATCGACCCGCCCGATGAGGCCAAACCCGTCGCGAACGTCGACTTGCTGGCGTGGTTGCGGCAGCCCAAGGCGCTCGAAGGCGATGCGCGCGAGCGACTCTCCGGGCGACTCGGACCGACTCGAGGCGAACGCAACTATCCGCCCGGCGTTTCGCGCGCCGGGCCAATCCGCGCAGGTCAGCAACACCGAACGCAATGACTCCGATGTCGCACGCTCGTGCCAGAGGGCGGACTCGGCAAGCACCACTCCCTGATCGAAGGTCGACTCGCGGGCAGTATCAATGACAGTCCAGGCCGCATCGGTGGCACGGATCCCGTCGATGGTGATGACGCGCCCAGGCGGAACGCGGGCTACATGGTGGTGAACACCCGCTTCGGTCCGTGATGACGCGAGGCCGACTCGGGTGAGGTGCACAATCGTGAAATCAGGGTTGAGGGTGTCGAGTCCCTCGACGGCCGCTGCCGTGAGATGGCTGACGAACGCTCCATCTTTGACGCGCAACAAGGCGGCTCGGGCGGCGATGACGTGTTGCGCCACGCCGTCGTCGGGGATGAGATGCGATTCCATGTAGATGCCTCGCCGAAGTCGCGTCCACTCCGTGGTGCGCGTCAGGACCTTGATCTCGCGCTCGTTGTATCCGGCGTCTAGGGCCTGGGACGCGGTGAAGAGCCCGTGCTGGGTCGCCGCACTGCGGGCAAGGCGCGGGGCCAAAGGCATGGGTCACATGGTGGCGGTTGGCCCAGCAACTCCGTAGTCATTGTCCACAGACCGGGACCGACCGACGTCCCGGCGGTGACGGGCCTGCCGCGGCAGTGGGCAGAGTTGGGTTCGTCGCGCAAGGCGAACCGTCACTTCAACAGGTGCGCTCACATGTTGAGGGGACCCCCCGCCCCCTTACGTGATCAACCGGCGCGATCGCGATCGCCGAGGGCCGGGCGGGTCAGGCTTTGGTGCCGGTTGAGCGGAGGTCGGTGCAGGCCTCGACTACGCGGGCGGCCATGCCGTTCTCGGCGAGTTTTGACCACGCGCGCGGGTCGTAGGCCTTCTTGTTACCGACTTCCCCGTCGATCTTCAGCACTCCGTCGTAGTTCTTGAACATGTGCTCGACGACCGGCCGCGTGTAGGCGTACTGCGTGTCTGTGTCGACGTTCATCTTCACGACGCCGTAGTCCAAGGTCTCGCGGATCTCCTCCAGCAACGACCCAGAGCCGCCGTGAAACACCAGGTCGAACGGTTCCGTCCGGCCGTACTTGGCGCCAACCTCGTCCTGAATCTCCTTCAAAACGATGGGCCGGAGCTTGACCCCGCCCGGCTTGTAGACGCCGTGCACATTGCCGAACGTCGCGGCAAGCAAGTAGCGACCGTTCTCGCCTAGTCCCAGAACTTCGGCGGTCCGGAGTGCGTCTTCTGGAGTCGTGTAGAGCTTGTCGTTGATTTCGTGCGAGACGCCGTCTTCCTCGCCGCCGACAACGCCGATCTCGAGCTCCATGATGATCTTCGCCTGGGCGCAGCCGGCCAGCAGCTCCTTGGCGATCGCGAGGTTCTCCTCAAGCGTCACCGCCGAGCCGTCCCACATGTGCGAGCCGAATAGCGGGTCGAGGCCGCGGGCCACCCGCTCCTTCGAGATCTCGATGAGCGGGCGCATGTAGCCGTCTAGCTTGTTCGGCGGGCAGTGGTCGGTGTGCAGCGCGATGTTCACCGGGTACTTCGCAGCTACGACGTGGGCGAACTCAGCCAGCGCGACTGCGCCGACGACCATGTCCTTGACCCGCTGGCCGGCCGCGAACTCCGCCCCGCCCCACGAGAACTGGATGATCCCGTCGCTCTCGGCGTCCGCGAACCCCTGGATCGCCGCGTTGATCGACGATGACGACGTCACGTTGATCGCTGGGTAGGCGTACTTGCCCGCCTTCGCCCGATCGATCATGTCGGCATAGACCTCGGGGCTGGCGATCGGCATCTGGATACTCCGGAGGCAGTGGCGGGCTTGGGCGGCAAGTATCCCGCATCCAGCCAATTGGGTGGCGCTCAGGTCTGCGGGCGCTCGAGCAGTGCATCGCGCTAGGCGAACCATCACTTCAACAGGTGCGCCCACCTATTGAGGGGCACCCACACCCCCCTTACGTGATCAACCGACGGTGGGGGGCGGTTGGCGTTCAGGAAGCAGCCAGGTTGGTTGGATAGCCTCGGGCCATGATCGATCACCTGGCTCGGCTCGCCAGCCTGGCGCACTCGGGCGCCGCAGCCCACGCGACGAGCGCCAGCGTTCAGGCGTCGGTCAACATTCTCGACGCGAACTCGGTAATCAAGACTTTCGGGCTGGCCGGGATCTTCGTCATTCTGTTCGTCGAGACGGGCCTGCTGATCGGCTTCTTTCTGCCCGGGGACACGCTGTTGGCGCTCGCCGGCGCGTTTGCGGCGCTTCCGCTCTCCGATTCACGTCATTTGCCGCTAGTTGCGCTCCTCGTGGGCTGCCCGATTGCCGCGATCGCCGGCGGCCAGGTTGGCTTCACGATCGGCCGCCGCAGTGTGGCGTTGGCGAAGCCCGGGTCGAGTTTTGAGCATTCTCTTAGGCGGATCGAGCCATTGTTCGAACGGTTCGGTGAGGGTCGGGTCGTCCTCTTGTGCCGTTTTATCCCGGTCCTGCGCGCATTTATCAACCCGGCAGCGGGCATGTTCGAGATGTCGGTGAAGCGGTTCACGCTGTGGAACGTCGTCGGCGGTGTTGCCTGGCCGTTGGCGATCGTGCTGGCGGGTTATTACGCCGGTCTCAAACTGCACATTGAAAAATACGCGCTGCCGGTCGTCGGTTTTGTCGTTATTGTGTCGGTCCTGTCGATGCTGGTTGAGTTGCGCCGGAACAAGCGGCGGCAGGCGGTTTAGGGCCTCGTGTAGCGCCGGGCTCGCAGACCTTGTAGCGGATCCGGAGGCAACCACGGGTGAGTGACGCCGACCTAGCGATCGTGACGCGTGGTCTGACGAAGACGTTCACCATTGCCCGCCGGCACGAGGGCCGATTCGCCGGGTTTCGCTCGCTGATCGATCCCCTCCACGACCGCCGCACCGTCGTCGACGATCTGACGATGACTGTCGAGAAGGGCGAGCTGGTCGCCCTGCTCGGTCCGAACGGCGCCGGCAAATCGACGTCCATCAAGATGCTGACGGGAGTTCTCACCCCCTCAGCGGGCGAGGTCTTTGTCGACGGGCGGGTTCCGCATCGGGACCGGATCGCGAATGCTCGCAACATCGGCGCCGTGTTCGGTCAGAAGACCCAGTTGTGGTGGGATCTGCCGGTCAAGCAGTCGTTCGCAATCCTGCGCGACATCTTCGACGTGCCGCAGGCCGTCTACGACCGTCAACTTGCGGACTTCGACGCGATCCTCGAGCTCTCGGAATTCTGGGACACGCCGGTCAGGCACTTGTCCCTCGGCCAGCGGGTGCGTTGCGAGATTGCCGGTGCCATGTTGCACGACCCGTCGATCGTGTTCCTCGATGAGCCGACGATCGGCATGGACGTCGTGGTGAAGGAGCAGACGCGGCAGTTCTTGCGATCGCAGGTGGAAGAGCGCGGCCGCACGATCGTGCTGACGACGCACGACATGACCGAGGTGGCGCGCCTATGTGAGCGAGTCTTGCTCATCAACCACGGACGGCTGATGTTCGACGGCACTCTCGATGAACTCAAGGGTGCACACGGCGGCAAGCCGATCGTGAACGTCACATTCTCCGAGCCCGTGGGTGCACTCGAGGTGCCCGGTACCAAAGTGGTCAGCCACGACGGCATACAGGCCGTTCTCGCACCGATCGGTTCGAGCACTCCCGAGGACGTCGTGCGCGCCCTGATCTCACGCTTTCCGGTCGTGAACATCGGCGTCGTCGAAACAAACCTCGAAGACGTGATGCGCGACGTCTATCTCTCCACTCTCGACGAGCAGGACGGCGATGAACGGGACGGCGATCAGCGGGCCGTCGAGACATCCACTGATCGACGTCCGGCGTGACGGCTGTTCCGGTCAGCACCCCCGTCACGCACACTCCACACCCACATCGTTCATGGCGCATCCTTCGGATCGGCTTACTGAATGAACGCGCATATCGAGTGCGGCTTGTGGTGGCTCCCGTCACGCTCGCCGTACAGCTCTATCTCTACGACCGGCTGTGGACTGCGGTGTTCAGCCACACGAAAGTGGCAGCGGGGCTGACGCTGCGCCAGACGCTGACGTATTCGCTGATGGCACTGCTGATCGCCCGCATTCGATGGAACTCGCGCACGTTCAACGTGCGCGACAGTCTAAGCGTCGCGGTCCGCGAAGGCACTGTCGTGTATTGGTTCTTGCGGCCGATCTCGCCGTCGAGGTTCTACATGTGGCGGCAATCCGGCGACATGATCTACGGCGCCTTCTGGGCACTGATCGGATACATCGTCTTGCTGCGTGCTCACATCATCGCGCCGCCGCGGGGCGCGAGCGGAGCAGCAGTGTTCGCAGCGAGCCTGTTGCTCGGGCAGATGGTGCTGTACTACCTCGGTCAGCTGGTCGACATCGCGATGTTCTGGCTCGTCAGCAACAGCGCGATCGTGCGCATGTATTACTTCATTCAGGACCTGTTGTCGGGCGTGTTCGTGCCGCTGCCATTGATGCCGGCCTTGCTGCTGACGTTCGCTACTTGGTTGCCGTTTAGCTTCGGCATCAATGTGCCGCTCTCGCTCTACGTTGGTCGCACTCCGATGAGTCATGCCGGTCGTGAGCTTGCGCTACAGGCAATGTGGGTCATCGCAGTTGCTGTCCTCTCGAGATGGCTATGGAGCCGCGCCGGCCGGCGAGTCATGGTGCAGGGCGGCTGACGGCATGACTGCAGTTACCGAATCGGCCGTGCAGCTGCGGGCGAAACGCGCGCGACACACGCTGCGGGTTGTCTACAAGGTGAGTGCGCTGAACTTCCGCGCGCAGCTGGAGTACCGCGGAAACTTCGTCGCCTCGATCATGTTCGGCATCCTCTGGCAGACGTCGACGCTGATGTTCGTCAGCGTCTTGCTCACCAGGTTCAAGGGTGGCCTCGGCGGCTTTCCGAGTGACGGCGTCTTGCTGATCGTCGGTATGCGGCTGGTCGCCCACGGGCTCTACGTGCTGTTCTTCTACAACTTCGCGTGGATACCGCTGCTCGTCGACGAGGGTCGGATGGACGGCTACTTCTTGCGACCGCTACCTGTCTTCATGCAGCTGCTACTCAGCCAGTTCAGTGTGAACGCCATTGGCGATCTGCTCGTCGGTTTCTCGACGCTCGGCGTCGCGCTCGCGCTCATCCACGTGCACTGGACCGTCCTGCTCGGTCTCCACGTGCTCGTGGCGGTTGTCGCCGGCATGCTCGTCGAGGCTGCGGTGCAGTTGACTCTGTCATGTCTGCTGCTGCGTTCACCGGGATCGCGGGTTCTTGGGTCATGGGTTGATGAGTTGATGTCGACGTTCGGCAACTACCCACTGTCGATTTTGCCAAGGACGGTTCAGGGACTCTTCACCTTCGTCCTGCCACTCGCGTTCGTCGCCTACTTCCCGGTCGAGGTCATCCTCGGCATCGCACCAAAGCACGGCGCGACATCGGTGCTTGCGCACTGGTCGCCGGTCGTGGGCTTCGTGCTGTTCTTCCTCGCTCGCAGACTGTGGGGATACAGCCTGCGTCACTATCACTCAGCAGGAGGCTGAGTTAGCTCGAGCGCGCCATGCTCGCCACGAAACCTAGGTAAGGCCGAGATCGGCGAGTGAGTACGCGGCTCGATACGGCAGCCCCGCGTCGGCAACCGCATCCGCTGCACCGCGTTCAACGATCACCGCCACGCCAACAACCTCGGCCCCTGCTTCGCGCAGTGCCTCCACTGCAGTCAGTACCGACCCACCCGTCGTCGAGGTGTCCTCGACCGCAAGCACTCGCCGTCCCGCTACGTCTGGTCCTTCGATGCGGCGCTGCAGGCCGTGCGCCTTGCCTTCTTTGCGGACGACGAATGCGTCGAGCTTGCGTCCGCGGCTAGCGGCAGTGTGCAACATCGCAGTCGCGACCGGATCGGCGCCGAGAGTCAAGCCACCGACGGCATCGAAGTCGAGGTCGTCGGTGAGGTCGAGCATCACCGAGCCGACAAGTGGCGCGGCCGCGGCGTCGAGTGTGATGCGTCGCAGGTCGACGTAGTAGTCGGCCTCGCGGCCGGAGCTCAGCGTCACCTTTCCGTGCACGACAGCCTTGGACGTGATTTCGTGCAGCAGTGCGTCGCGGTCGCTCATGGCGCAGGAGCCTAACGCTTCGACTTCGTGCGACGGAGGTTGCGGGCCCGTGCGACGAGTGCTGCCGGGGCCAGCCGGCCGGCCCCGACCATCACCTTGTAGCGAAGGCTCGGAATGCTGACCGCCTTGCCGCGGCGCAGGTCGTCGAGGCACGCGTCGACGACTTGGTCGACGTCCAGCCACATCCACTTCGGCGCGTTCGAGACGTCGACGTCGCCCCGCTCGTGGAACTCGGTGTGGACGAGGCCCGGGCACAACGCGATGGCGCGTACACCGCTGCCGGCGAGTAGCAGCGAAAGGCTTTCGCTGAAGCGCACCGCCCATGCCTTTGCCGCGCCGTACGTGCTGTGGTTGAGGAATCCCGCGACGCTCGCGACCGTGATGATGGTGCCGCTGTCGCGCGTCTGCATGCCGGGCAGCGCCGCTTTGGTGATGCGCATCGGTGCGCGGACCATCACCCGCAGCAGTTGTTCTTCGTCGGCCAGAGCCGAGTGCAGGAAGTCGCGGCCCATCCCGAAGCCTGCATTGTTGACCAGGACGTCGATGGGCTGGTCTTCGTTAGCAACGCGGGCCTCCACAGCTGCACACCCCGCATCGGTGCCGAGGTCGGCGACCAGCACCTCGACGTCGACTTGCCACTGCTCGTGAAGCGTCGCGGCTTGGGCCTCGAGGCGGGCGCGGTCGCGGGCCACCAGCACCAGATTGTGGTCGAGCTTGGCGTAGGCCTCGGCGAATCCGGCGCCGATCCCTGAGGTCGATCCGGTAATTAGTGCAATCGGCATAGCCGCCAGCTTGCCAGCACTAGGCTGACCGGCGTGCCGGGCAACCCGTTAGTTCCGCGCCTTCAAGGGCTCGGGACCACGATCTTTGCCGAGATGTCGGCGCTCGCGCTGGAGACTGGCTCCATCAACCTCGGGCAGGGCTTCCCTGATGTCGACGGCCCGGATGTCATCAAGCAGGCCGCGGTCGATGCGATCTGGGCCGGGCGCAATCAATATCCGCCCGGGATCGGCGTCCCGGAATTGCGTCTTGCCATCGCCGAACATCAGCGGCGGTTCTACAACCTCGAACTCGACCCCGATTCCGAAGTGCTCGTGACGGCCGGCGCGACCGAGGCGGTCGCTGCGGCCATGCTTGCCATGGTCGACGCGGGCGACGAAGTCATCGCATTGGAGCCGTACTACGACTCTTACGTCGCTTCGATTGTCATGGCCGGCGGCGTGCGGGTGCCGGTCACGTTGCACGCACCCGATTTCCGGCTGGACGTCGAGCGGTTGCGCGCTGCGGTCACTTCCCGTACGCGTCTCATTCTGCTGAACTCGCCGCACAATCCGACCGGCACCGTCTTGACCCGCGAGGAACTGCAAGCAGTCGCCTCGGTGGCGATCGAACACGACTTGTACGTCGTCACCGACGAGGTCTACGAGCACTTGGTCTACGACGGTGAGCATGTGCCGATTGCCAGGCTGCCAGGCATGTGGGAACGGACGTTGACGATCTCATCAGCTGGCAAGACGTTCGCTCTGACCGGATGGAAGGTCGGCTGGGTGACGGGACCCGGGGCCTTGGTTGCCGCCGTCCGCACCACCAAGCAGTTCTTGACTTATGTCAACGGCGCGCCCTTCCAGCCTGCGGTGGCGGTCGGTCTAGGGCTCGACGATTCGTTCTACGCCACGCTGGCCAGTGACCTGCGGCGTAAGCGCGACCTGCTGTGTGCGGGGCTTGCTTCCGTGGGGTTTTCGGTGTTCAAGCCGGCCGGGACGTATTTCGTCACTGCCGACGTGCGGCCACTCGGCTACGACGACGGTATGACATTCTGCCGCGACCTGCCCAAGCGCGCAGGTGTGGTCGCAATTCCACATTCGGTGTTCTACGACAACATCGAGACAGGACGTCCCCTGGTGCGGTTTGCTTTCTGCAAGCGCGACGAAGTGCTGATCGAAGCAATCTCTCGGTTGGGCCAACTCGTTTCCTAGCCTCGCTGGAGGTCGTCGGTGATTTTGGTGTGCGGGGAAACCCTGATCGATCTCGTCCAGGTCGATGGCGAGATATGGCGGGCATTGCCCGGGGGATCGCCTGCCAACACCGCGGTTGCGCTGGCCCGACTGAGCACGTCGACATCCATGCTCGCCCGAATCTCCGGCGACGCCTTCGGTATGCGGTTGCGCGAGCGACTCGTTGGCGATGGTGTTGACGTTCGGTACGTGGTCAAGGCTGCTGAGCAGAGTTCGATGGCGGTCGTTGACCTCGGCGAGGACGGCGGTGCGCGTTACAGCTTCTATCTTCGCGACACAGCCGACTGGCAGTGGGTCACCAACGATTTACCTGTGGCGTTCGATCCGTCCGTGACCGCGCTGCACGCAGGTTCGATGGCGCTGCTCATGCCGCCCGGCGGCGTCGTCCTCGAAGCGATGCTTGGACGTGAGCGGTCGCAGCGCGTGGTGTCGATCGACCCGAACGTGCGCGCGACGATCTGTCCCGATCCACGGGTGTACCGAGAGTCGGTCGAGCGATGGCTCGGTCTCGCGCACATCGTCAAAGCAAGTGTCGACGACGTGAACTGGCTGTATCCGGATCGCTCCCATGCCGACGTGCTGGCCGAATGGTCGACGCGCGGCCCATCGCTGGTCGTGTTCACCAGGAGTGCGGACGGCGCCTTAGCGCGACTGCCGTCAGGACTCGAGGTCGGCGTCGGCGGCATCGACGTCGAGGTGGTCGACACGATCGGGGCCGGCGACACCTTTACAGCCGGCCTTCTCCACGCACTCGAAGAGGCCGGGCTGCTGAACATTTCGGCTCTTGCGCAATTAAGTGCCGAGCAGGTCGAGGAGGCGCTGCGGTTCGCCGTCCTCGTGTCGGCAGTTGCGTGCACGCGCGCCGGGTCCGACCCGCCTTACCTGACCGACCTGCCCGCTCTCAGCAACTAGGTTTTCACTCGACCGATGAAGGAGATGGGGCGGACGGCGGTAGTTGGGGTGTGGCGACGGTGGTCAGGCGGCGTGGACGTCGAGCCCGTCCTTCGACGCAGCAACGTCGACCGACACCGTTTCGCCATCGTGGATCTCCCCGGAGAGCAACCCGCGCGCGAGTTGGTCACCGATCGCCGTCTGCACCAACCGCCGCAGCGGCCGAGCGCCGTACAGCGGGTCGAAGCCGGTCAGCGCGAGCCACTCCAATGCGGCTGGCGTGACCGACAACGTGAGCCGCCGATCCGCCAACCGCGCCTGTAGGCGGCCGATCTGCAGATCCACGATTCGGGTGAGGTCATCGGTGCCGAGCGGGTCGAACAGGATCACCTCATCGAGGCGGTTCAGGAACTCAGGCTTGAACGTGGCACGCACGAGTGACATCACTGCGTCGCGACGCGTGTCGTCGTCGAGTGTCGGATCGATGAGGTACATCGAGCCAAGGTTCGAGGTCAGGATCAAGATGGTGTTGCGGAAGTCGACCGTACGACCCTGACCATCGGTCAGCCGGCCGGCGTCGAGCACCTGCAGCAGGACGTCGAAGACCTCAGGGTGAGCCTTCTCGACTTCGTCGAGCAGTACGACGCAGTACGGACGCCGACGAACGGCCTCCGTGAGCTGCCCGCCCTCTTCATAGCCGACGTATCCGGGTGGCGCACCGACAAGCCGTGCGACCGAGTGCTTCTCGGAGTACTCGCTCATGTCGATACGCACGATTGCGCGCTCATCGTCGAAGAGGAAGTCGGCGAGCGCCTTCGCCAACTCGGTCTTCCCGACCCCGGTCGGACCAAGGAACAGGAACGAACCGGTCGGCCGATCAGGGTCGGAGATGCCAGCCCGGGCACGACGCACCGCATCAGAAACTGCTGCCACTGCTCGCTTTTGGCCGATCAAGCGGTTGCCGAGCTCGGACTCCATCCGCAGCAGCTTGCCGGTCTCGCCCTCAAGAAGACGGCCGGCAGGAATGCCTGTCCATGCGCCGACGACCTCCGCGATGTCATCGGGGCCGACCTCTTCCTTCACCATCGCGCCGCGGGCTTCGGCATTACCGGCGTCGGCAAGCGATCGCTCGAGCGTCGGAATGTCGGCGTACATCAATCGGGACGCCGTCTCGAAGTCACCGTCGCGTTGCGCGCGTTCGGCCTGCCCGCGCGCGTCGTCGAGGCTTTGCTTCAGTTCGCCGACGCGGTTGAGGCCAGCCTTCTCGATGTCCCATCGTGCGGTGAGTGCACTGAGCTGCTCTTGGCGATCGGCGAGTTCGGCCCGCAGGCGCTCGAGGCGTTCGCGGCTGGCGGCGTCGCCTTCGTGCGCCAGTGCAAGCTCTTCCATCTTCATCCGGTCAACTGCGCGCCGCAGCTCGTCGATCTCGACCGGCGACGAGTCGATCTCCATGCGCAGGCGCGACGCCGACTCATCGACGAGATCGATGGCCTTGTCCGGCAGGAAGCGGCCGCTGATGTAGCGGTCAGACAACGTTGCTGCGGCCACCAACGCGGCGTCCGAGATCTGCACCTTGTGGTGCGCCTCGTAGCGCGACTTCAATCCGCGCAGAATGCCGATGGTGTCTTCGACGCTGGGCTCACCAACTAGCACCGGCTGGAAGCGCCGCTCCAGAGCGGGATCCTTCTCGATGCGCTCGCGGTACTCGTCCAACGTCGTCGCACCGACCATGCGCAACTCGCCGCGCGCCAACATGGGTTTGAGCATGTTGCCGGCGTCCATCGCGCCCTCAGCAGCACCCGCGCCGACGACCGTATGCAGCTCGTCGATGAAGGTGATGACCTGCCCGTCGGAGCTTTTGATCTCGTTGAGCACGGCCTTCAGCCGCTCTTCGAATTCGCCCCGGTACTTCGCGCCCGCGATCATGGCACCGAGGTCGAGCGCGATCAATCGCTTGCCACGCAGCGATTCGGGCACGTCGCCCGCGACGATGCGCTGAGCGAGACCCTCGACGACCGCAGTCTTGCCGACGCCCGGCTCGCCGATGAGAACCGGGTTGTTCTTCGTGCGGCGCGCGAGCACCTGCACAACCCGACGGATCTCGGTATCGCGGCCGATGATCGGGTCGAGCTCGCCACCGCGTGCCCGGGCAGTCAGATCGACGCCGTACTTCTCCAGTGCCTGAAACGTCGACTCGGGGTCGGGGGAGGTGACGCGCGCGTGGCCGCGGACAGATTCGAACGCACCGAGCAGCGTCTCCGACGTTGCACCGTGCCGGCGCAACAACGATGCGACTTCGCCACCTTCGTCGGCCAGGCCAACGAGGAGATGTTCGGTGGAGATGTACTCGTCACCGAGGTCGCTCGCACGCTTGGCCGCTGCGCTGATGACCTGCATCGACGGGCGGTCCATGCCCGGCGCGGCCACCGTGGATCCGGTAGCGCGCGGCAATCGCGCAGTGATCTGGTCGGCCTCGCCGCGAAGTGTGCTGAGCGACACTCCAACGGCTTCAAGCAGTGGCGCGGCGGTACCGTCGGCCTGCCCCACCAGCGCCAGCAGCAGATGCACCGGCTCGACGTGCGGATTGCCTTCGGCAACGGCCCGCCGAATAGCGTCGGCAACCGCCTCTTGGCTCTTGGTGGTCAGCTTGTAGGTGTCCATCCGTTCACTCCCCGAACTGCGCCACGTCGGATCGGACGCCGAACGGCTGGCTCGGCCAGACCACGGCGACCGTCGCCTGTCGTAGCGGGACGAGATCGCGGCGGTGTGACGCATGCGCCTCGGCCACTCGCCGAGCCGCGGTGGAGTGGACGAGTTCGAGCTCGTGCGCCAATTCACCCAGCCGCTGCTGCAGCGCAGTCACTTGGTTCTCCAATTCGAGGATTCGCTTGATGCCGGCCAGGTTCACGCCGTGCTCCTGCGACAAGCGCTGCACCTCGCGCAACTGCGAGATGTCGCGGCTGGAGTAGCGCCGGCCACGGCCTGGCGCACGATCGGGTGAGACCAGTCCGAGCTTGTCGTACGCGCGCAGCGTCTGAGGGTGCAGGCCCGACAGTTGGGCCGCGACCGAGATCACGAATACGGGGCTGATGTCTTCAAGCATCAGTTATTCACCTTCCAGCAGATGCGCTCGCGGGTTGTCCGCGGATGTTGCTTCGCGGTAGGCCTCGAGCGCTTCCTTTGCTTTCCCAGAAATGTTGTGTGGCACGGCGACGTCGATGGTGACGAGCTGGTCGCCCTTGGTGCCGTCGCGCCGGGTGACGCCCTTACCCCTTACCCGCAATACCCGGCCGTTTGTCGTGCCGGCCGGGAGTTTCAGGGTCACCGGTGGGCCGTCGAGAGTCGGTACTTTGATCTCCGAGCCGAGCGCGGCCTCAGGGAACGTGACCGGCACAGTGATCGTGAGGTTGTCGCTGGCACGGCCGAACAGCGCGTGCGGCCGCACGTGCACGAGCACGATCAGGTCGCCGGCTGGGCCGCCGCGCTCACCAGGAGAACCCTTACCCTTCAGGCGAATTCGCTGACCGTCGTTGACGCCTGCCGGGATGCGCACTTGCATGGTGTGCTCGCTCATCGCCCGGCCGCTGCCATGACAAACGGGGCACGGGTCATCGACGAGCAGGCCGCGGCCGCGACAGTCGCGGCATGGCTCTGAGAACGCAAATCCGCCTGCACCCCGAGACGTCACGCCGGTGCCGCTACAGGTCGGACACACGCGCGGCGTCGTGCCGGCCTTCGCGCCGGTGCCCTTACATGCACTGCATGGTTGCGGGGTCGCCATGCGCAACGCGACGGTCTCGCCATGCACCGCGTGCTCGAAGTCGAGAGTCACCTCGGTCTCGACATCGGCACCTCGCCGTGGCGGCTGCGAGGTCGCACCCGCCCGGCGGCCGCCGCTGAAGATTCCACCGAGGATGTCGCCGAGCCCGCCGGCAGCACCTGCGCCACCTGCGCGTGCGTTGCCAAGCAGATCGCCGAGGTCGAAGTTGAAGCCGCCAGGTGCGCCAGTACCGGTGCCGCCACTACCGGGCATGCGGAAACCGCCGCCACCGAACAGCGACCTCGCCTCGTCGTACTCCTTGCGTGTCTTCGCATCCGACAGCACGTCGTAGGCCTCGGAGATCTCCTTGAACTTCTCCTCGGACTTCGCGCTGCCGGTATTCGCGTCGGGGTGATGCACACGGGCGAGCTTGCGGTACGCCTTCTTGATCTCCACCGCGGTCGCGTCTTTCGGGACGCCGAGTGACTTGTAGTAGTCCTTCTCGATGTAATCGCGGGTGCTCATCGGCGTCCCTCCCTTCTGCTCGTGTTCTTGCAGTTATTGCAACGGGTCGGACGGCGAGGGGCTGGCGTCCGCGTCAACCTCTTCGACCGGCAGCGACACCGTAGGTTCGGCCACCGCGACCCGAGCCGGCCGCACGACGCGACCCGCGTAGCTGTACCCGGGCTGCAGGATCTGCACCGCCGTCGGCTGCGTGACCTCGTCGGAGTACGAGTGCATCAAGGCCTCATGCTGCGTCGGGTCGAAGGGGTCACCCGGCTGCCCGAAGCGGGTCAGCCCGAGCTTGGTGACGGCCGCATCGAGGGCCTCGGCGACTTGCCGAAATCCTCCCTCGAGCTCGCCGTGTTCGCGCGCCCGGCCGATGTCATCGAGAACAGGAAGCAACGCCGATAGCGCGTCGCCGACGGCGAACTCTCGTACCGCTTCGCGATCACGTTCGACGCGCTTGCGGTAGTTGGCGTACTCGGCCTGCACCCGCTGGAGATCTGCGGTTCGCTCGGTCAACTCGGTGCGCAGCTGCGACAGCTCGATCGAATCGACCCCTGGGCCGCCGAGCCCAGATGGGCCCCCCGAAGGAGGCCCATCCGTTGCGCGTGCGCCAGCCGACGGGTCGTGCGAGACCGCACCTGATGTCGGATCGAAATGCACCCGGCGCTTGTCGCGGATGATGGGCTGCTCGAACGGATCGGAGCCGCTCACGAGGTGCCCTCGTCGACGATCTCGGCGTCAATCACCTCATCGGCACCGTCACCTGCATTGCCACCTGCCGAGTTACCTGCAGAGTCGGTCGGGCTGCTTTCGCCGCCCTCGTGACCCTCGTGTCCGGCAGCCGCATTGGTGGCCTGCGCGTTCGCGTAGATCGCGCTGCCCATCTTCTGGCTCTCGGCTGCCAGCTCATCGGTCGCGGTGCGAACCGCGGCGATGTCGGTGCCCTCGAGTGCCTTCTTCAAGTTGGCCAGCGACGTGTCGACGGCGTCCTTCTCAGGAGCCGGGATCGTCTCTGCGTTCTCGCGAAGGAACTTCTCGGTCTGGTAGACGAGGGTCTCGGCCTGGTTGCGGGTCTCGGCCTCTTCCTTGCGGGCGCGGTCCTCCTCAGCGTGCGACTCGGCCTCGCGCATCATCCGCTCGATGTCGTCCTTCGGCAGCGCAGAGCCGCCGGTGATCGTCATCGACTGCTCCTTGCTCGTGCCGAGATCCTTTGCGGACACGTGCACGATGCCGTTGGCGTCGATGTCGAACGTGACCTCGATCTGCGGGATTCCGCGGGGCGCCGGTGGCAGACCGGTCAGCTCGAACATGCCGAGCTTCTTGTTGTAGGCAGCCATTTCGCGCTCGCCTTGGTAGACCTGGATCTGCACGCTCGGCTGATTGTCGTCAGCCGTCGTGAAGGTCTCGGATCGCTTCGTCGGGATCGTGGTGTTCCGCTCGATGAGCTTGGTGAACACCCCACCCTTGGTCTCGATGCCGAGCGACAGAGGTGTGACGTCGAGGAGCAGGACGTCCTTGACTTCGCCCTTCATGACGCCTGCCTGCAAGCTCGCGCCGACCGCAACGACCTCGTCGGGGTTGACGCCCTTGTTCGGCTCCTTGCCGCCGGTCAACTCGCGGACCAGGTCGACGATGGCGGGCATCCGGGTCGAACCACCGACCAGGACGACGTGGTCGATCTGGTCGACCTTGATGCCGGCGTCCTTGATGGCCTGGTGGAAGGGGCCCTTGGTGCGGTCGAGCAAGTCGGAGGTCATCTTCTGAAACTCCGAGCGGGTGACCTTGACCTCAAGGTGGAGCGGGCCTTCGGCGCTCGCGGTGATGTAGGGCAGGTTGACCGTGGTCTCTGCCTGCTGCGAGAGCTCGATCTTGGCCTTCTCCGCGGACTCACGAAGCCGCTGGAGCGCCATCTTGTCCTTGGACAGGTCGATGCCGTTGCTGTTCTTAAATGACGTCACCAGGTAGTCGACGAGGCGCTGGTCCCAGTCGTCACCACCGAGATGGGTGTCACCGCTGGTCGACTTGACCTCGACGATGCCCTCGCCGATCTCGAGCAGGGAGACGTCGAACGTGCCGCCGCCGAGGTCGAACACCAGGATCGTCTGCTCCTTCTCACCCTTGTCGAGGCTGTAGGCCAGAGCGGCCGCAGTCGGCTCGTTGATGATGCGCAGGACGTTCAGGCCGGCGATGGTGCCAGCTTCCTTGGTCGCCTCGCGCTGGGAGTCATTGAAGTAAGCCGGCACGGTGATGACCGCGTCGGTGATCTGCTCGCCGAGGTAGGCCTCGGCATCACGCTTCAGCTTTTGCAGGATTCGTGCGCTGATCTCCTGCGAGGTGTAGTTCTTGCCGTCGATCGCGACGGTCCAGTCAGTGCCGATGTGGCGCTTGACCGACCGGATTGTGCGGTCTGCGTTGGTGACGGCCTGCCGCTTGGCGACCTCACCGACCAGAACCTCACCATTCTTTGCAAACGCGACGACGGACGGCGTGGTGCGCGATCCTTCGGCGTTCGCGATGACCGTGGGCTCGCCGCCTTCTAGAACGGCGACGACGGAGTTCGTCGTGCCAAGGTCGATGCCGACCGCTCGTGCCATGGGAAGTCTCCTTCGAAACTTGGTCTGTTCGAAACTTGAGGTCTGTTGAGAAACTTGAGTGATCTGTTGAGAAACTTGAGTCTGTGTCACTCATGTTAGTCGACGGCGGCCCGATGTCAAGTCGAAGTTGAGCCTGCTCGACTCAACTCTGAGAAGCGGACAAACCGCCCTGCCCGGTCGGCCTGCAGCGAGCGGGATTGCGCATAGCTGCAGGCAGGTGGGGTAGTTTCGCCGAGCAGGTCTATTCGGAGGTCGTACTGATGTTGTCGAGTCCACGTGTGCGGCGGTGCCTGGTTGGCGGAATTGCCGCGATCACCGTGGCCGGCGGCTGCCTCATCGCGGTCACGAGCGGCGCGGCCGCGGCCTCTACTACGACCAGCGCGGCGCTCGGGGCGTCTGTGCCATTGACGCTACCTGCGGTGTTGCCATCGAACGTGCAGCGCATCTCGGGCGCGAGCCGGTTCGATACTGCGATCGCGACGTCACAGGACGAATTCCCGCTCTCTGGCGGCGCCGCGGCCGTGGTGCTCACCCGCGCCGACACCTACCCCGATGCGCTGGCCGGCGTTCCGCTGGCCGCCAAGGTGGGCGGCCCGCTGCTTTTGACGTCGTCCAACTCCTTGAGTGCAGCCGTTCGCGCCGAGATCGTCCGGGTGCTGCCCGCCGGAGGCCCCGTCTACATCCTTGGCGGGACCGCGGCGGTGAGCGCTGCGGTCGAGACCACGATCACCGGCCTCGGTTTTGTCGTGCATCGCCTCGCCGGTGCCAACCGATTCGCAACCGCGGTCGCGGTTGCCGGCGCGCTCGGTAATCCGACGACGGTGCTCGAGGCAACCGGCTTGAACTTCCCCGACGCTCTCGCCGGTGGTCCGGCCGCGATCGAGGACGGCGCCGCGATCCTGCTCACGAACGGCAAGGTGCAGGCGGCAGAGACCAGTGCGTACTTTGCCGCGCACGCTGGCGGGTCTCATTTCGCGCTCGGGGGCCCAGCGGCCGCAGCCGACCCGTCGGCCGTCGCGATCTCAGGCGACGACCGTTACCAGACGGCGGCGAGGGTGGCCGAAACGTTCTTCCACACACCAGATGTCGCCGGTATCGCGACGGGCACCAACTTTCCTGATGCGCTCGCCGCCGGCCCAGACCTCGCTTCCAAGGACGCGCCGCTGCTGCTCGTGCCGCCTGCAGGTGTCCTGCCGTCTGGGACCACCGGCCAGCTGCTCAAGTACGCGCAGACGCTTCGCAGCGCCCTGGTCTTCGGGGGAACCGCGTCGGTCGCCGACAGTGTCGGAGCCCAGGTCGGCACGCTGGCGAACTTAAGCGCCACCGCCACGACCGCGTCGACGTCACCCACCTTCAGCGGTCAGTTCGGGATCCTGAGCACCCATCTGCGCACCAACGCGGGCGTGGCCAACACCACCCAGGTATTCGACGGCAGCGCCGGCAGTTCGACGCTCTACACGCAGGGCATGGGATCGAAGGTCATCCCCGGCACGGCGACCCGCGCCGACTTCAACGCGTTCCCCACCAATAACTCGGGCGCACTGGAGTCGGCGGTCAACACGTCGTTCGCCGCTGTTTACGCATCGGAGGGCTACAAGTCGAAGGATGCCGATGCGCAGTTCCTGGTCAACGCCGAGCAGGTGTTACTGAACCCGCTCGCGTCGCCGGGACTGCGCCTCGCGGTGTACGTCGCGCTCGTCAACTTGCCGGGCACCAGCGCCGCGTCGGGCGCCAAGGACGCGAACGGGCGCGCCGGCGTCGCCATCACCGGCACGATCAGCGGCAATAGCAGCCTCACGCCGGAACAGCTCTCCTACATCTTCGATCCGACCACGGGCGACCTGCTCGAGGACGACATCTTGGGCGGGGGCGTCGTGCTCGTGTCCAGTACCGTGACCACCTTTACAACAGCAGCCACAGCGCCTGCGGACCCCTACCCGAACTAAGGAGCACCGATGGCCCTGCGCATCGTCATCGGCGCGGTTGTCACGGTCGTCGCGTTCGGGCTCACCGGCCGACGCCTGTGGTGGTTGTACCGGCTGATTCGGTCAGGACAACCAGCAACAGATAGGGCCGGACGACGATCAGCTGGCGTCGCCGATCACGCCACCAACGTGAAGGGCCCCAAGGCCGAGGTAACCGAGGTCATCGGGCAACGCAAGCTCCTCGCATGGACGATCCCGGGCCTCGCACACGCGGTGACGTTCTGGGCGTTCCTCGTCCTTGGACTCACCATCGTCGAGGCGTACGGCGCGCTGTTCAAGGCGAACTTCGGTATCGGCGACTGGGCGGGACTCGGGTTCATCGAGGACCTGTTCGCGACTCTTGTGCTCGTCGCTCTTGTCGTGTTCACCAAGATTCGGTTCCTCAACCGGGAGTCGCGGCGTGGCCGCGCGTCACGCTTCTACGGTTCGCACACCCGTGCCGCGTGGCTGATCCTTGGCATGATCTTCACTGTCATTGCGACGTTACTGATCTACCGCGGTGCCCAGATGAATACCGGCAACTTCCCCTACCGGCCGTACCCGTGGTCGTTCGCGTCGTGGCTGGTGTCGCGCGCGTTGCATCCGCTCGGTGCGGCGAACCATGGCATCGAGACGTTCTTCGTGCTCGCGCAGCTGATCGTCGTCCTGGGGTTCCTCGTGCTGGTGACCTACTCGAAGCACTTGCACATCGTGTTCGCGCCGCTGAACATCTACTTCGCGCGCAAGCCCGATGCGTTGGGTCCACTGCTGCCGATGTACTCAGGCGATCACCGCATCGACTTCGAAAACCCTTCGGACGACGACAATTTCGGCCGCGGCAAGATCGAGGACTTCACCTGGAAAGGGCTGCTCGATCTGTCGACCTGCACTGAGTGCGGTCGGTGCCAGTCGGCGTGCCCGGCGTGGAATACCGGCAAGGTGCTGAACCCTAAGCTGATCATCACCGAACTGCGCGACCACCTATTCGAGAAGGCATCCACACTGCTGTCGGGCGCGGAGACAGCGGCGGCGATGCGGCCGCTGGTCGGGACGCTCGAGGATGGCGGGGTGATTGACCCGGAGGCACTCTGGGCGTGCACCTCGTGCGGTGCATGCGTGGAGGAATGCCCTGTCGACATCGAGCACGTCGACCACATCATGGACATGCGCCGGCATCAGGTGCTGGTCGAGTCGGCGTTCCCCGCCGAGGGCGGTGGCATGATGCGCAATCTCGAAAATGCGGGCAACCCGTGGGGGTTGCCCGCGTCGACCCGGTTGGCGTGGACCGAAGGCCTGCCCTTCGACGTCCGCGTCGTTGGTCGTGGTTCGCAGATTCCGGACGACGTCGAGTACCTGTTCTGGGTTGGTTGCGCGGGTGCGTCCGACGACCGTGCTCGCGCATCGACGCGCGCGGTCGCGGAGCTGCTGCACACCGCGGGCGTCGAGTTCGCGGTGCTCGGACCACTCGAGACGTGCACCGGTGATCCGGCGCGGCGGATGGGCAACGAGTTCGTGTACCAGCAGCTGGCGCAGCAGAATGTCGCCACGCTGCAGTCGGTCGGCGCGCGCAAGATCGTCGCGTCGTGCCCGCACTGCTTCAACACGATCGCGCGGGAGTACCCGCAGATCGGCGGCGACTTCGAGGTCGTGCATCACACGGAGTTGCTGGCGACGTTGGTGGCCGACGGCCGGTTGCAGCCGACGGCCGCCGTGGATTCGTCGGTGACCTATCACGATCCGTGTTACCTCGGCCGGCACAACAAGGTGTACGGGCAACCGCGCGATGTGCTCGCGGCGGTTCCGGGTCTGACGTCGACGGAAATGCCGCGCTGCAAGGAGCGCGGCTTCTGCTGCGGCGCCGGCGGTGCGCGGATGTGGATGGAAGAGCGTGTCGGCAAGCGGATCAATCACGAGCGCATCGACGAAGCGCTCGCGCTCGATCCAGACGTTGTCGTGACGGCCTGCCCGTACTGCCGGGTCATGCTGGGCGACGCGGTGCGTGATCGGCAGTCACAAGGGTCGGCGCGCGCAGACGTCGTCGTGATCGACGTCGCCGAGGTGTTGCTGCGCTCGGTCCGCGGCCCCGGGCCGGCGCCGGCGCAACCCGATCCTTCCCCTGCCTGATCGCCCGCGAATCACGGATTCTGAGAGTCGGCCGGCTGCCAACGTTTGGAGCATTGAAGTCCCCCGCACGTAAGAGCGTGCGTACGACTTCAATGCTCTGCCGGGCCCACGTGGGGAGGTGTCCGTCCTTGGGGCCAGGTGGCGGTCGTCCGGCTGAGCGGCTGCGTCGATTAGCTGCGACAGAGGCAGAACGGATGGCCGTCGAGATCGGCGAACACCCTGAAGGTGGGATGGTCGGCCGAGTCGTCGAGCAGCGTCGCGCCCAGCGCCAGCGCGCGGGCGTGCTCGGCGTCCATGTCGTCGACGATGAAGTCGACGTGGGCCTGCTGCGGCCGTTTCGAATCTGGCCACTCCGGCTTGATGTGATCGGGTGCGAGCTGGATCGAGAAGGCGGCACCGGTGTCGGTTTGCAGATCGATCCAGTCGCCGTCCGTCCGCACGATCGGCCAGCCGGTGAGCTCGGTGTAGAACGCCGCCGCCGCGTGGGGGTCGGCGCTGTCGAAGACGACGTTTCCGAGGCGAATCGCCATCGGTACCTCCGCGTGAAGTCAGATCCGGGCGGATCTATATCTGGGTGCGGTGAAAGTTCTGCCACGACCGGGACGGCGTTGGCCCGCGCTGTCCTTGATATCGCGAGCCATAGACAGAACTGCCGTACGGGAACTCGGACGGCGAGGAGGTGCGGAAGAGGCACAGCTGGCCGATCTTCATGCCGGGCCAGAGCTTGATCGGCAGCGTCGCGACGTTGCTCAGCTCGAGGGTGACGTGGCCGGAGAATCCCGGGTCGATCCAGCCGGCGGTGCTGTGGGTCAGGAGACCGAGCCGGCCAAGGCTCGACTTCCCCTCGAGACGCCCGGCTACGTCGTCCGGCAAGGTAATGACCTCATACGTCGAGGCGAGCACGAACTCACCCGGGTGCAAGATGAACGGCTCGTCGACGGCGGGCTCGACGAGGCGGGTCAGGTCGGGCTGCTCGACGGCCGGGTCGATGTGCGGGTAGCGATGGTTCTCGAAGACCCGAAAGTACTTGTCGATCCGGACGTCGACACTGGACGGCTGGACCATGATCGGGTCGTACGGATCGAGGACGACGCGGCCCGCCGCGAGCTCGGCCCTGATGTCGCGGTCGGAGAGCAGCACGCGCGCAATCTATACGCTCGCTTCGACCGCTCGCTGCATCTGGTTCAGGTGAGCCAGGTCGTGTGCGGCGATCTTGCGCACCGTCTCGTCCAAGGTCTCCGGACCCTGCTGAAAATGGTTCGCGGAGCGCTGCGCGGCCGCGGGCCAGTTCGCCTCCAGGACGAGCATGTTCGCGGCCCGGAGCCCTGACCACGCCTCAAGGAGTTCGGCGAACGGTGGGCGCGGCATCGGCGTCCAGAGCTTCTCGTCGTAGCCGGGGTAGCTCGGGTTGTCCTCGGTGATCATCAGCCGCCACCGGAAACCGTAAACGATGTCGACGTCGAAGAGGTGGCCGGTGATCTGTGCGACCGACCACTCGCCGTCCACCGGCTCGGTGGTCAGCTGCTCGGTGGTGAGGCCGCCGGTGATGGCGCGCCACTGCTCGACGGTCGAGCCCAGCGTGGCAATGGGGTCGGTCTCACCGATGAGGTCGAGCAGCGCCTGCTTGTATTGCGCGGGTTGAGCCGTGGCGTCGGGGATCACGATCGGTTCGGTTGCCATAGGACGTCCCTTCGTATCGGGCTGCGAATCTAGGGCTGCGTGACACGGCGCTGTGTGCGGACTGTGTATCTGTTCCTGGGGTCCGCTGCCAACTGCATTAGCGACGGCTACACGATTCCCTTTAGCCCAGACAGAGCAATACCAATTCACCCAAATGGCACGTTTTTGGGTGCCGCGCAAGCGCTCGCCGCGGTCCACGCCAAGGTGACCCCGACCAGCAACGTGTCCACGAGCCACCGCGTTCGCGTTTCCGCTCTGCTGCACAGCCTCTTGTAGAAGGCACGTCCTTTGGACTGTTGTTGTCCAGCGCGCTCTAACGCGCGCTGGGCGGCAACGGTCGAGGGACCGCAACAGCTAGGCCGATCGCCGATGCGGCGGCCATGCTTGAGCGGCCACGAATAGGACGCAGAACGGGAAGAAGAGATCGAGTAACCGGGACGCAACGGCTACCTGGCCGACGGTCAGATCCACGACGACGAGCACTGTCTCTGCGGCCACGATGGTTACCCACCCTGCGAGCACCGCTTCGAGATGAACCGCTAACGCGCCGATCAGCAGCGCCGCAACGATGACGGCGATGAGAGCTCGGGGCGTCTGGAGATGGTGGTGTCGCAGTGTGGCCAGGATGAGGAGGAGGGCGTTCGCCGCGGCAATGTTGCGAAGCGCTCGTGGGCTTCCCTGCCAGGCGCTTCGACCTGACGTGGGCGCGCGCATCGCTGAAGTCGGGAGGATCGTGGCGTCGGAACTCTCCGACGACGCCCGCGTTGTCGCCGCAGCGCTGCCTGTTCGCCGACGTTCGATCTCCCTCTGGAGCTCCTCGAGGGACGTTGGTGCCATGTGCTCAGGAATCGGCATCAGTCCGAGGCCATGCGAAGATTCTGCCGCGCCGCGCGCGATCCAGACTTCATCTGCTGCACTCTCAGGTTCGCAGTCGGCGTATCGACCACGAGGTACCGACGACGCAGCCGCACGACGATCCTGGTCCCCTGAATGTCGGACCAAGGCAGCACTGGCCACCCATTGAGCGGAAACCGAATGCCGTCTGCCCCAAGAACGTAGACACCGCCGGATCGGAGCATCCGCAGGCCTGCATAGAGGGGCAGCGGTCCGAAGAATGCGATGGTCAGCGCACCCGCGATCTTCGCTCCGACACTGGCATGCGGCACGGCGATAAGGGCGGCCCCGACGACCACGAACCCTGCGGAGGCCGTAAGGAGGGCGACCGCCGTCCGACCGCCACCGATGCGGACGTCGCGTGTATCCGGAGGAGACGAAATCACCGTGCCTCCCTATCGGGACCAGAGCGCCGTTCCTAGAGATGTGCCCCTGACCTCTCACTTTGCCGGTGGTCGGGGCGGTGAGGGCGTCGGTAGAGTGAGGCGGTCGTCAGGGCCGCATGGCTTGGCCGGTCGGCGCTTGCGGGTGTAGTTCAATGGCAGAACATCAGCTTCCCAAGCTGACAGTGCGGGTTCGATTCCCGTCACCCGCTCCACAGGCGGCGTATCGATTCAGCCCCACACGTCGTGCGCGGTCTCGACCACGAGCTGCAGCTTCGCAACCTCCTCGTCGTAGGTGAGGGCATTGCCTTCGACGGTCGAAGAGAACCCGCACTGCGGCGACAGGCAGATCTGCTCGAGCGGCACGTATTGGCTCGCCTCGTCGATGCGGCGTTTTAGGTCGTCCTTGCTCTCCAACGCACCGCGCTTGGTCGTCACCAACCCGAGAACAACCATTTTGTCGGGCGGCACGAAACGCAGTGGCGAAAAGTCGCCCGATCGCGGGTCGTCGTATTCGAGGAAGAACCCGTCGACGGCGAGCTGCCCGAACAGCGCTTCGGCGACGAAGTCATAGCCGCCCGACGCGGTCCACGATGACCGGTAGTTGCCGCGGCACATGTGGGTCGTTACACGCATGTCTGCAGGCTTGTGTTCGAGCACGGCGTTGATGTTGCGGATGTAGCGCTCGTGCAGGTGCTCGGCGTCCGCACCTTGACCTGCCATCATCGCGCGCTGCCGAGGATCGTTGAGGTAGGCGAGGCTGGTGTCGTCGAGCTGCAGGTAGGTGACTCCGAGCTCGCCGAGCTGCCGCACCTCCTCGGCGTACGCCGTAACCAGGTCGGTCCAAAACATCTCGATGTCGGGGTAGACGCTGCGGTCGATGGCCGCAGGACCACCGCGGTAGTGCACCATGCTCGGCGACGGAATCGTCAGCTTCGGCGTGGCTGTCGTGACCTGTTGCTTTAGGAACGAGAAGGCGTCGGCGAAGATGGTCCGATCGAGCCGAACTCGGTCGTGCACCTTCAGCGCCGCTGACTCGAAGTCGAGATTGCCGGCCTCGTTCTCGAAGTGCACGGTGATCTTCTCGTCGGTGCGCGAGATACCGCCGAGTGAGTAGATGAAGTCCATGTGCCACGACGTACGCCGGAACTCGCCGTCGGTCGCTGATTGCAGACCTACGCTCTCCTGCATCGTCACGACGTCACGGATGGCGTCGTCCTCGATCGCGCGCAACTCGTCGGCCCCGAGCCGGCCTGCGGCGTGCGCCTCACGGGCCTGCAGCAGATTCTTCGGCCGCAGTAGGCTGCCGACATGGTCGGCGCGAAACGGTGGCTGGTCGCGCATCGTGCTCCTCCTCTTACCGAATCGGCTGCTCAGTCGTTTGATCGGCAATACCGATGACTAGTAACCAGGCTGCCGTAATCATGTAGCAAGTGTTGGCCACCATCGCTATTGCGGCAACATAAAGCCCGGGCAGGTGCCCAAAAAAGAACACAGCGGCTCCGACCATCTCAGTGAGATGCACCAGGCTTCCGCCAACGATGCGAGAGAGTCTTAGGCCGTTGCTCATCTTCCTTGCTTTGGTGTAGCCCCGGAAAAAAATGGCGATCGAGAGAACAGAAACAACGAACAGTTCTGCGCCTACTGAACGGTGGTCTTGAGCTCCCATAAGCACCAGCGCACACCGCATGAAGACGAGCGCCAGACCCGTAAGCGTGTTGATGGCCCGATAACGATGTGTGGCGTCAACAGCGATTACTTTGAGGTTGAGTGCCATCGCCACGAAGACCAAGCCGGTGAGCGTGACTGCGCCGGTTCCGACCAGAATGAAGAAATTACTCCACTGCTCAGGCCTATAAATGTCGGCTCCAACCATGATCCAATTCTAGCTCTATGGGTGCCTATCAAAGACATGGCTGGAGGGCGCATGTCCGCCCTTCGAGGTAGTGAACGGACACCTGTCACGGTCGCCTTCGCGGCCTTTGTTCTCGTCGGCGTGAACGCGGGCGCGACCGGCGTACTGCTACCGGCGCAGATCAGCGACTACGGGGTGAGCAAGACAGCCATTGGCGCCACGTTCTTCACTGGATCCGTCGGCTTCGTGCTGGCGAGCCTGCTGGCGGGCCGGATGGTCCATCGCCTCGGCATGCGAGTGGCGCTCGTCGTCGGTGCAACCCTGACTGCGGTGGCGGGTTTCTCCATAGCTACCCGACCGCCGTTCGTCGCGTTCGTGTTGATCGCGATCGTCACCGGATTCGGGGCGGGCGTCGCCGAGTCGGGCTTCCAGGCCTACGTCGTGGCGCTTCCAGGCTCGACCGCACTAACCAACCGGCTGCACGCATTCTTCGGCGTCGGCGCGCTCTTGGGCCCGCTCCTTGCCACGTGGATCCTCGGATTCGCATCGTGGAGAACGGTGTGGTTCGTTCTTGCCGCGGCCGAGGTGCCATTTGTGGTCGCGATTTGGGCCACCTATCCGCGGCACGAGACGGCTGCTCCCGTACTTCCTGCGGCTCACAACCCGGAGCAACGAAGCCGGGGACTCCTGTCCTCAGCGCTGCGAGAACGAACCGTCCTACTCGGGGCTGCGCTGCTCGCCGTCTACGTCGGGCTTGAGATCAGCATGGGCAACTGGGGGTTCAGCTACCTGGTTCAGGCGCGTGGCGAACACCGCGTGCTCGCCGGCTACGTCGTCAGCGGTTACTGGTTGGGGCTCACGCTGGGCCGATTCCTGATCAGTCCGTTCGCCATCAGGATCGGCGCGAGTGCCGCCAACATGGCGTTCGGCTGCCTCATCGGTGTCACGATCGTCGCCGCGCTTACCTGGGTGCTGCCAGGTGCAGCAAGCATTCCCGGGTTCGTCCTGCTCGGCTTCTTCCTCGGCCCGATCTTTCCGACCGCGATGGCGATGGTGCCGAACGCGACCCCGGCGCGACTCGTGCCCACAGCGATCGGCGTCATGAACGCAGGATCCGTGATCGGCGGGTCCGCACTGCCCTGGTTGGCAGGAGCGCTCGGGCAAGGCACCGGGGCGTGGACGTTGTTGCCATTCGCTCTCGTACTCGCAGTCGTGACAATGGCCGTTTGGTGGCTGATCGTGACACCCCGCCGTCAACAGACCAGCTACAACGCCGCCGCGTAGACGACCGCGACGAGCACGGACCACCCTGCGATTCCGGTCACCGCAACGCCGGCGACTCGATCCTTCCGGGCCAGTAGCAGCAGCTGCCCGACCACGATCGCCTCGTTGGCGGCACGGACGAATTCGACGTCTTGGTTCCACGCCACACTCAGCCCAAGCAGTGCGGCGAACACCCACCCGAGCCGCAGCTCCGGTGGCGCAGCAGATCGCAGCAACCCGCTCGCCACCACGATCAGCAGCCCGAGCAGCAGGAAGCGCTCGACCAGCCAGATCCCGTCGAGGATTCCCTGATGTGACAGCCCGATGCCGCTGGCGTTGAAGAAGAACGACCGCACCGGCTTCAAGAAACCGAACCCGACTTGCCTATTGCCTGACAACGTCGGGAGCTTCTTTCCGCCCCAGACCTCTTTTACGTGGAACTGCCAGCCGACCTCGACCGCGGCCGGCACGCACAGCGCAAGGATCTGCAGGGCACTCGTGCGCCGGACACCGTGAGCACGGCCGCGCAGCAACTGCACGAGACACCACACACCCATGCCAAGTAACACGACGAGCACTGTTTCCCGGCAGAGAACGGCGGCGGTGAAGGCAATCGACGCCACCCATCGCCGTCCGCTCGTCCACGACAGCAACCCGACGATCAACGCTGCAGTCGCGAGCGGCTCCGTGAGATCGCGCGCCAGCGCCATCACCAACGCCGGCGATGCCGCGACCGCGATGCCCCACCAAGTTGAACGTCCGTACTTACGCGCCCACGTCGCTCCTGCCCAGCCGACGACGACGAGTGCAAAAACATTCACAAGCACAAGGGCGAGGGACGTCGGGGCGCGGAACACTTCGCGGATCGCCCACGCGGTCGCGGGTAAACCGACGCGCTGCTGGCGGTACGGCGGGTTGTCCAGGGTGATGTGGAAGGCCGTCACCTGGTGGGTCAGCGGATTCAGTGCGAGCCGGTAGTAGAACTGCCCGTCATAGCCATTGGTGCCGGTGTGTACCGGCAGATCCGTGCTGGCGCCGGGGTGCACGAAGACGTTGCTCGCAAGGGCGAACGATCCGAGATGGCCGCCGTGGCTGATATCGCGCGCCGCGACGAAGAGTGCGGCGAGCGCGCCGACAACCGCGGCAACCACGCCGGGTGACGGGTCCGCGTTGGGTCGATGGCCGAGGGCTTTGATGGCTCGGACGCTACCGGTCGTCGACCACGGTTGGACCCAGATGCGTCAGGAACGCGTCAGGGTTTTGTGCGCCCGCGTCAGGGTTCCATCAAGAAACCG
>DATCDK010000094.1:0-17990 GCA_036510735.1 Acidothermaceae bacterium | reverse complement strand
CAGCGACCGCCGAGCGATTCGATTTCCGCAGTAGCGGCGTCGAGATCCTCGACCACCAGATCCAGATGCACTCTGTTCTTGCTCGTCTTGTGCTCCGGCACCTTTTGGAACCCGACGGTCAGGCCGTCCTTGGTTGGTGAGAGCACGACGAACTGGCCATCGCCGACGGTGCTGTCGACCTCAACGTCGAGCATCGCGCACCAAAACGTGGTCAGCCGCTGCGGATCGGTCGCGTCGATAACCAGGTAGCCCACCGAAGCACGCATCGGTCGCCTCCGTTCCTCGGTGTGCTGTGTTCCTGGATGGTAGAGGGGCTAGCGTGGCCAGCAAAGAGCGCATCTGCGAACGGACACGCGCATGCTGGCAGACGAAGCCCGGGAGTACCACAGTTCGGGACGCCCCGGAAAGATCGAGATCGCCATCACGAAGCCTTGCGCGACGCAGCACGACCTTGCGCTGGCCTACACGCCCGGAGTCGCCGTCCCGGTTCTGGACATCGCGCTCGATCCGTTGGCTGCCTTTCGCTATACAGCGCGGGGAAATCTCGTTGCGGTCGTGACCAACGGAACCGCGGTGTTAGGGCTCGGCAACGTCGGGCCGCTTGCAAGTAAGCCGGTCATGGAGGGCAAAGCGCTGCTGTTCAAGCGTTTTGCCGATGTCGACGTCTTCGATCTTGAGGTCGACGCTACCGACACTGACGATTTCTGCCGGGTGGTCAAGGCCTTAGAGCCGACGTTCGGCGGCATCAATCTCGAAGACATCAGTGCGCCGCAATGCTTCGAGATCGAAGAACGGCTGCGCGCGACGATGGACATCCCCGTCTTCCATGACGACCAGCACGGGACGGCGATCATCAGCGGCGCGGCGTTGCTGAATGCACTCGAGTTGGCGGAGAAGAACATTGCCGACGTCACAATGGTGTGCAACGGAGCCGGCGCTGCGGCGATCGCGTGCTGCGAATTCTTCGTTGCACTCGGCATGCGCAGGGAGAACATCGTTCTCTGCGACACGAAGGGTGTCGTCTTCCGCGGTCGCACGGACGGAATGAATCCCTACAAGGAGCGATTCGCCTCCGGTACGTCGGCGCGAACGCTCGCCGAAGCCGTTGCGTCGGCCGATGTCTTCCTCGGAGTGTCGGTTGCCGGCACGGTGACCAAGGAAATGGTGCAGTCGATGGCGGATCGGCCCATCGTGTTCGCCCTAGCCAACCCAGATCCGGAGATCACCTATCCCGACGCCAAAGCTGCACGCAGCGACGTCATCATGGCGACCGGACGCTCGGACTATCCCAACCAGGTGAACAACGTCTTGGGTTTTCCGTTCATCTTCCGGGGTGCGCTCGACGTTCGTGCCACCGCGATCGACGACGGCATGAAGGTCGCGGCCGCTCGGGCACTTGCTGAGCTTGCGAAGGAAGATGTTCCTGACTCTGTGCTTCGCGCCTACGGCCTCGAGAGTCTGCGGTTCGGACCGGAGTACCTCATCCCGAAGCCGGTAGACCCCAGGGTTCCGTTGCGCGTCGCGCCAGCTGTGGTCGCCGCCGCGATGGAGTCAGGCGTCGCCCGAGTGCAGATCGATGTGCAGACCTACACCGACGCACTCGCCAACCGGCTGACGCGTGGACGCGAGGTGATGAGCGTTGTCAGCAGGAAGGCGCAGACCGGCCCCAAGCGGATTGTGTTCTCCGAGGGTGAGGAGCGCAAGATCATCCGCGCGGCTGCGCGCCTCGTCGAAGACGGGATAGGCATCCCGATCCTGCTCGGCCGAGACGAGGTGATCCGGGCGGCGATGGATGACGCGCGCATCAGCGCGCAGATCCAGATCGTCGACCCGGCGAGCTTTGACGACATCGAGCGCTATGCAGAGGCGCTTTACGCGAAGCGGCAACGCAAGGGCATCACGCGGCGCGAAGCCGAGGTGCTGCTGCTCCAGCCCAACTACTTCGGCGCGATGATGGTCGAGATGGGGGACGCCGACGGGTTTGTGTCCGGCCTCACCTACCACTATCCCGACGTCATCCGGCCCGCCCTCGAGGTGATCGGCACAGCTGCGGGAGTGTCTCGTGCCGCCGGTCTGTATCTCATGATTAGCGAAGACGGGCGCGCGGTCGTTCTTACCGACCCGACAGTGAACTTCGACCCGTCCGCTGAAGAGCTCGCCGACATCGCGGTGATGGCGGCAGACCGCGCACGAGCGTTCGGCCTTGAGCCACGGGTGGCGATGCTCTCCTTCTCCAACTTCGGATCGACGCGTCATCCGAGGTCGGCGAAGATGGCCGCCGCGACGGCGCTGGTGAAGCAACGCCGTCCGGATCTGATGGTCGACGGCGAGCTCATGGCCGACGTCGCGCTGTCCCCTCAACTCCGCAGCGACGACTACCCGTTCTCCACACTGCAGGGGGAGGCGAACGTCCTGGTTTTCCCGAGCCTTGAGGCCGCGAACGTCGCCTACAAGCTGCTGCAGCACCTCGGCCGAGCGGTCGCGATCGGCCCGATTTTGGTCGGCATGGCCAAGCCGGTGCACGTGCTCAGCCGAGGCGCCGAGGTCACCGACATCGTCAACATCGCGGCAATCGCGGTCGTCGATGCTCAGGACGCCGCTATGGCCGAGGCTCACTGAGCCGTGCACCTCCTCGGTGGCAATCGCGTGAGGGGATGACCGCCGGATCACAATGGCCGTCGTGCGAGGCCGTTTGGCAGCAGGCTGCGAAAGACTCATCAAATGCCTCTGGCCTCGCATGTGTTTGTCGACGAGTCGGCGCGTGGCCAGCGCTATTACGTCTGTGCCGCCGTCGTTGTTTCGAGCGAGGTCGGTGAGGCGCGCAAGCTCGCGCGTTCGTTTTGCCTGCCGAGGCAGCGGCGCTGGCACTTTGCTCACGAGAGCGGGTCGAGGCGCGCACAAATCCTTGACGGTCTCGTAGGGTCTGCGCACATTCGAGGGTGGGTGGGCGTGGGCCGCGGCGATGAGATCGAGGTTCGCCGGCGTTGCCTGACCGTACTGGCCGGAGACCTGGCAATGCTCAGGGGTGAACGGATCGTGATCGAGTCACGTGAGGGGCGTGACGAGCATGATCGGCGCGCGTTGTATGCCGCGCTGCGCGGCAACCCAGTGACATACGAGCACCTGGTCGCCAGCGAGGACCCCGGCCTTAGGTTCGCCGATGCGCTGGCGTGGGCTTACGGCGCCGGCGGCCGGTGGCGAGATCGCGTCATGCCTGTCATCGACGCCGTCCGCGACGTCGGCACCGCACGACAGAGACGCGAAACGCGGCTGCCAACCGTCCGGAAGGGAGCCGCGTTCACTTTCCCCAGCTAGTGCCGGGGACGGGGCCAATGTTACCCGTCTTATCGGCAGGTTGCGCAGCCAACCTTGAGATGGTTGCGCAACCAAGTCGTGCCCGGTGGCGCAACTACGCACCGCTTCATCCTTTGGCGGGCCGATTTCCGCGCGGTGGAGGCGCCCACTGACCGGTGGGGTTGGCCGCCGGACCACGCGAGCAGGTTACGGGAAGCTTCCGCGGCTAAACTTGGTTCCGCACTCGCACGGTATTTGGCGCTGGCGGATGGAGAATGGCAATGGCTGAGACCACCGAGCGGGCAGTCCTTGCGGGCGGCTGTTTCTGGGGAGTACAGGACCTCATCCGCCGGCAACCGGGCGTGATCTCTACGCGGGTCGGGTACTCCGGTGGCGACGTGCCGAACGCCACTTACCGCAACCACGGATCGCACGCAGAGGCGGTCGAGATCATCTTCGATCCCACGGCGACTTCGTACCGCGACATCCTCGAGTTCTTCTTCCAGGTTCACGACCCGACGACGCGCAATCGTCAGGGCAACGACGTCGGCGCGAGTTACCGCTCAGCCATCTATTACACGGACGACGAGCAGAAGCGGGTTGCACTCGACACCATCGCCGACGTCAACGCGTCGGGCCTTTGGCCTGGCGACGTGGTCACTGAGGTCGAGCCGGTCGGGCCGTTCTGGGAGGCCGAGCCGGAGCACCAGGACTACTTGGTGAAGTACCCGAACGGGTACACGTGCCACTTCCCCCGACCGAACTGGAAGCTCCCGCATCGCAGCGAGGCCATTAGCTCGTAGTTACGCGCAGGATCCTGCTGGTTAACTCACTTTTCGTGCTTACCGGCAGTTTTCTGCTGATTTCGCGGTGGAGTTTGACATATGTAGAACACGCACTATCCTGCTGTTAGACACAGACTCAGTCTTCAACAGACAGGATCATGTGAGTTATGCGCGGCTACCAGACGGTGGAGGAATGGGAGGCGCGGCTCGGCGAGCAGCTGCGCGACGTCCGCGTCGCCCGCGCTCTCGACCAAGTCGGCCTAGCTGAGCTAGCCAACGTGTCGGTCCGCGCCGTGTCGAACCTCGAACGAGGCCGGGGTTCCTCTCTTAAGACCCTGGTGGCGGTCGCCAAAGCACTGGAGCGCACCGATTGGCTGGACGCACTTGCTCCGCCGGTGACCATCTCACCGATCCAGATGCTGCGAGCGAAGACTCGGACTCAGGGGCGTCGGGTCCGTGTCCGCACCGGTCGGTCCGAGGTCTAGCGCGGTGGCGTATCAGCCCGTCGACGTTATTGAGGTGCGCTGCTGGGGATCGCGAGTAGGAGCGGTGGCCCGTGACCCTAAGTCGGGCTTTTACGTCTTCGAGTACGACGGCACCTGGGCCGACTCCGGCGTCGAGTTGGCACCAACCGCAATGCCGACGGCGACCCGCGGGAGACGCTTTGTATTCCCTACGCTCCCACCCGAGACGTACCACCAGCTGCCCGCCATGGTGGCCGACTCGCTCCCCGACGACTTCGGGAACGCGCTTACCACCGCGTACCTCGCAAACGAAGGTCTGCGGTCCGAGCAGATCACGCCCCTCGACCGGCTCGCCTACCTCGGCTCGCGAGGGATGGGGGCACTGGAGTTTCGTCCGCTGAGAGGCCCTCGCACACGCAAGGCAACCGCGATCGAACTGTCCGAACTCGTTCTCGCAGCCCGCACCGCCCTCCGCGGCGACACCGGCTCCGAAGGAGCTCTGACGCAAACGCTCGCGCACCTCATCGCCGTTGGCACATCGGCCGGCGGCGCGCGGGCCAAAGCGGTCGTCGCCCTAAACCCCGGCACCGGTGAACTGCGTTCCGGTCAGGTCCCCGCCGATCCCGGCTTCGAGTCGTGGCTGCTCAAGTTCGACGGCGTCGGAGCCGACCGCGACCTCGGCGCGTCAGGACACTTCGGTCGCATTGAGTACGCCTACCACCGCATGGCCATCGCTGCTGGCATCGAGATGACGGAGTGCCGACTCTGGAAAGAAGGTGGCCGGGCGCACTTCATGACGCGTCGTTTTGACCGGACATCGAGCGGGGGCCGAGTCCACACCCAGACGCTGTGTGCGGTGGCGCAACTTGACTTCCGGCAGATCGGCACACACGACTACGCCCAGCTTTTCCTCCAGCTGGATCGTCTCGGACTCGGTGTGCTCGAGCGAGCGGAGGCCTACCGACGCATGGTGTTCAACGTCGCCGCGGCGAACTGCGATGACCACACCAAGAACGTTTCCTTCGTCCTCGCCCAGGGCGGGCAGTGGCGGCTTTCCCCGGCCTACGACGTGACTCACGCCCACGCACCGGAGAGTCGATGGACGCGCCAGCACCTCATGGCGGTGAACGGGCGCACTACCTCGATCACCCGCGCCGATCTCCGCGAGGTCGGCGACCGGTTCAACGTGCCTGGTGCATCGGCACTCGTCGACCAGGTCATCGAGGCGGTCGACAAGTGGCTGACGTTCGCGGACGAGGCTGGCATCCCGGAGCCGATTGCGGCACAGGTAGCCGATGACATTGAGACGGCGTCCGCGCCGCTGCGGTAGCGCGCCTGCAGATTTGCGCGCCCGGCAGGATTCGAACCTGCGACGTCCTGCTTAGAAGGCAGGTGCTCTATCCGTCTGAGCTACGGGCGCTCACCCTCTTACAGCGGTCCAAAGGTTACGCCACAGCGCGGATATCCACAGGTCGGCGCGGCGCTTTCCGCCCTCCACCACCGGTGATCAGCGCCCGGTCTCGACTGCGCGCGCACGCCACTCTCCTTACATGCGGCAGGCAGCCGCACCGGAAGGAGAAACCATGTTCGACACGCAAGTCACCGTGGTCGGCAACCTCGTCGCCGATCCGCGGCTGACGTATCTGAAGGACGGGCAGCCGGTCGCATCGTTTCGCCTCGCGTCGACCCCGCGCCGGTTCGACCGTGCGTCCGGGCAGTGGAAGGACGGCGACACCCTCTTCACCAGCGTCAACTGCTGGCGCGCCCTTGCAGAGAACGTCTACCAGTCCCTGAAGAAGGGGAACTCGGTCATCGTGATCGGCCGGTTGTCGGTGCGACCGTATGAGACGAAGGACGGCGAGAAACGGCAGTCGGTCGACATCGATGCTATGGCGGTCGGACCCGAGTTGGCCCGAGCCACCACGATTATCAAGCGCGTCGAACGCACCGCACAGCCGTCCGTCGAAGCCGCATCCGCAGCGCCGAGCGAGGACGATCTCATGCCGGCGGGCGGCCTGGATGGGGAAGACGGTCCGGAGGGTGACCTCGTCGCGCCCGGGGGCATCGATTGGGGTGTGTCGCTTGGTGAGTCGTTCGGCGACTCACTCGGTGGTGTCGTCGGGGTAGACGTCCCGCAGACGGACGACGACGGCACCGGACCGGTGATCGATCCACTCGCTGCAGTGGTGGATTCAGCCGAGACTGCACTGCCTGCCGAGCACGCCGAGCCGGTGGCCCAGCTCGCGAGCGCCGGCGGTCGTTGGCGGTCGCGCTCGGCGGGGTAGCTGCGCTGGCTTTCCCGGAGCCCATCACACGACCCGCCGGACCGCGCAGAGGCAGCGCAGTCCGGCGGGTTTCCGGTTCGACTCGTGACACGTGCTCGCGCGAATGTCCACTAGCTCGCTAGGCATTGAACGGGTGTGGCACCCTCGCTGTATGACGTTGCGCGCGGGAATGCCTGCCCTCAGGCTCGTTGCGCGCCTGCACGTCGACTTGCTGCGCGTATCGAGCGCGGCCTGTCTGCCGGCTGCCTGATCCGTCGCCCCCGTCCGGGCGCGGTCGCCCGGCTGCCCTAGTCGCACCTGGCTCGACTGCGCTTGCCAATTCGAAGGACCTTCGCGCATGTCGGCACCGACCACCTCCCCAGGGTCACCCCCAGCGGACGCCAGCCAGCCCGGCGTCCCGCGGGCTAAAAGTGCGCACGCTGACAAGGGCAAGTCGCGCGGTCAGGGGCAGTGGGCGCTGGGCATGCGTGAGCCGCTCAACCCAAACGAGCGGATGAAGAAGGACGACGATGCGTTGCACGTGCAGCGCCGCATCCTCGACATCTACTCCAAAGCTGGCTTCGACTCCATCGACGGCTCCGACCTGCGCGGCCGCATGCGTTGGATGGGCCTCTATACCCAGCGGCGCCCTGGCATCAGCGGCGGGAAGACCGGCTTGCTCGAGCCGGAGGAGCTCGACGACCGCTACTTTATGATGCGGATCCGGATTCCGGGCGGGCAGCTCAGCGTCGAACAGGTGCGGGCGATCGGACACATCGCGACTACCTACGGTCGCGACCTCGCTGACGTCACCGACCGCCAGAACATCCAGCTGCACTGGATCCGTATCGAAGACGTCCCCGCGATCTGGGACGAGCTCGAGGCGGTCGGTCTGCGCACGCTCGAGGCCTGCGGCGACTCACCTCGCAACGTGCTTGGTTGTCCGGTGGCCGGCGTCGACGCAGCCGAGATCGCCGACCCGACACCGCATATCCGCGAGATCGACGCGCTCTACGTCGGTGACCCCGCGTTCTCGAACCTGCCCCGCAAGTTCAAGACCTCGATCACCGGCTGCGGTCCGCTCTGCACGATCCACGAGATCAACGACGTGTCATTCGTCGGCGTCATCGGTCCTGACGGCACTCCCGGCTTCGACCTCTGGGTCGGTGGCGGGCTGTCGACGAACCCGATGATGGCGCAGCGACTCGGCGTCTTTGTCCGACCCGACCAGGTGCGCGAGGCGTGGGTCGGCGTCATCAGCATCTTCCGCGACTACGGCTACCGGCGCCTTCGCACCCGTGCCCGGATGAAGTTCCTCGTCGCCGACTGGGGCGCGCCGAAGTTCCGCGAGGTATTGGAAAAGGAATACCTCGGTTACGCGCTGCCCGACGGGCCGGCACCTATCGAGCCGGCCGACGGACGACGTGACCACGTGGGTGTGCACCCGCAGAAGGACGGCAAGTTCTACGTCGGCTTCGCGCCGCGAGTCGGCCGACTGAGTGGCACCACGCTGAACCAGATCGCCGACCTTGCAGAGGCTCACGGCAGCGGCCGCGTTCATGCAACTGTCGAGCAGAAGATGATCGTGCTCGACGTGCCTGCGGATCAGGTCGACTCGTTGACGGCGGGTCTCGAGGCACTCGACCTCCAGGTGAATCCGAGCACGTTCCGGCGCCAGACCATGGCCTGCACGGGGATCGAGTTCTGCAAGCTCGCGATCGTCGAGACCAAGAACCGCGCGATGACACTCATCGACGAACTCGAACGGCGGCTGCCGGACTTCGACAGCCCCATGACGATCAACGTCAACGGCTGTCCGAACTCGTGCGCGCGGTTCCAGGTTGCCGACATCGGTCTGAAGGGATCGCTCGTCACCAACGCCGCGGGTGAGCAAGTTGGCGGGTATCAGGTGCACCTCGGCGGCAGCCTCGGCGTCGACGCCAACTTCGGCCGCAAGTTGCGCGGCCTCAAAGTCACTGAAGACGAGCTCGAGGACTACGTCGAGCGACTCGCGAACCGCTACCTGGAACAACGCGGCGACGGTGAGCGCTTCACGCAATGGGTGCACCGTGCAGACGAAGCGGACCTGCAATGACCAGCGATTCGGCGATGACAAGCCCGGAAGCGGGTGAGCGGGCGACGCCGTTCTACTGCCCGTACTGCGGCGACGAAGACCTTCGCCCGCACGGTGACAAAGGCGGCTCATGGCATTGCCGGGGTTGCGCTCGGGTGTTCACGTTGAAGTTCGCCCGGCTGGAGGTGCGATGAGCGGGACGACGGCAAGCCTGCCGGTCGCGGAGCTTGAACGCCTCGTCGAGCTCGAGCGACTTGCAACGGAGGCCGCGCGCGACCTCGATGGCGCGCGGGCGCACGAGATCCTTCAATGGGCGGCGCAGACCTTCGGCGACCGTTTCTGCGTGCTCTCGTCGATGGGCGACGCGGTGGTCGCATCCCTGGCCGCGAAAGCGAAGCCGGGCATCGACGTCGTCTTTCTCGACACCGGCTATCACTTCGCCGAGACGATCGGCATGCGCGACGCCGTCGCGGCTGTCTACGACGTCAACGTGGTGTCGGCGCTGCCGTTGCTTACGGTCGCAGAACAAGACGAGGCGCACGGCAAGGATCTCTTCGCCCGCGACCCCGACGCCTGCTGCGCGATGCGCAAGGTCGCGCCGATGGAAGCGGCCCTGGTCAACTACGACTCCTGGGCTACCGGCGTCCGGCGTGATGAGTCATCAACGCGTGCCACGACACCCGTCGTGCAATGGGACGCGCGGCGCCGCAAGGTCAAGGTCAACCCGATCGCGCGCTGGAGCCGCGACGACGTCGATACCTACATCGCCGACAACAACATTCTGGTGAGCCCGCTCATCGACGACGGCTACTTGTCGATCGGGTGCTGGCCATGCACGAGCAAGGTCGCACCAGGTGCAGATCCGAGGTCCGGGCGCTGGGTCGGGCACGCGAAAACCGAATGCGGGATCAACACGTGAGCACCGACACCGAGCGGGAAGCGACCACTGACACCGCGCGGGAAGCGACCACTGACACCGAGCGGGACGCGACCACTGACACCGAGCGGGACGCGAGCACTGACACCGAGCGGGACGCGACCACTGACACCAAGCGTGGCGGCGATGTGCTGGCACCCTCGCGAGCTGACCGCCGTCCCGGTGCAACCGTGTGGCTGACCGGTTTACCGAGCGCGGGCAAGACGACGATCGCCCGTGCTCTTGGCGATCGGTTGACGGCTGAGGGGCACTGGGTCGAGGTGCTCGACGGCGACGACCTGCGCACCAACTTGACTGGCGATCTCGGCTTTAGTCGAGAGGATCGCGACACCAACGTGCGCCGGGTCGGATTCTTGGCTCGGCTGTTGGCCCGCAATGGCGTCACGGTGCTGGTCGGGGTCATCGCACCCTACGCCGGCGCGCGGGCGCAGGTGCGCGCCGATCACGCCACCGACGGCGCGGCGTTCGTCGAGGTGCACGTCGCGACGCCGCTCGACGTGTGCGAAGACCGCGACGTCAAAGGGCTCTATGCCAAGCAGCGAGCCGGTGAGCTCACCGGCTTGACCGGCGTGGACGCCCCATACGAGATTCCGCAGGAGCCCGACCTGCGACTCGACACCTCTGGCCTGACGATCGAGCAGGCTGCCGCTCAGGTGCACGCGGTGCTGGCTGCGCGGGGGCTCGCATGACCACCGTTGACGGCAGCGTCTTCAAGCCGCAGCCAACAGCCGAGACCAACGGTGTGCTGCGGTTGCCGCACCTCGACGTGCTCGAGTCCGAGGGCATTCACATCATCCGCGAGGTTGCTGCGGAGTTCGAGCGGCCAGTGCTGCTCTTCTCCGGCGGCAAGGACTCCGTCGTGATGCTGCACCTTGCCCGCAAGGCTTTCTGGCCAGCGCCCGTGCCGTTCCCGCTGATGCACGTCGACACGGGACACAACTTCCCCGAGGTCATGACCTACCGCGACGATGTTGTCGAACGGTTCGGGTTGCGGCTTCTCGTGATGAAGGTCCAGGACTACATCGACGACGGCCGGCTGCGCGACCGCTCTGACGGCACCCGCAATCCGTTGCAGACGGTGCCGTTGCTCGACGGCATCGTCAACAACCGGTTCGACGCGGTGTTCGGCGGCGGCCGCCGTGACGAGGAGAAGGCGCGGGCGAAGGAACGCATCTTCAGCCTGCGCGACGAGTTCGGTCAATGGGACCCGCGACGGCAACGTCCCGAGCTGTGGAACCTGTACAACGGTCGCCACAAGCCCGGCGAGCACGTGCGCGTCTTTCCGCTGTCGAACTGGACAGAGCTCGACGTCTGGCAGTACGTCGAGCGGGAGTCGATCGAGCTGCCGGCGATCTATCTCGCTCACCAGCGCGACGTGTTCCTGCGGTCCGGTATGTGGCTGACCGCGGGGGAGTGGGGCTGCCCGAAAGCCGGCGAACCGACCGAGACGAAGACCGTGCGCTACCGCACGATCGGCGACATGAGCTGCACGGGCGCGGTCGAGTCCGATGCGCGCGACGTCGCCCAGGTCATCAACGAGATCGCGGTCGCCACGATCACCGAGCGTGGCGCGACCCGTGCCGACGACAAGGCATCGGAGGCGGCGATGGAGGATCGCAAGCGGGAAGGTTACTTCTAGGAAATGTCCGTCATAGACAATGCCGCGATGCTCGCCTCGACTGTCATTGCTGGGGTGCCTGCACTCGACCCGGACGTCGAGATGCTGCGCTTTGCGACGGCCGGTTCGGTCGATGACGGCAAGTCGACCCTCGTCGGCCGGCTGCTGCATGACTCGAAGTCAGTGCTCACCGACACCCTCGAAGCCGTCGAGCGGGCAAGTCGTGATCGCGGGAACGACGGCGTCGAACTTGCGCTGCTGACCGACGGGCTGCGCGCCGAGCGTGAGCAGGGCATCACGATCGACGTGGCGTACCGCTACTTCACGACGTCGAAGCGCAAGTTCGTGCTCGCAGACACACCTGGGCACGTCCAGTACACCCGCAACATGGTGACCGGCGCATCGACAGCCGAGCTCGTCGTCATCTTGATCGATGCGCGTAAGGGCATCGTCGAACAGACCCGGCGACACTTGGCAGTGGCCGCACTGCTCGACGTCCGGCATCTTGTTCTTGCTGTGAATAAGATGGATCTCGTCGACTTTGACGAAGCCACTTACCTTGCTATTGCTCATGAATTCGCCACAGCGGCCGAAGCGTTCGGCGTCCGCCACCACGTCGTCATCCCGGTTTCCGCGCACCTGGGTGACAACGTCGTCGAGCGTTCGACCTCGATGCCCTGGTACACCGGCCCGACCCTGCTCGAGCATCTCGAGGCGGTGCCGGTCGGCTTTGACGCCTGGATCCAGCCGGCTCGATTGCCGATTCAGTACGTCATCAGGTCGACGGAGTACCGCGGGTATGCAGGGCAACTCGCGTCGGGTGTCATCGAGATCGACGACGTCGTGGTCATCATGCCGTCGGGCGTGCGTACGACCATCGTTGGGATCGACACGTTCGACGGTGAGGTGGCGCTGGCGCATGCGCCGCAGTCCGTCGTCGTGCGGCTGGCCGACGACATCGATGTCGGCCGAGGCGATCTCATCGTGCATCCCCGCCAGGAACCACGCGTCGTCCGCGAGTTCGACGCGACGATCTGCCAGCTGTCGGATCGTCGGCTCAACGCCGGCGATCGGGTGCTGATCAAGCACACGACGAAGGTCGTCAAAGCGGTTGTGGCAAGCGTGAACCACCGGCTCGACGTCGTCACACTTGAGCACGATGCCGCCGATTCGCTCGGGCTAAACGAGATCGGTGGCGTGACTCTGCGAGTGGCTGGCCCGCTCTGCGTCGACGACTACGCCGACGACCGGTTGACTGGCAGCTTCCTCGTCATCGACGAGCACGACGGGCAGACGCTTGCGGCCGGCTTGGTCGGCGACCCGATCCGGCGGACGTCCTCAAACACTCCTGGTGGCGAGACGTCATGAACGCCGGCTACCCGCTGCTTCTCGATGTCGCTGGGCGGGCGGTGCTGGTCGTCGGGGCGGGACCGGTTGGCACTCGTCGTGCGATCGGCTTGGCAGATGCAGGTGCGCTGGTCACGGTTGTCGCGCCGGCCGTTGACGACGCGCTGGCTGGCGACGACCGCATCACATTGAGGCGACGCGGGTACGCGACGGCCGATCTCGACGCGATGTGGCTGGTTCATGCCTGTACCGGTGATGACGATGTCGACTCGCGGGTTGCCGCCGATGCCGACGCGGCGCGGGTGTGGTGCGTGCGCGCGTCGTCGGCGTCGTCGTCCGCCGCTTGGACTCCGGCCGTCGCGCGGATTGACGACCTGATCGTCGCCGTAAACGCGGGCGGTGATCCTGGCCGGGCGATGGCGGTACGTGATGCCGTGCGCCTGTTGCTCGAGACCGGCGAACTGCCGACGCGTCGCCACCGTGTTGGCGAGAGCGTGGGGTCGGTTGCGCTCGTCGGGGGCGGTCCCGGTGATCCCGGCTTGATTACCGTACGCGGACGACGGTTGCTGGCCGACGCCGACGTGGTGGTCGTCGATCGGCTCGGTCCGCGGGCGTTGCTCGACGATCTCGCGCCGGACGTCGAAGTCATCGAGGCTGGCAAGGCTCCGGACAACCACACACTGCCGCAAGAGGCCATCAATGACCTGCTCATTTCTCTTGCCAGGCAAGGAAAACGCGTCGTGCGGTTGAAGGGCGGCGATCCCTTCGTGTTCGGCCGCGGTGGCGAAGAGTTGCTCGCACTCGTGCGGGCGGGAGTGGCCTGTGAGGTGGTACCCGGTGTCACCAGCGCGATCGCGGTGCCCGCTGCGGCCGGGATTCCGCTGACGCACCGTGCGATGTCGCGTCAGTTCACCGTTGTCACGGGCCACGAGGATCTCGACTGGCCCAAGCTCGCGGCGATCGAAGGAACGTTGGTCCTGTTGATGGGTGCCACGCGTGTCGAGCGGATCGCGAAGGAACTCATGAAGGCCGGGCGCGACCCGAACACGCCAGTCGCCGTGATCGAGAACGGCACCCTGCCGGGTCAGCGGACGACGACGGGGTCTCTCGACTCCATCGGCGACCGCGCAACGGCGGTCGGCGTCCGCGCGCCTGCCGTAGTTGTGGTTGGCGACGTCGCGACGATGCACGACTTGCTCGCGCAATCGAGCACCGGAGAACCGACATGAGCGAGCCCGCGCTGCTTGCCGTCGCACACGGAAGTGCGGACCCACGCGCCGAACAAGTTCTCGATGCGTTGATCGCACGGGTGAGGTCCGAACGGCCGGGCCTGGTCGCCGTCCTCGCGCATCTCGGATTCTCTGACCCGCCTGTACCTGCAGCCCTCGAGTCACTTGCACGGCAAGGCGTTGACGAGGTTGTCGTCGTCCCACTGCTATTGACTGCGGCCTACCACGCCAAAGTCGACCTGCCCGGTTTGCTGTCGCAAGCCGCGCTTGATCACCCGCAACTCGCGATTCGGCAAGCCGAGGTGCTCGGACCGCATCCGTTGCTCTTCGAACTGCTGCGTCGGCGGTTGGCCGAGGCGGGCGCCGAGCCCGGCATGTCTCTCGCGCTGGCCGCCGTCGGCACTTCCGATCCAGCGGCGAGCGCCGAACTGGCCGATGTCGCGGCGAGCCTTGGTGCCACGATCGGGTTCGCGTCGGGCTCCGCGGCGATCACCGACGTGGTTGCCGATCTGCGGGCGCGCGGCGCAAAGCAGGTGGCGATTGCCACCTACGTGCTGGCACCGGGCGAGCTGGCGGATCGCTTGCACGATGCGGGCGCAGACGTCGTGACCGAGGTTCTCGGCGCTGCTCCGGAGGTCGTCGACGTCGTCCTGTCTCGATTCGACGCCGCACTGGCTGGCGCGGCGCCGCCGCTTGAACAGATCAGGACCTCGGCTTGACCAATTTGAGAGCTATCCGTTTTCGGTGAACATCGGTAGCGTCGAGCCCTCACCAACGGTTGAGATTTCTTCGGTGGAGGGACCGGCGCAATGACTCTGTCTCACAAGATCATCGGTAACGCGATGCAGATGGCCGTCTGTCAGATTGCCGATGGCCAGACCATCTACGCCGACGCTGGCAAGTTCCTGTGGAAGACGGTCAACGTCGGCATCGAAACCCACATCGCGTCGCAGAGTTCGGCAGCTGGCGGGGGCGGTGCGGGTGGCGGCCTGCTCGGCATGGCGATGAACGCCGGCAAGCGGATGCTCGCGGGCGAGTCGATCGCGTTCCAGTACTTCACCGCGAGGGGCGGCGCCGGTCTCGTCAGTGTCGCGGGCACGCTGCCGGGTGAGATGCGGGCGCTCGAACTTGACGGCACCAGAGGGTGGTTCGCCGAAAAGGACTCGTTCGTCTGCGCGGAAGGCGGCGTCACCAACGACATTGCCTTCAGCGGTCTGCGTGCAGGCTTCAAGGGTGGCGAGGGATTCGTTCTCCAGAAGTTCGGCGGTGTGGGCACCGTGCTGATCGCCGGCGCCGGCAACTTCATCGACATCAACCCGGCGAAGTACGGGGGCAAGATCCAGGTGCACACCGGTTGCTTAGTCGCGTTCGAGGACTCCCTGAAGTACGGCGTCGAGCGCGTCGGTGCCCTCAACGCGCAGACAATCGTCACCGGTTTGCTCGGGGGTAACGGGTTCAACCTGGCGACCCTCGAAGGCGACGGCAATGCGATACTCCAGTCGATGACCATCGACTCGCTGGCCCACGCGATCGTGCAGCACGCGCACCTCGGCCACGATGAAAAGGCCAGCAACCCGCTCGGCAGTCTCTTCGGAGGGTAGCAACGGACATGGGACTTCTCGACAAGGCCAAGGCGTCCGCAACAGCGGCGATGGCACAGGGGCAAGCAAAGGTCGGCGCCTTCCAGCAGGGTCGCTCCGAATCCGAGCTGTACAAGGCGTTGGGTGAAGCGTTCTATCGCGAGCAGCGGCAGGGCGGCGACCATGAGGCCACCGTCGCCGCACTCGTCGCGGTCGACACCGCCCTCGCGCAAGCAGCACAGGCAGCGGCCGCCCAGCCGGCGCCCTATCAACAGCCAGCGGCTCCGTACCAGCAGCCAGCGGCTCCCGGCCAGCCCTACACGCCGCCGCCGGCGAGTGGTACCGCGCCAACCGCAGGAAACTTCACGCTCGACGACATGTAGCACCAGACCTGCAAGCTGTCAGCTTCTGCACGCTCAAGAAAGCGTGGACGAGCTGACAAGTTGCGGCTAGGTGCACGTAACGGGGGGCTGCTCGACGTCCCGTAGACTTCTCCACCGTGCCCGAATTCATTTATGTCTTCAGAAAAGCCCGCAAGGCGTACGGCGAGAAGGTCATCCTCGACGACGTCACTTTGTCGTTCCTGCCCGGCGCCAAGATCGGTGTCGTAGGACCTAACGGCGCGGGCAAGTCGAGCGTGCTGCGCATCATGGCGGGCGTCGAGCAGCCGAGCAACGGCGAGGCGTATATGACGCCGGGCTTCACCGTCGGGATCCTCGACCAGGAGCCGAAGCTCGACGACACCAAGACCGTTCTCGGCAATGTCGAGGACGGCGTCGCCGCGACGATGGCCCTGATGGCGCGGTTCAACCAGGTCTCCGAAGAACTCGGCAGCCCGGACGCCGACTACGACACCCTGCTGGCCGAGATGGGGGAGTTGCAGGCGCAACTCGACCACCGCAACGCCTGGGATCTCGATGCCCAACTCGAGCAGGCCATGGATGCATTGCGCTGCCCGCCGCCCGACGCCGACGTCAGCGTGCTGTCCGGCGGTGAACGCCGTCGAGTCGCGCTATGCAAGCTGCTCTTGCAGCAGCCCGACCTCTTGCTCCTCGACGAGCCGACCAACCATCTCGATGCCGAGAGCGTGCTCTGGCTCGAGCAGCACCTCGAGAAGTACCCGGGCACTGTCGTCGCGGTCACCCACGACAGGTACTTCTTGGAGAACGTGGCGGAGTGGATCCTCGAGATCGACCGCGGCCGCACGTATCCGTACGAGGGCAACTACACGACCTACCTCGAGGCCAAGGCCGCTCGCATCAAGGTTGAGGGCGCGAAAGACCAGAAGATGCGCAAGCGGCTCGAGGACGAACTCGAATGGGTGCGGTCGAACCCGAAGGCGCGGCAGGCGAAGAGCAAGGCACGTCTCGATCGCTACGAAGAGATGGCCACCGAGGCCGACAAGTACAAGAAGCTCGACTTCGACGAGATCCAGATTCCGCCCGGCCCTCGCCTCGGCAACATCGTGGTCGAGACATCAGGGTTGACCAAGGGCTTCGATGAGAAACTTCTGATGGAGGGTCTCTCTTTTTCGCTGCCGCGTAACGGAATTGTGGGTGTGATCGGCCCGAACGGCACCGGCAAGACGACGCTGTTCAAGATGCTGATCGGCGAGGAGCAGCCTGACGCGGGCACTATCAAGATCGGCGAAACGGTCACCATCTCCTACGTCGACCAGAGCCGCTCGGGCCTCGACCCGAAGAAGAACCTTTGGGAGGTCGTGTCCGACGGGCTCGACTACATCAAGGTGGGCCACGTCGAGATGCCGAGCCGCGCCTACGTATCGGCCTTCGGCTTCAAGGGTCCCGATCAACAGAAGCCAACCGGCGTCCTGTCTGGTGGCGAGCGCAACCGACTGAACCTCGCGCTGACCTTGAAGCAAGGCGGCAACTTGTTGTTGCTGGACGAGCCGACCAACGACCTGGACGTCGAGACGCTTTCCTCACTGGAGAACGCGCTGCTCGACTTCCCCGGCTGCGCGGTGATCACCTCGCACGACCGGTGGTTCCTGGACCGGATCGCCACCCACATCCTGGCCTGGGAAGGCGGGGCCAACTGGTTCTGGTTCGAGGGCAACTTCGAGGCCTACGAGAAGAACAAGATCGACCGTCTCGGCGCCGAAGCCGCCCGCCCGCACCGGGTCACCTACCGCAAGCTCACCCGCACCTGACCGGGCCTGCCGTCAGCGGGGCGTGAGACCCAGGTCTTGCCCCGCTGACGGGCCGCTGGGCCGGTTGAGCAGGCTGTGGGCCGCCATGACCAGGTAGTCCCACAGCTGCGCGTCCAGCGCGGGGTCCACCTCCAGCTCGTCCAGCGACGTCCGCATGTGCCGCAGCCAGGCGTCTCGCGCGGCCTCGTCGATGACGAAGCGCGCATGCCGCATGCGCAGCCGGGGATG
>DATCDK010000093.1:0-37432 GCA_036510735.1 Acidothermaceae bacterium | reverse complement strand
CGCCGCCTCGAGAAGTTGCCCGACGACACGATCGACGATCTGCACCTGCCCGAGCTGGTGATGTTCCTCGTGACCGACCTCGCGGTGCTCGATCATCACGACGGCAGCGTGCTGCTGATCGCCAATGTGCTACCCGGCGATTCAGCCGAGAACGCGGAGAAGCGCCTCGACGAGATGACCGTGGCGCTACAGAGCCCAGCGCCGTCGACGATCGCCATCATGAGCGACGCAGTGACGCCGCCGCCGGTGCGCCGCACGTCCAGTGAGCAATACATGTCATGGGTCGAGCGGGCGCGTGAGTACATCCGGGCCGGTGACATCTTCCAGGTCGTGCCGAGTCAGCGGTTCGAGACCCCGACCACGGTCAGCGCCCTCGACATCTACCGGGTGCTGCGCGCCCGCAATCCGAGCCCGTACCTGTACCTGTTGCGGTTCGACGGCTTCGACGTCGTGGGGTCGAGTCCTGAAGCACACGTGACGGTGATGGACGGTCGGGCGACGATGCATCCGATCGCGGGCAGCCGGCCGCGCGGTGCAACGCCTGAGGACGACAACGCCCTGGCCGCAGAGATGCTCGCGGATCCAAAGGAGCGGGCCGAGCACGTCATGCTGGTCGATCTGGCCCGCAACGACCTCGGTCGCATCAGCACGCCCGGCACGGTCGAGGTCGTCGACTTCATGACCGTCGAGCGCTACAGCCACATCATGCACATCGTGTCGACGGTCATCGGGCAGGTCGATCCGGCACATGATGCGCTCGATGTGCTTTGTGCGACCTTCCCTGCTGGCACGCTTTCGGGTGCACCGAAGGTCCGCGCGATGGAGATCATCGAGGAGCTCGAACCGACGCGCAGAGGCTTGTACGGCGGGGTGGTCGGCTACGTCGACTTCGCCGGCGACCTCGACACCGCGATCGCCATCCGCACGGCGGTCGTTCGAGACGGCACGGTCTACGTCCAGGCCGGTGCTGGGCTGGTCGCCGATTCCGACCCGGCCACCGAGGACGCCGAGTGCCGGCACAAGGCGAACACCGTGCTGTCGGCCGTCGCCATCGCGCAGGCACTGCGCGCGCCGTGAGTTCGACGACCGAGTCCATTCCTGCGCCGGCAACGACGCAGCCCGGGCGTCGCGGCCTCGGCGTCGCGGTCACGGGGTGCGTCCTGTCCGGCGCGGTCGCGCTGTTCGCCGTCGGCCGGGTGTGGCTGCACTACACGGTGCCGCGCACCGGCCTCGCCGATCTGCGAGCCAGCGCGACCGGGCATGCCACCGCAGGGGCCGCCGGCACGCTCGCACTCGTTGTCCTGGCTGGTGTCGTCGTGTTGCCCGCGACCCGCGGTCTCGGCCGTCGCATTGCCGGCGCGCTCATTGCGCTCGCCGGCCTTGGCATCGGTTACCTGGCGGTGCTGACGATCGCCTTCACCACCGACCAGCTTGATGTTCCCGAAGCGAGCACTTACACCGACGGTCGGGCGACGCCGTGGCCGTGGATCGCCCTCGTCGCCGGCGTTGTGGCGGTCGCCACCGGGGTATTCGCGGCGGTCGCGAGTGGCGGGTGGCCGGCGATGGGGCGGCGGTATGAGTCGGCGGGTGCGGCCAAACGTGGGCCGGCCACCGAGACTTCGATCTGGGACCGCCTCGACGAAGGCGACGACCCGACCGCCTGAGGCTCCGTACATGGCTCGAACAATTCTCGAACACGGCGTTGCGCAGCCGTTGCCGACGATATGGACGGCGATGCTGATCTAGCGGTGCGAATCAGGAGGCTCACCATGACGGAACTCACCGCGCCCTCGGGCGATGGTTCCGCGAAGGGCCTTGTCCTGGTCATTGAGGACGAGCGGGCCATCGCCGATCTCGAGCGCATGTACCTGACCCGCGAAGGCTTCGGAGTGCATGTCGAGTCAGACGGCAGGGCCGGCCTTGCGGCTGCGCGCAATCTGCATCCGGTCGCGATCGTGCTCGATGTCGGCATTCCGACGATCGACGGCACGGAGGTCTGCCGCATCCTGCGCGCCGACGGTGACTGGACGCCGATCCTGTTCGTCACTGCCCGCGACGAAGAGGTCGACCGGATCCTCGGTCTCGAGCTGGGCGCCGACGACTACCTGACCAAGCCGTTCAGCCCGCGCGAGCTGGTAGCGCGCGTGAAGGCGGTACTTCGCCGCAGCAGCACCGATGCCGGCTCGCAGGAGCGGGTGTACGTCGTCGGCCGGGTGACGGTCGATCCGGCGCGCCGGCGCGTGCGCGCCGACGGGCAGCCCGTCGATCTCACGGCGACAGAGTTCGAGCTGCTGGAGTTCTTATGCAGGCGTCCCGGGCGCGTGTTTCCGCGCGAGCACCTGCTGTCGGAGGTCTGGGGCTATGCCGCGGCCGCAGGCACCCGCACCGTCGACGTCCACGTTGCGCAGCTGCGCGCGAAGCTCGGTGACGCGAGCCCGATCCGCACAGTGCGTGGGGTGGGATACAGCGCCGATGTCTAAACGCCGTACTGGCCTGGCGACCCGCATCGCGCTTGTCACCACCTTGGCCGCGGCGATTGCCGTCCTGATCGCCGGCCTCGTGTTGGCCCGCGTGATCAGCAGGGCAGCGGACGACACCGGGCGCAAGGTTCTGATGCAGTACGCGAGCCTTTCCGTCGACGCCGCAGATGTGTCGAGGGCCGGCCGGGTCGCTGTGCGGGCTCAGATCATCGCGTTGTTACGAACGCAGCAAGTACAGCTACTCGTGGTTCAGCCCGACGGTCTCGTGACAGGCCCGGGCGGCGCCGTCGCGACGAGCGGAATTCTCACGCCGGCCGAGGTGGCCGAGCTCAAGGCGGGCAAGAGCTTCTCGGAGGTTCGGCATCTCAGCGGGGGCCGGTACTACCTCGAGGGGCGGGCGATCACCACCGGAGCAGCGGCGGGCGGCGGCGTGGTCCTGGTCCAGAAAGTCGCCGACGCGCGATCGGCGGGTAGCCAGGTCGGGTTGCGGCTGTTCATCGCACTCATCGCCGGTCTCGTCGTTGCTGCGCTCACCGGCGTCTTGCTAGCGAGACGGTTGGCCAGGCCCTTGCAGCACGCCGCTGGCGCCGCCAGACGACTGTCGACGGGTGCACGCGACGTCCGCCTCGTGCCCGAAGGTCCGGCGGAAGTCGCCGCCGTCGCCGATGCGTTGAATGCCCTGAGCGGCGCTCTCACCACAAGCGAAGGTCGGCAACGCGAGTTCCTGTTGTCGATCTCGCACGAGCTCCGCACGCCACTGACGGCCGTGAAGGGATACGCCGAAGCATTAGCGGACGGCGTGGTGCCGCCCGCCGCGGTGGAGGCGACCGGCCACGTGCTCCTGGCCGAGTCCAGCCGTCTCGAGCGATTGGTCTCCGACCTCCTCGACCTCGCCAGACTCGGCGCCGAGGACTTTCGGATCGATGTCACCAGGCTCGACCTTGTCGCGCTCGTCAGGCAGGCGGCGACGGTGTGGTCAGATCGCTGCCTTAAGGAGGGCGTTGAGTTCAGTCTCGAGGCCCCGGATTGGCCGGTCGTGGTCGACACCGATCCGACGCGAGTACGTCAGATCATCGACGGTCTGGCTGAGAACGCGTTGCGGGTGACGCCTGGGGGGCGTCCCATCGTCTTCTTCGTCGGCGCGTCCGCCTCCGAGGCGATCCTGCAGGTGCGCGACGGCGGGCCCGGCCTGACCGAGGATGACTGCAGGGTCGCGTTCGATCGCTCCGCGTTGTACGACCGGTATCGCGGCGTGCGGCGGGTCGGAACAGGGGTCGGACTCGCCTTGGTCGCCGGCCTCACCGCACGGCTGGGCGGTCGCGCAGTGGCCGGCAGATCGCCCGAGGGCGGGGCCTGCTTCACGATCACGCTGCCGCTCGGGCCGCGAGGCTGACGGGTTACCGCCCAGGGGGCTAGCGACGGGCGTCGTTTCCCCGGCCGCTACCCTGAGGCAGTTCTGCGGAGAGTGCTCGACAAGCTGGCTAACAGGCGCACGAGGGGATCGCTACGTGAGCGTGCTCGACGAGATCCTGCTCGGCGTCCGCGCCGATATGGAGCAGCGCCAGCGCGCGGTGCCACTCGACGAACTCAAAGCAAAGGCTGCGAAGCGGACAGCCCCGGCCGACGGGGTGTCAGCACTGAAGCGCGACGCGGTCACGGTCATCGCCGAAGTGAAGCGGTCGAGTCCCTCCCGCGGTGACCTCGCGCACATCACGGATCCCGCAGCGCTCGCGTGTGCCTACGAGGACGGCGGCGCCGCTGTCATCAGCGTCTTGACCGAACCGCGCAAGTTCCATGGGTCTCTCGCCGACCTCGAGGCCGTCCGCAAAGCCGTCGACATTCCCTTGCTGCGTAAAGACTTCATCTACCACTCGTATCAATTGTGGGAAGCCCTCGCCTACGGCGCCGACATGGTGCTGCTCATCGTTGCGGCGCTCGACCAGAGCGCCTTGGTGTCGTTGGTCGAACGTGCCCAATCGCTCGGCCTCACTCCGCTCGTCGAGGTGCATGACGAGGTCGAGGTCGATCGGGCCGTCGATGCGGGCGCTCGGATCATCGGGGTGAACGCCCGCGATCTGCGCACTTTCGAGATCGACCGCACACTGTTCGCACGGCTGGCTCCGCGCATCCCGCCGGGCATTGTGAAGATTGCAGAGTCGGGTATCCGCGGCCCACATGACCTGTTCGCGTACGCGTCGGCGGGCGCCGACGCGGTGCTCGTTGGCGAAGGGCTGGTCACCGACAAGGATCCGCGCCAGGCGGTCGCCGACCTTGTCACAGCAGGGGCGCACCCGGCCCTGCGGCACGGGCAGTAAGCGTGGCGCGGTTTGCGCCCCATAAGCTTGTTCGGTGATCGCGCCCAAGCTTCCTGACGCCAGTGGCCATTTCGGCCCCTTCGGTGGCCGGTTCGTTCCCGAAGCCCTTGTCGCCGCACTCGACGAGTTGGGCGTTGCGTATACCGAGGCGATGGCCGACCCGACGTTCACGGCCGAACTCTCGCGGTTGCTCACGACGTACGCCGGCCGCGCGACGCCGATCACCGATGCAACCCGACTATCGGAGCACGCCGGCGGGGCCCGCATCCTGCTGAAACGCGAGGATCTCACTCACACCGGTTCGCACAAGATCAACAACGTGTTGGGTCAGGCGCTGCTCACGGTTCGCATGGGCAAGAAGCGAGTCATCGCCGAGACCGGCGCGGGCCAGCACGGCGTTGCCACGGCAACCGCGGCCGCCCTATTCGGCCTCGAGTGCACGATCTACATGGGAGAAGAGGACACCCGCCGACAGGCCCTCAACGTGGCGCGGATGAAACTGCTCGGAGCCGAAGTGGTCACGGTCACCGCGGGGACCAAGACGTTGAAGGACGCCATCAACGAGGCTTTCCGCGACTGGGTCACCACGGTCGAGGACACGCATTACCTCTTCGGCACCGTCGCCGGCCCGCACCCGTTCCCCGCGTTGGTCCGCGACTTTCAGAAGGTGGTGGGCGAGGAAGCCCGCGCGCAGGTCTTGGCGCTGACCGGTCGACTGCCCGACGCCGTCACTGCGTGCGTAGGCGGCGGCTCCAACGCGATCGGCATCTTCACTGCGTTTCTGCCAGACAACTCGGTGCGCCTCTATGGCTTCGAGGCAGGGGGCGACGGAGTCGCGACCGGCCGCCACGCGGCGACGTTGAGTGCGGGTACCCGCGGCGTTTTGCACGGTGCGCGGACGTATGTCTTGCAGGACTCTGACGGCCAGACGCTTGCGTCCCACTCGATCTCTGCCGGGCTCGACTACCCGGGCGTGGGCCCGGAGCACGCGTGGCTCGCCGAGACTGGCCGGGTCACCTACCTGCCGATCACCGACTCCGAAGCGATGGACGCGTTCTTGCTGCTCGCCAGGACCGAGGGCATCATTCCGGCCATCGAAAGCGCGCATGCACTCGCAGGCACGTTGCACCTGGGCCGCCAGCTAGGACCGGACGCCGTGGTGCTGGTGAGTCTGTCCGGGCGCGGCGACAAGGACGTCGACACGGCGGCGGCCTGGTTCAATCTTGAGTCCTCGCCGACGGGGGTTCGATGACAGCGATGCCCGTGACGTTCGCGCCGAGCAAGCTGAACGAGGCGCTCGCCCGCTGCAAGGCGGAGGGCCGTGCCGCCCTCATCGGCTACCTACCTGCGTGTTTTCCCACCCCGGACCGGGGGATCGCGGTGCTGCAGGCGTTGGTCGAGGGCGGCGTCGACGCGATCGAGGTCGGGCTGCCGTACAGCGATCCGGTGCTCGAAGGTCCGACGATCGCGCGCTCGCACGACATCGCGCTGCGGGCTGGATCGACGACCGCGCACGTGTTGCGCACCGTTGAGGCGGTTGCGGCCACAGGAGTGCCGACCGTGGTGATGACGTACTGGAATCCGGTCGAACGGTATGGCGTCGAGCGATTCGCCGGTGACCTCGCTGCCGCCGGTGGCTGCGGGCTGATCACCCCCGACCTGTTGCCCGATGAGGCAGAGCCGTGGGTCGAGGCGAGCGACGCCCACGGTCTCGATCGCATTTTCGTGGTCGCGCCGAGCAGCACCGATCGGCGGCTTGCCATGACAGCCCGATACTGCCGCGGCTTCATCTACGCAGCCTCGGTGATGGGGGTCACCGGGACCCGTGCCCAGACCAGTTCACTGGCCCCCGGCTTGGTCGACCGGATCCGCGCCACGACGTCCCTGCCGGTAGGCGTCGGGCTCGGCGTCAGTAACGCGGACCAGGCCGCCGAGGTCGCCGGCTACGCCGACGCGGTGATCGTCGGTTCGGCGTTCGTGCGCCGTGTCCTCGAAGCGCGCGGTACTCAGGACGAGGCAGTCGCGGTGCGTACTCTGGCGGCCGAACTGGCTGCCGGCGTGCGCCGCCGGTAGCGTCGTATCAGTGATGACGACGACCGCCTTGCCAGCCCTTCACTCGCTGCACGACTACATCCCGAGCCCAAGCGACGGCGTTTGGCATCTTGGTCCGGTTCCGATTCGCGGCTACGCACTCTGCATCATCATCGGGATCTTCGCGGCAGCCATACTGGCCGACCGGCGCTATCGCGCCCGGGGCGGTGCCCTTGGTGTGATCAACGAGATCTCGACCTGGGCGGTGCCGTTTGGCTTGGTCGGTGGCCGGATCTATCACGTCGCCACGGACTGGTCGACCTACTTCGGCAAGGGCGGCAGCCCGATTCGCTCGCTCGAGGTCTGGAAGGGCGGTCTGGGCATTCCGGGGGCGGTCGCATTTGGCGGTCTCGGTGTTCTCATCGCGTGCCGTCGCCGCGGAGTGCTGATGCCGCCGATCGCCGACGCCATTGCACCAGGCCTCGTGCTGGCTCAAGGGATTGGCCGCTGGGGAAACTGGTTCAACCAGGAGCTCTACGGTCGGCCGACCTCGTTGCCGTGGTCGGTGCGCATCGATGCTGCGCATCAGTGCGGCGTACTACCGGGCCCGAATGGGATTAGTCCGTACGAGCCCAGCGCAGTCCAGGCCGAGTGCCACTCCGGTGTCTTTACGAACGTGTACGGCTATTTTCAGCCGACGTTCCTGTACGAGTCGATCTGGGATATCGGCACCGCGATCGCCCTGATCCTGCTCGACCGCAAGTACAAGCTGGGCCACGGCCGGGTGTTCGCGCTGTACCTCGTTATCTACGGCGTGGGTCGCGGCTGGGTCGAGGCGCTGCGGATCGACCCCGCGCACCACTTCTACGGGCTGCGACTCAACGACTGGACGAGCATCGCGATCGTCCTCGCTGGTGTCATCGGATACCTGGTGTCGGCACGACGCCATCCCGGTCGTGAAGTCGTCCTCGTGCGCGGTGGCGATGCTGCCGAGACGTCCATCGATTCGGCTGTGGGTTCGCCTGCGGACTCGGCCGGCGAGGCGCCCGCGTCCGACGTCTCGGCTACCAGCGAGTCCGCCGATGTGGTCGATCCGCCTGATGACCCTGAACCCATGGTTGCCACCGAACCGATCGATGCGCTTGATCCCGCGATGGACGTCGCTCTCCTCTTCCGCCCAGTCAAGGCGACTGAGCCGGGGGAGATTGTGGAGCCTGAGGAGGTCGTCGAGCTCGCGGCGGAACCTGAGCCCGAGCCTGCGGATGAAGCCGAGCCTGCGGATGAGAATGTGGAGGAAGCCGAGCCCGCGGATGAGAATGTGGATGAGGTGGCCGTCGGAGCGGAGCTGCCGCCCAGTCACGGAGGTGAATCGTGACCACAGGACACCATGAGATCGCCGCGGCCCAGCCGCGCCCGGAGGTTCATCACGACCACCGCGATGTCACCGGCGGCTGGCTGCGACCTGCTGTCTTCGGCGCGATGGACGGCCTGATTTCCAACTTCTCACTGATCTCCGGCTTCTCCGGTGCCCAAGCGTCGCGCCACTTAATGATCCTGAGCGGCCTCGGTGGCTTGGTCGCGGGTGCATTCTCGATGGCTGTCGGTGAGTACGTCTCGGTTGCTTCGCAAGGTGACTTGGCGCGGGCCGAGATTGAGGTCGAGCGGTATGAGTTGCGACACAACGCCGCGGCCGAGCAAGCCGAACTCGCCGACCTCTACATCTCCCGCGGCGTCGACCGCGCGCTGGCGCTCGAAGTGTCGAAGCAGTTGTCTCGCGACCCCGATCAGGCGCTCGAGATCCACTCGCGTGAAGAGCTCGGCGTTTCCGTCGGCGACTTGCCCTCGCCCTACCTAGCCGCCGGGTCGTCTTTCGTATCGTTTTCGATCGGCGCGGCACTCCCACTGCTGCCGTTTGTGTTCGGCGCATCTGCGCTGTGGCCTGCGGCGATCGTCGCTGGGCTTGCGTTGCTGCTGGCCGGAACCGTCGTCGCTCGCATCACCGGGCGTCCGTGGTGGTACGGAGGTATGCGCCAGCTGGTGCTGGGAGCCGTTGCGGCTGGTGTCACATTTGCCGTCGGTGCCGCCATCGGCACCCACATCACCTGAGTCGCCCAGGAGGACCCAACCCGCTCATGCGCTAATCTGTGGCCGTATTGCGCGTGAGATTTGGCACGAGTAATGCAAGCATGGGTCAGGGCCAACGTCGTCCCTGTTGAACGTGCAAGGCAGCGGCGCTCAGCGTCGTGTCTGCACAGGAGCAGCAGGCGACGGGAGAGCCATGTCGAGTCCAACGACTGGTGGGCTATACGACCCCGCATTCGAACACGACGCGTGCGGTGTCGCGTTCGTCGCTGATCTTGCTGGTGGCCGTAGCCACGACGTCGTCGCGAATGCCCTCACCGCGTTGCGCAACCTCGAACACCGTGGCGCTACCGGCCGCGAGATTGACACCGGCGACGGCGCCGGCTTGCTTACCCAGATCCCGGACGCTTTCTTTCGTGGCGTCGTCGATTTTCCGTTGCCGGCCTTGGGCGCCTACGCCGTCGGCATCGCCTTCCTGCCCATCGACAACTTTGCCGCTGGGAACGCGGTCGCCGGTATAGAGCGTATCGTCGCCGACGAAGACCTTCGGTTGCTCGGCTGGCGCGAAGTTCCCGTCGTCCCGGAAATCCCTGGTCCGAGCGCACGGGCAATGATGCCGCGCTTCCGGCAGGTGTTCGTCGCGGCGAACGACCCGACGCTGACGGGTATGACTCTTGAGCGCATGGTCTTTCGCGCGCGGAAGAGGATCGAGCGCGAGATCGAGGTGTATTTCGCGTCGTTGTCGGCACGGACGCTCGTCTACAAAGGCATGCTCACGGCGCCGCAGTTGGAGCCGTTCTTTCCCGACCTGTCCGACCCACGATTCGCGTCGTCACTCGCACTCGTGCACTCCCGGTTCTCGACGAACACGTTCCCGAGTTGGCCGCTTGCGCACCCGTACCGGTACATCGCACACAACGGCGAGATCAACACCATCAAGGGCAACCGCAACTGGATGCGCGCGCGCGAAAGCCTGCTCGCGAGCAACCTGATTCCCGGCGACCTCGAGCAACTGTTCCCGATCTGCACGACCGGTGGCAGCGACTCGATGAGCTTCGACGAGGTGCTCGAACTCCTCCATCTGGGTGGTCGGTCGCTTCCGCACGCCGTCTTGATGATGATCCCCGAGGCGTGGGAGAAGAACACCGAGATGGACGCCGCGCGGCGGGCGTTCTACGAATTCCACGCGAGTGTCATGGAACCGTGGGACGGGCCAGCCTGCGTGACATTTACGGACGGCACCCTGATCGGTGCCGTGCTTGACCGCAACGGTCTTCGACCCGCCCGTTACTGGGTGACCGATACGGGTCTTGTCGTACTCGCAAGCGAAGTCGGCGTGCTCGACATCGATCCTGCGTCGATCGTCCGTAAGGGCCGTCTGCAGCCTGGCCGGATGTTTCTCGTCGATACGGCGGCTGGCCGCATTGTCGATGACGCCGAGATCAAGTCGGAGCTTGCGGCCGAACATCCTTACGACGACTGGTTGCACGCAGGGTTGCTGAAGCTCCCGAAGTTGCCCGACCGCGAGCACATCAGCTACTCGCACGAGTCGGTGCTGCGTCGTCAGCAGACATTCGGCTACACCGAGGAGGAGCTGCGAATCCTGCTCGCTCCGATGGCGAGCGCCGCTGCAGAACCGATCGGATCGATGGGTAACGACACCCCACTCGCCGCGCTGTCCGTTCGGCCGCGGCTGCTTTTCGACTACTTCAGCCAGCTGTTCGCGCAGGTCACCAACCCGCCGCTCGACGCCATCCGCGAGGAGCTCGTCACGTCGCTCGCTGGTGCGATCGGGCCCGAACAGAACCTGCTTGAGCCGGGCCCGATCTCGTGTCGGCAGATCGTCGTGCCGTTCCCGGTGATCGACAATGACGAGCTAGCCAAGATCTTGCACGTCAACGACGACGGTGACTTGCCGGGTCTCGCGCCGTTCGTCGTGCGCGGTCTGTACGACGTCGATGGCGGGGGAGAGGCGCTCGAGCACCGGCTCAGCGAGATCGCTGCCGAGATTTCGGCTGCTATCGACAGCGGTGCTCGCATCATCGTGTTGTCTGATCGCGACTCAGACCGCGAGCGTGCACCGATCCCGTCTCTGCTGCTGACCGCCGCCGTGCATCATCACCTGATTCGAGAGAAGACGCGCACGAAGGTTGGCCTGATCGTCGAGGCCGGCGATGTGCGCGAGGTACATCACGTCGCGCTACTGATCGGGTACGGCGCAGCGGCGGTCAACCCGTATCTGGCGATGGAGACCGTCGAGGACATGACCCGCACCGGAGCGATCACCGGCATCGATGGCGACACCGCGGTGCACAACCTGGTGAAGGCTCTCGGCAAGGGCGTGCTGAAGGTGATGTCGAAGATGGGTATCTCGACGGTCGCCTCGTACACGGGCGCTCAGGTGTTCGAAGCCCTCGGCCTTTCCCACGACGTTGTCGACCGTTACTTCACCGGCACGTCGTCGAAGCTGGGTGGCGTCGGTCTTGATGTTATTGCCAACGAGGTCGAGTCGCGGCACACGCATGCCTACCCGATGGGTGGCGTGCAGCAGTCACACCGACGGTTGCAAATCGGTGGCGACTATCAATGGCGTCGCGAGGGCGAGCCGCACCTGTTCAACCCGGAGACTGTGTTCCGGCTGCAGCACTCGACTCGAACAGGTCGCTATGAGCTCTTCAAGGACTACAGCAGGTTGGTTGACGACCAGTCACGCGAGCTCATGACGTTGCGCGGTCTTTTCAAGCTGCGCACCGGTTTGCGGCCGCCGGTGCCACTCGACGAGGTCGAGCCGGTCTCCGCCATCGTGAAGCGGTTCTCGACAGGTGCGATGAGCTACGGATCGATCAGCAGCGAAGCGCACGAGAACCTCGCCATTGCGATGAACTCGCTCGGCGCCCGCTCAAACACCGGCGAAGGTGGCGAGGACGCCGATCGGCTTTACGACAACCGGCGTTCCGCGGTCAAGCAGGTGGCGAGTGGTCGGTTCGGTGTCACGAGCGAGTACCTCACCGGCGCCGACGACCTGCAGATCAAGATGGCGCAGGGTGCGAAGCCGGGCGAGGGCGGCCAGCTTCCGGGTCACAAGGTCTACCCGTGGATCGCGAAAACGCGCTACTCAACGCCAGGGGTCGGACTCATCTCACCGCCGCCGCATCACGACATCTATTCGATCGAAGACTTGAAGCAACTGATCCACGACCTGAAGAACGCAAACCCTGGGGCGCGGGTGCACGTCAAGCTCGTTGCGGAGGTCGGCGTCGGCACGGTCGCCGCCGGAGTCGCGAAGGCGCACGCCGACGTCGTCCTGATCTCTGGTCACGACGGTGGTACCGGTGCGGCTCCGCTTACCTCGCTGAAGCACGCAGGCGGCCCATGGGAACTCGGTCTTGCTGAAACGCAGCAGACGCTGATCGCGAACGGCTTGCGCGAGCGGATCGTCGTCCAGACCGACGGTCAGTTGAAAACCGGTCGCGATGTCGTTATCGCGATGCTGCTCGGTGCGGAGGAGTTCGGTTTTGCGACCGCGCCACTAGTCGTGTCCGGCTGCGTGATGATGCGCGTGTGCCACCTCGACACGTGTCCGGTCGGCGTGGCAACGCAGAACCCTGTGTTGCGCAAGAGGTTCAGCGGCAAGCCCGAATTCGTGGTGAACTTCTTCGAGTTCATCGCCGAAGAAGTGCGCGAATACCTTGCTGAGTTGGGCTTCCGCAGCATTTCGGAGGCGATTGGCGAGGTCGAGTTCCTCGACACCACCGACGCGATTGAGCACTGGAAGACAAGCGGTCTTGATCTCGCACCGATCCTGCACGTCCCGGTTGATCGCAGCGAACCGCGCCGGAACATGGTGGGCCAAGACCACGGCTTGGAGAAGGCGCTCGACAACACGCTGATCGCACTGGCCGAAGGCGCGTTGAACGAGGGCACCCCGGTGAAGTTCGAGATTCCGATCCGCAACGTGAACCGCACGGTCGGCACGATGCTCGGCCACGAGGTGACGAAGCGCTATCGGGGTGAGGGCCTTCCCGACAACACCATCGACATCACCTTCACCGGTTCGGCGGGCCAGTCCTTTGGTGCCTTCTTGCCTCGCGGCATCACGCTGCGGCTTGTTGGTGACGCAAACGACTACGTGGGTAAGGGATTGTCGGGTGGGCGCATCATCGTTCGCCCTGCCGACGACGCCTCGTTCCCGGCTGAAAGCAACGTCATCGCCGGCAACGTCCTGTTGTATGGCGCGACCTCTGGCGAGGCGTTCGTTCGTGGGGTGGTAGGTGAACGTTTCGGCGTTCGTAACTCCGGAGCGAGCGCGGTCGTCGAGGGCGTTGGTGACCACGGCTGTGAATACATGACGGGTGGTCTCGTCGTCGTTCTCGGAACGACGGGGCGCAACTTCGCGGCCGGCATGTCCGGCGGCATCGCCTACGCCTTCGATCTCGACGCTGCACGGGTCAACACCGAGATGGTCGAGATCGAACCTCTGGACGTCACAGACGGCGACGTCGTGCTTGACCTCGTGCGCAGGCACGCCGACGAGACAGGCTCGCGGTTGGCTGCGGAGATGCTTGCTGATTGGTCGAAGGCAATCGATCGGTTCTCGAAGATCATGCCGCGCGACTACAAGCGGGTGCTCGCAGCGCGCGCGAAAGCCGAGCACGAGGGCCTCGATGTCAACGAGCAGATCATGGCGGCGTCGCATGGCTGACCCGAAGGGCTTCCTGACAACAGCCCGCGAGACCGCACAGACCCGGCCCGTCGACGTCCGCATCATGGATTGGAACGAGGTCTACTACCCCTTTCCGCACGCCAGCCTGGAAAAGCAGGCTGGTCGATGCATGGACTGCGGTATTCCGTTCTGTCACAACGGGTGCCCTCTAGGGAACCTGATTCCCGAGTGGAACGACTTGGTCTGGCGGCAGGATTGGCGAGAGGCCGCTGAGCGTCTGCACGCAACCAACAACTTTCCTGAAGTCACCGGGCGACTATGCCCGGCACCGTGCGAGGCCGCGTGCGTGCTCGCGATCGATCCGTCGCAGACGGGTGGTTCGGTCGCTATCAAGCAGGTCGAGCATGAGATTGCTGACCGTGCGTGGGACGACGGCTGGGTGACGCCGCAAGTGCCTGGCAGGCAGACCGGAAACACCGTAGCCGTCGTTGGTTCCGGTCCCGCCGGCCTGGCCGCGGCGCAGCAGTTGACGCGCGCCGGCCACACGGTCGCCGTGTACGAACGCGCCGATCGCATCGGCGGCCTGCTGCGCTACGGCATCCCGGAATTCAAGATGGAGAAGGCCGTTCTCGACCGCAGGCTCGCGCAGATGTCGGCGGAAGGCACCCGGTTCCGGCCGGGGGTGGAGATCGGCGTCCATCTCACTGCACGCGAACTGAAATCTCGCTACGACGCCATCGTGCTCGCGATCGGTTCGACTGTGGCTCGGGATCTGCCCATCACCGGGCGGCACGTCGGTGGTATCCACCAGGCGATGGAGTACCTGCCGATCGCGAATCGCGTGCAGCAGGGCGACCTCGTCGAACCGACGATCACCGCGGCCGGCAAGCACGTCATCATCATCGGCGGCGGCGACACCGGCGCCGACTGCCTAGGCACCGCACACCGGCAGGGCGCTGCGTCGATTACGCAACTCGAGATCCTTCCGCAGCCGCCCGGGAGTCGCGCCGCCATCACACCGTGGCCGACATGGCCACTGATGCTGCGCACCTCCTCTGCACATGAAGAGGGAGGCGAACGCAAGTTCGCTGTGAACACCGAGGAGTTCCTTGCCGACGAAGACGGCAATGTGCGCGCTCTGCGGGTCGTCGAGGTCGTGATGACCGACGGGCGGGTCGAGGCGATTGCCGGCACGGAAATCGAGATTCCAGCCGAACTCGTGCTGCTCGCGATGGGATTCACCGGCCCTGAACGCGCGTTGGCCGAACAGTTCCGACTCGACCTCGACAGCCGCGGCAACCTCGCGCGCAACTCGTCCTACGCGAGCAATGTGCCCGGCGTGTTCGTCGCCGGTGACGCCGGCCGCGGCCAGTCGCTGATCGTCTGGGCGATCGCCGAGGGCCGTGCGGCGGCATCGTCGGTCGACCATTTCCTCACCGGGCTCGACCGGCTTCCGGTGCCCATCAAGTCGACCGCCCGGCCGCTCACCTGACCGCCAGCGTGCCGACGGCCGGTAGGCCTGGCTCCCGCCTTAGGCTGACGGTATGAGTCGCCGGGCAAAGATCGTCTGCACTTTGGGGCCGGCGACCTACTCGCCGGAGGCGATTCGAGCTCTCGTCGATGCGGGCATGGACGTCGCGCGGCTGAACCTCAGCCATGGCACACACGCCGATCACGAGCAGGTCTACGAGCTGGTGCGTGCGGCGTCCGACGCCAGCGGCCGGGCGGTCGGCATCATGGTCGACCTGCAAGGCCCGAAGATCCGGCTTGGTCGGCTCGCCAGCGGGCCGGTGACGTTGGCTGCCGGCGCCGAGTTCACGATCACCACCGAGGACGTTCCCGGCAGCAAAGTGCTTGCTTCGACGACGTACGCCGGGCTGCCCGGCGACGTCCACCCCGGCCTGCGAATCCTGATCGACGACGGCCGTGTCTGCTTGGAGGTCGTCGCGGTTGATGGCCCGCGGGTCGTCACGATGGTGATCGAAGGCGGCACGATCTCCGACCACAAGGGGATCAATGTGCCCGGCGCAGCTTTGTCAGTACCCGCCATGAGCGAGAAAGACGTCGACGACCTCCGTTGGGGATTGCGGATCGGCGCCGACATGATCGCGCTGTCGTTCGTGCGATCGGCCGACGACTTTGCCGACGTCGCGAAGATCATGGACGAAGAAGGTCGGCGGGTTCCTGTTATCGCCAAGATCGAGAAGCCTCAGGCGGTCGACCGCCTCGAGGAGATCATGGAGGCCTTCGACGGCTTCATGATTGCGCGCGGCGACCTCGGAGTGGAGATGCCGCTCGAACAGGTCCCGCTGGTACAGAAGCGGGCGATCGCGCTGGCCCGGCGAAACGCGAAGCCGGTCATCGTGGCCACCCAGATGCTCGAGACGATGATCGGGGCGTCGCGGCCGACGCGGGCCGAAGTGTCCGACGTTGCCAACGCCGTGCTCGACGGGGCCGATGCGCTCATGCTGTCAGGGGAGACCAGCGTCGGAGCGCACCCCACGCTCGCCGTCGAAACGATGGCCCGCATCATCGCCACCGTCGAAGACGGTGCCCTCGACACGATCCCGGGAGTCGTCGGGAAAGCACGGACCAAGGGCGGTGCGATCGCGCACGCGGCCGCCGAAGTTGGGGCTGACCTCGGGGCGCGGTACCTGGTGGCGTTCACCGAGACCGGCGACAGTGCGCGTCGGCTCTCGAGGTACAGGTCGGCGATCCCGCTACTCGCGTTCAGCCCGGTCGGTTCCACCCGGAACCAACTTGCGCTCACCTGGGGAGTCGAGACCTTCCTGGTGCCCCCGGTCTCCCACACCGACCAGATGGTGCGCCAGGTCGACCGAGCCCTGCTCGACCTCGAGCGCTGCCAGCTCGGCGAACTAGTCGTCATCGTCGCGGGCAGCCCACCCGGCGTGACCGGCTCGACCAACACCCTGCGCGTCCACCGAATCGGCGACACGATCGAAACCGACGCCCCCGCCTACAGCTAGCCGACCGCGCGCCAGCGATTCCTCCGACTTGTCAGCCCCAGGACGCTCAAGAAGGCGTCCACACGTTGACAACTTCGAGAGACCCCGAGCGGTACGCGCTTCTGCATTAGACAAGCAGCGAACGGAGCCAGCCGGAGGGCGAGGGCCGTTCCGAAGGACGTAAAGCGAAGCAGTCCAAGGAATGGCCCTTGCCCAAAGGCGGTCGGGTCGCTGCGCTCGGTACCCCGGGTCGGATTCGAACCGACACTGCCTACGGTGCGGTTCTCATCCGCCCCGCTCGCTGCGCTCGGTACCCCGGGTCGGATTCGAACCGACACTGCTTACGGTGCGGTTCTCATCCGCCCCGCTCGCTGCGCTCGGTACCCCGGGTCGGATTCGAACCGACACTGGATGGTGTTTGAGACCATTGCCTCTGCCGTTGGGCTACCGGGGCTGCCGCCGGCTTCCCGGCAAGGCTTGCAGTGCGCGGGTCAATCTATCGTTCCGGGTAGGCTGGCCGCGTGCGGGAGGACGACGCGGGGGGCAAGCACGTGCCTACGCCCGCCGACATCGCGAAGGGCCGCCAATCGACGTCCCGCGTTGAAACCACCGGGCGGACGCCGACCGCTGCCGCAGCACCGCCGCCTCGGCTCCGTCGACCTAGGGTCGTGATCGCCGAGGACGAAGCGCTGATCCGGCTCGACCTCAAAGAGACTCTCGACGAGCTGGGCTACGAGGTCGTCGGTGAAGCAGGCGACGGCGAACAGGCCGTGGAGCTCGCGCGAGAGCTGCGGCCCGACTTGGTGATTCTCGACGTCAAGATGCCGGTGCTCGACGGCATCAGCGCCGCGCAACGGATCGCCGCAGCAGGGATTGCGCCGGTCGTGATCCTGACGGCGTTCTCCCAGCGAGACCTCGTCGAGCGGGCCCGCGACGCAGGCGCGATGGCCTACCTGGTCAAGCCGTTCAGCTCCACCGACCTGATGCCAGCAATCGAGATGGCCATGAGCCGCTACGCCGAGGCAGCGGCCCTGGGAGCAGAGGTCTCCAATCTCACGGAGCAACTGGCAACGCGCAAAGTCCTTGACCGGGCCAAGGGCATCCTGCAGGCGACGAGGCAGCTGAGCGAGCCCGACGCCTTCCGGTGGATTCAGCAGTCCGCCATGGACCAGCGCGTCTCGATGCGGACAATTGCCGACGCGGTGATTGCGTCGGAGGGCGGCGAGACCCCGCCTCCGGAGGTACCGGCATAACGGTCTATATCATGACATCGCGGTCACCGTTGGAACAAGATTTGGTTACGACCGCAACTTATTGCCAGCAGAATTTATCAACAGGCGCCCGCTCCCGCTACTGTCCCACGCAGTCCTCAGCACGCACGGCAGACGTCCGCGCGCCTATTCGGTCTATTCGTTGGAGGCACCTCGGTGCAGAAAAAAGTCCTTACGACAGTGCTGGCAGCTAGCGCCATCGGCGCAATGGTCCTGTCCGGCTGCAGCAGCAAGAAGAGCACTGCCGGCAGCCTTGGCAGCTCAACCCCCACGGCGGCTGCGTCTGCCTCCACGGGCGGCGGCTCATGCAACGGCACCGGCACGACGTACAAGATCGGCTACCAGGGCGCCCTCACCGGTGACAACAAGCAACTCGGTATCAACGAGGTCAACGCCGTGACCTTGGCGGTCTCGCAGGCGAACGCAGCGAAGAATCTGTGCTTCCAGCTCGCGGTCCTCCCGTCCGACGACCTCGGCACCGCCGCTGGTGCGCCTGCGGCCGAAGCTGCGCTCGAGCAAGACGCAGCCGTCGTTGGCGTCGTCGGCCCGGCGTTCTCTGGTCCCACGGCAGCGGTCGGCGCGAAGTACTCACAGGCCGGTCTCGCCTTGATCAGCCCATCGGCGACGAATGCGACGCTGACGAGCCAGGGGTTCACCACGTTCCACCGCATCGTGCCGACCGACGGCATCGAGGGCAAGGCAACCGCTGACTACCTCGCGACGAAGTTCAAGACGGCGTTTGTCGTCGACGACACGTCGACGTACGGCGCCGGCGTGGCCCAGGTTGTGGCAGCAGAGTTGAAGGCCAAGGGCGTCAAGGTCGACACGCAGTCGATCGCGCCGACCACTGACTACAGCGCGATCGCGACCAAGGTCGCCTCGTCTGGCGACGCGGCGATGTACTACGGCGGTTACGACGCACAGGCCGGCTTGCTGGCAAAGGCGCTCCAGGCTGCCTCCTACAAGGGCTTCGAGATCTCCGGCAACGGCGGCAAGTCCAGCGTGTTCAGCTCGACGGCTGGTGCGGCCGGTGACGGGTTCTACTTCGCATGTGGTTGCCTCGACGCGACGACGGCTCCGGCCGCCGCGGCGTTCAGTAAGGCGTACACGGCGATGTTCAAGACCCCGCCATCGACGTACTCGCCGGAGGCGTACGACGCCACCAACGCGATGATCTCGGCGATTTCGGCGGCACAAAAGGCGGGCGCAGTCACCCGTGCCTCCGTAGAGACCGCGGTCAACGCGCTCGACTACCCGGGCATCACCACGACGGTGAAGTTCGCGACCGGCGGCGAAGTCGCGCAGGCGACGGTCAACCTGTATCAGCAGAAGGCCGGCACCATCGTCCTCCTCGGAGACATCACCAAGCAGTAGTAAGCGCGACCCGCACGGGCGGCTAGCCGACGGCGCCCCGGTATCCGATTCACTCGGATACCGGGGCGCCTCTCGCGCCGACGCGTGCACTGTCTTATTTGTGCACTGTGTTTTCTGTGGACTGTGTTACACACTGTCGCCGGAGTGATGCTCTCCCGGAGGGACATCCAGGCATGACCCAGTTCTTCGACTACTTGATCCTCGGGCTGACCCGAGGATCGATGTACGCCCTGATCGCCCTCGGGTACACGCTGGTCTACGGGATCCTGCAGCTGATCAACTTCGCGCATAGCGAGGTATTCATGTCTGGGGCCTTCGGCAGTTACATCGTCGTGCACCTGATCGTGGGTGACGGCTCAGGCACCGCGACGTGGGAAGTGCCGATCGTGATCGCTGTGGGCATGGTCACCGGCGCGATCACCGCCGCCTGCATCGCCTGGGTCCTCGAGAGAGTGGCCTACCGGCCGCTGAGACGAAGAGGCGCGCCGAAACTCGCCTTCTTGATCGGGGCGATTGGCGCGTCGTTCTTTCTCTCGACCCTCGCTAGCAAACTCTTCAACAGCCAGACCACGAATCAGTTCCCCGTGTTCTTCGACCACAACACGACGCTGTTCCAGATTGACGGCGCGAACGTCAAAGCCCTTCAGGCTGTTATCGTGCTGTCGGCCATCGCGATGATGGTGTTCCTCGACAGACTCGTGAACGTGACGAAGCTCGGTCGCAGTATCAGGGCCGTATCCGAGGACGCTCCGACCGCCGCGCTCATGGGCATCGACATCGACAAGACCATCTCACGCACGTTCATCATTGGCGGTTTGCTCGGTGGCGCGGCCGGCTTCTTGTTCGGCCTCAACTTCAGCTTCGCTTACAACATGGGGTTCGCCCCTGGTGTGAAGGCGTTCGCGGCAGCCGTGCTCGGCGGAATCGGCAACATCCGTGGTGCCATGCTCGGCGGCCTGCTGCTCGGTATCGTCGAAAACCTTGTGCTCCTCATACCGGGGTTTGACGCAAGCTGGACCGACGTCGTCGCGTTCATCGTTCTTGTCGGCGTGCTGATGTTCCGCCCAACTGGTCTCCTTGGCGAGCGCGTTGGGCGGGCGGCATGACAGACGTCAGTACGCCCAGCACGCTGCCACCCCGCGCGCAGATCCACGCGCCGTCGCACCGAACGGTTCTGTTCAAGCGGCTGGTGACGTGCCTCGCAGGCGGAGTCGTGCTCGCGATGATGGTCGGCTCGCAGGAGGGCTCGCAAACCGATTACGGGTACGCATTCCGCAAGTCTGTACTTGAGCCGCGCATCATCGTTTTCCTCGGCATCGGTGTGCTGCTCTTCCTGGCCATTACTTATTGGCCGACGATCGTGCCGTATCTGACCAGACCGGGTTTTTGGCCCTTGGTGTCGGGTGCACTCGCGGTGATCGCCGCGATCACGCTGATGCACTGGTACGACCCTGCCGGTGATGGCAAGTTCAGCTCGACCGCCACTGTCGTCAGACACGCGTCGAATATCTCTGCGCTAGCAACGGCATTTTTCGGCTGGCTCGCGTGGGCCGAACTTCTGGCGATCGTCATCGTCGGCGCGGCATCGATCATCTTGGGCCTGCGGCGACTCGCGGCTGTCGTTGCCGTTGCGGCCGTGGTCGCGGCCATCATCAGCTATCTCGCGCACCAGGCGGTCGTGAACTCCGGCGGCCACCAGATCGATCACTCACTTGGGTATGCGGCGGCGATCCTCGGGTACCTGGTCATCGCGGCCGCCATGATGATTTCGGCAACTACGGCGGCTCAACAAGTCGAGAGCAAGGCCTTGGTCGGCCGGATGTTCGCTTTCCGTCCCGGGCTGCCGCTGGTGGTTCTCGGCGCGATCCTCACGCTCCTTGCGTTCCTCGAGGCACGGTGGTTTTCGCCAGGGGACAAGAACACGACGCTTTCCGCGACGCATAGCCTTTTCGCCGGGAGTGGCCTGAGTTCCCTTGAATACGACTACTTGGGCTGGCTGGGCTGGCTGCTCTTGGCGATCACGGTTGTTCTCGCAGGTGCGGCTGTCTGGATCCGCAGTCGGCCGCTGGGTTGGGTAGCCGCCGTCGTGGGTCTGGTCGCAACGTTGATCACGCTGATCACCATGTACGAGATGAGCAAGATTGGCGCGCAGCACAAACTCGATGCGGCGACCGGGCCTTGGCAGAACCTGGGCGCGGGCGGCTGGATGGCGTGCGGTGGACTCTTCCTCCTGGGTGCGGCCGGCTTCATTGCTGCCACTGCGCTTCGGCCATCGACCTCGGCCGTTTCCGGCGCACACGGCCGTCGCGGTGGCCTCGGATACACCAGCTCTGATGTTGTTGGGACGAGCACGGGTTCGCAGAAAGCGCTCGGCTATCTCAGTGCGCCCGGGGCCGCTCGCACCGCACTGCTGATCGCTGTTGCTGCCGCGTTGTTCTACCCGCCGACCGCCACCTCGTTCTGGCAGGAGGTCGTGGTCTCGCAGATCGGCATCTCGATGCTGCTGGCCGTTGGGCTCAACGTGGTGGTGGGCTGGGCCGGCTTGCTTGACCTTGGCTTCATCGCGTTCTACGCAATCGGCTCGTACACAACCGCGTACTTCGTCGGTTCCCTCCCGATCAAGCCGCCGCATTGGATGATCGTGACGCCACTGCTCACGGTCCCACTAGCAGTGCTCGTGTGCTTGCTAGCCGGACTTGCCCTCGGCGCACCGACGTTGCGTTTGCGCGGTGACTATCTGGCAATCGTCACCCTCGGTTTCGGCGAGATCATCCATCTGAGCGCGGTGAACTCTCAGGGCATCACGAACGGCAGTGAGGGCCTGACGAACGACACGCAGCGCCATACCAAGTCAGTGCCGCAACCATCGATTCATCTTGGGCCGCTGCACATTCACTGGGGCCTCAACCAACTCCAGTACTGGTACCTGTTGCTGGTGTTCCTTGTGGTCATCGTCCTAGCGTTCCGACGGCTGGAGCAGTCGCGGCTCGGACGTGCCTGGGCGGCGGTCAGGGAGGATGAGGTTGCCGCGCAGGCGACCGGCATCAACACAACGAAGGTGAAGCTCGCCGCATTCGCGATCGGTGCGTCGACGTCGGGCGTCGCAGGTGCGTTCTTCGCAAGTCAGATCGGCGTGTTCACGCCCGACAACTTCGTATTGAACAACTCGATCCTCATCGTGGCCTACGTCGTGTTCGGCGGCATGGGGTCGCTGTCCGGTGCGATGGCCGGGGCGGCGATGCTGACCTGGCTGCCGCAGTTCTTGAAGTACCAAGTGCCGCCCGCGGACAAGCTCATGTGGATCGGTGCCGTCGTCATGTTGATGATGATCTTCCGGCCGGCTGGGCTCATCCCGGCAAGGCGTCGGGCGGCCGAGTTGCACGGTCTCGACGTCGCGTCGAGCGCCGAGACCCTCGCCGTACCAGCGTCTGAGGGGCTGTGACATGACCGCAGTCGAGCCGTCGCCCGCTGCGGGCGCCGCACCTGCCAACGATGTCGTCTTCGACGTCGACAACGTGACGCTGCGGTTTGGCGGAGTCACGAGTCTGAACGCAGTCTCGCTTCAGATGCACAGGGGAGAGATCCTCGCGGTCATCGGCCCAAACGGCGCGGGCAAGACGTCGCTGTTCAACTCGCTCACGGGCGTGTACACGCCGCAAGAGGGCTCGATCATGCTGTCTGGTCGCGTCGGCGATCCACCCGTCAGCGTGCTCGGCATGCCGACACACAAGGTCAACCACCTCGGTGTCGCACGAACCTTCCAGAACATCCGGCTGTTTCCGGCATTGACTGCATTGGAGAACGTCAAGGTCGGGGTCGAAACGCGGCAGAAGTCAGGTCCCGTTGCGGCCATGCTCGGCATGCCGTGGCAGCGGCGGGAGGAGCGGGAGAGCACGGCGAGCGCCTACGCCCTACTGCGTCGTGTTGGTCTCGAGCGACGTGCGAACGACCTGGCCGCCTCACTTGCCTATGGTGAGCAGCGCCGCTTGGAGATCGCCCGTGCCCTCGGCACGAGTCCTGGCGTGATCTTGCTCGACGAACCGGCGGCCGGCACCAACCCGGCTGAAAAGCGTGAGCTGGCCGGCCTGATCAAGAGCATCAACGTCGAGGACGGCATCGGCGTGCTGCTGATCGAGCACGACATGAAGCTGGTCATGTCGGTGGCCGACCGAATCGTCGTGCTCAACTTCGGCCAGAAAATCGCTGAGGGGTCGCCGGAGCAGATCCAACGCAACCCAGCGGTCGTCGCGGCCTATCTTGGAACGTCGACGGAGCAGGCCAAGGAGCAAGCTGCGCACCAACCTGAGGTGCAGTTGATCGAGGTCGCGACTGACGAACCGGAAGGTGAGCCCCAATGACGCTGCTTGTCGTTGACGACATCGAGGTGCGCTACGGCAACATTCGCGCGCTCAAGGGAGTGTCCTTCGAGGTTGCCGAAGGCGAGATTGTCGCACTGCTCGGTGCCAACGGCGCGGGCAAGACCACGACGCAAAAGACGGTGTCCGGAATGCTTCGGCCGTCGCTTGGGGGGATTATCTACGACGGTCAGCGCATCGACGGAATCCCCGCGCACGACCTCATCCGTCTTGGTATCTGCCATGTCCCCGAGGGCCGGCACGTGTTTCCCCGGATGACGGTCGCCGAGAACTTGGAAATGGGTGCGTTCCGTTTCAAGTCCGTCAACCAGAAAGACCTCGACCACGTCCTCGAACTTTTCCCGCGGCTGCGCGAGCGGTACAAGCAGCAGGCGGGCACGCTCTCCGGTGGCGAGCAGCAAATGCTCGCGATCGGACGAGGACTCATGGGCAAGCCCCGGCTGCTACTGCTCGACGAACCGTCGATGGGGCTCGCCCCGCTGGTGGTTGCCCAAATCTTCGACATCATCCACCAGGTCAACCGCGAAGGCGTCACGGTCTTGCTGGTCGAACAGAACGCAGCTCAGGCACTTTCGTTGGCGCACCGCGGGTATGTCTTGGAGACCGGCGAGATCGTCCTTTCCGGCACTGGCGGCGAACTGCTCGCCGATGACCGCGTCCGCGCCGCCTACCTCGGGGAAGAAATCGCCAGCTGACGCCCACCGCCGTCCCGCTGTCGTGACTGCTACCCTCCGACCGTGCATCGACGCGTGATCATCACTCCGCCGCCCCGCTCCTAGCAGGGTCTGGCGCACCGCGTCCCGCACGTGCCGGACGCGTACTGACGCCGTGGCCATCCCGTGGCCCGGCGTGATGCCCTGACGCGCCACATCCTGCTCTCGCGACCCTTTCCCACCCAGTCGCAGGAGCTCCCCATGCCGACTCCCTCCAGAACTCCCCGGTCCGCGACCGGCGTTGCCGCACTGATCGGCGCCGGCGTCCTTTGGGGGACCGGTGGAGTCACCGGTCGCGCCCTCACCGATCGCGCCCACTTGTCCGGGATCGCTGTCGGTGCCTACCGACTTGGCCTTGGCGGCCTGTTGTTGGTCGTCGTCCTGCTCATGACCGGTGGGCGCCCACCAGTTGCCCGTGCCGCGTGGCAACGGATCGCGAGTGTGGCGGGCCTCGCGGCGATCTACCAAGGCGCTTTTTTCAGCGCAGTGGCGCTGTCGTCGGTAAGCCTCGCGACGCTGGTGGCCATCGGGTCGTCGCCAGTGTGGGTCCTGGTGTACGAGGCTTTCGGGCAGCGCCGCTGGCCCCCGCGGCAGGCCGGGATCGTCGTGCTCGTCGCGCTCACTGGCCTGGCCTTGCTCGTTGGCTTGCCCGCGGACCGATCGGATCCAGGCCGGCTGCTGGCCGGGGCAGGACTCGCGGCGCTCTCGGGTGCGACCTTCGCGGCGTTCACGCTGCTTGGACGCCGTCCCCTCGTGGCCGTCGACCAGCGCACGGTGACCGGCTACGGGTTCCTGCTCGGCGGGATCCTGCTGGCAGTCGTGACGGCTCCGACCACCGGGCTGGGGTTCACCCCGTCGCTCGACACCGTCGGCCTCCTTGTCTTCCTGGCAGTGGTGCCGACAGCGATCGCCTATGGACTGTTCTTTCGCGGGCTGCGCTCGGTGACCGCATCGAATGCGACGGTGATCGCGTTGCTCGAACCGCTCACGGGCACGCTGCTGGCGATCGCATTGCTCGGCGACAGGTTGTCCCCGGCAGGCATCGTCGGCGGTGTGTTGTTGGGGCTCTCGATCATTGCGTCGATCCGGACGTCGATCCCGCCGGTCGGTCTGTAGCGCTGCTCTGCGGTCTGTAGCGCTGCTCTGCGGTCTGTAGTGCTGCTCCGCAATCTGTAGCGCTGCTCTGCACGGCGCAGAGCGAGCCCGGGCACTGTTGGCGCCGTCCAAGCCTTCCCCGGTCTTGGACGTTCTCTACTAGGCACCCGGGCTCGTCGGGAGACACCGTACCGAGGTCGTGACGGTCACGGCAAAACATCCTTTGGCGATTCGCCGCAGAAACGTCGCGCGGGCAACGGCGCGGCCGCAGCGGGCTGGTATCGGTGGTGCTGGTGAGAAATTTTTCCTGCGTCGAGTCAGCTGGTGAACACGAACCGTAGTAGCTCGTTCTCGGAGTGTGATTGTTGATTGAGACAACTCACGATCAAACTGCTGAAAGCGTTGGCTGCGACCGACGGCAGCTTGGGCTACTTGTCGTGACTGCGGTGAAAAGCGCAGACACGCCGTTCTCGGCTCGGTGGTTGATCTTTCTTCTGCGAAGGGCTGCACATCCCCGCGATTCCTCGCTACGCTCCCGATCTCCGGGTAAACAGCAGGTGGCGTCTCCGCCGATGCCGTTTGAGGAACAGTTTGATCACGGTTCGGCCACGCTTTAAGTTCTTGCAAACCCGGGGGAGTGAACTCGAGGCGACCCAAGAGGTCGCACTGAGGAGCACAGGATGAGCCGATCTCACATCACGGTGCGAGCAGCCGGCGCGTCCGATGTCGCCGACCTCGTGGTGCTGTGGGACGAGCTCAAGCGATGCGGTGCCTTGAACGGTCGGCACGCGACTCTCCCCGATGACCGCACGATCGAAGCGCGCGTCCATCGACTTCTGAGCCGTCCGAGCGGTCGCATCCTGCTGGCCTTCCTTGGTGATGAGCCCGTTGGCATGGCGATGCTGACGACGGTGCCGCTGGGTGCGCTCAATGAAGCCGCGTGCGTCCAAGTGGAGTACACGGTGGTGGCCGAGGGCTTTCGCCGTCGCGGCGTCGGCCGCGCTCTCATGGGTGCGGCAGCCTGCTACGCCGAGGACATCGGTGCGGAGCAGGTCACCGTTAGCGTCTCGCCGATGTCACGTGAGGCGAACAGGTTTTACGCCCAGCTCGGTCTCGCGCCGCTGTCGGTCCGCCGGGTCGCTCCGGCGTCGGCCTTGCGCCGACGGATCGCGACCCTCGACCACGGTCCCGCTGCGCACGACCACCAGACCGGCCGGCGACCGCTCAGCCAGCGGGCCGGGATGCGGGCTGCGCTACGCCGCATGGCGATCGCGTCCGCGGTGGCCGAGCAGCCGAACGACGCCTGACCTGTCTGCCCGACCGGGGATGTCGGCGCGATGGCTCTGCCTCTCCGGGCCTGTCTCTGGCGGTGCCTAGGATCACAGGGTGCCCAACGCTTCCGCATCGCCCACCGCGCCCCCCGCAGCCGCTGTCGTCGCCGTGAAGCCCGGTGACCGACCCCGCCTGCTGCTGATAGACGGGCACTCCGTTGCGTACCGGGCGTTCTTTGCTTTGCCTGTTGAGAATTTCTCGACCACGACCGGGCAGCCGACGAACGCGGTGTATGGGTTCACCTCCATGTTGATCAACGTCTTGCGGGACGAGAAGCCCACTCATGTCGGCGTTGCCTTCGACATCTCGCGGCAGAGTTTTCGTACCGAAACCTTCCCTGAGTACAAGGCGAACCGGACGTCAACGCCTGACGCGTTCAAGGGTCAGATCAGCCTGATTCAGGAAGTCCTCGAGGCGCTGGCGATTCAGGTCATCACCGCTGAGGGCTTTGAGGCTGATGACGTGATCGCCACGTTGGCTACGCAGGCCGAGGCCGACGGTCTCGACGTCCTGATCTGCTCCGGTGACCGCGACGTCTTCCAGCTCGTGACCGCGCAGGTCACCGTGCTCTACCCGCGCAAGGGCGTCTCCGACATGGCGCGCATGACCCCCGCGGCCGTCGAGGAGCGATATGGCCTGACGCCAGGGCAGTACGCAGATTTCGCCGCATTGCGTGGCGATCCGAGCGACAACCTGCCGAACATTCCTGGCGTCGGGGAGAAGACCGCGGCGAAGTGGGTACGCGACTTTGGGTCCTTGACATCCCTCGTCGATCGGGTCGACGAAGTCCCTGGTAAAGCAGGCGGCCTGTTGCGCGACCACCTCTCCTCGGTACTGCGGAATCGGCAATTGACGGAGCTGATCCGTGACGTGCCGCTCCCAGTCGGCCCGCACGATCTGCACCTGAGCCAATGGGATCGCGAAGCAGTGCACCGCGTCTTCGACTCGCTGCAGTTCCGGGTCTTGCGCGAACGGCTCTACGCAACCTTGTCGGCGCCAGAGCCCGAAGCCGATGCCGGATTCACCGTTGAGGGCGGCCAGCTTGGCCCCGACGAGGTTCCTGCCTGGCTCGCCGAACACAGTGCCCCAGGGGTGCGGCTCGGAGTTTCCGTTGCCGGTAGCTGGGGGCGCGGCACAGGTATGGTCACAGGCCTAGCGCTGGCCGCTCCCGATGGCACCGGCGCCTACGTCGATCCGACCCAGCTGACCGAAGCCGACGACCGCGCGCTGGCTGCGTGGTTCGCCGATCCCGATCAGCCGAAGGCGTTGCACGACGCCAAGGGGCCGATCCTCGCGCTGGCGGCTCACGGGTGGCCGCTGGCCGGCCTCAGCAGTGACACTGCGCTCGCCGCCTACCTCGCGTTGCCGGGTCAACGGTCCTTCGATCTCGGCGATCTGGCGTTGCGCTACCTGCATCGTGAGCTGCGCGCTGACAGCTCCGGTGGTCCAGTCGAGGCTGCGCAGCTGTCACTCGACGGCCTCGACGAAGATGGCAACGCGGTCAATCAGATCGTGCGCGCCCGTGCCGTACTCGATCTCGCCACCGCCCTCGACGGTGACCTCGGCGAGCGCGGAGCCGCGACCTTGCTGACCGACGTCGAGTTGCCCTTGATCGGGGTGCTGGCGGGTCTTGAGCAGGTCGGCATTGCCACCGACCTCGACGTGCTCGCCGACCTGTCGAGCGAGCTCGGCGCTTCGGTCAAGGTCGCCGAGCAAGCAGCGTTCGCCGTCGTCGGGCGCGAGTTCAATCTCGGCTCTCCCAAGCAACTGCAGCAGATCCTGTTCGACGAACTCGGCCTGCCGAAGACCAAGCGCATCAAGACCGGGTACACGACCGACGCCGACGCTCTGCAGAGTCTGTTGGTGCAAACCGAACACCCGCTGCTCGAGCACCTGCTGCACCACCGCGACGTGTCGCGGTTGAAAACCGTGGTCGATTCGCTGATCCCGATGATCGACGACCGCGGCAGGGTGCATACCACGTTCAACCAACTGGTGGCGGCCACCGGTCGGCTGTCCTCGACCGACCCGAACCTGCAGAACATCCCGATCCGCACCGCAGAGGGTCGACGTATTCGGCAGGCCTTTGTCGTTGGTGCCGGGTTCGAATCACTGATGACCGCCGACTACAGCCAGATCGAGATGCGCATCATGGCCGACCTCTCGGGCGACGACGCGCTGGTCGAGGCGTTCAGCTCCGGCTTCGATTTCCATGCAACGACGGCCGCCAGCGTGTTCGGAGTGCCGCTCGAACAGGTCGACGGCGTGCTTCGCAACCGGGTGAAGGCCATGAACTACGGCCTTGCTTATGGCCTGTCCGCGTATGGGTTGTCGCAACAGCTGGGCATCGGCGCCGACGAGGCGCACGGCCTGATGGACGAGTACTTCCAGCGGTTCGGCGGGGTGCGCGACTACCTGAGCCGAGTTGTTGAGCGGGCTCGGCAAGACGGCTATACCGAAACGATTCTCGGTCGTCGGCGCTACCTGCCTGATCTCAACAGCGACAACAGGCAGCGACGCGAGATGGCCGAGCGCATGGCGTTGAACGCGCCCATCCAGGGGAGTGCCGCCGACATCATCAAGGTGGCGATGCTCAACGTCGAACGCGCGCTTCGCGCCGCCCAGTTGAAGTCACGGATGCTGTTGCAGGTTCATGACGAGCTGGTGTTCGAGATTGCAAACGGCGAACGGGCGGACGTCGAGGAGCTGGTCCGACGTGAAATGGCGGGCGCCTATCCGCTTAAGGCACCGCTCGACGTCTCAGTCGGGGTCGGTCTGAACTGGGACGCCGCGGGGCACTGACGCAAATATCTCCGGACGCCATCTCATAACGGTTTCGTTGCTCTGCATCTTCAGGCCTTGTTCAGGTTGGTCCCCTGATGGCGCCGCCGGTATCTTCTGTGCCGTCCACATCCCGGGGTTCTTCGGAGTCTGGATGTATCAAGCGGCGGGCCCGCGTCTCTTTTCGAGTGGTCGTCCGCCGACCGGTCGCAGGCACTTGATCCATCTATCTGGGGAGACGCTCGTGAGCAGGACCACATCGTTCCAACGTCTTGGCACCGCCGGACTTGCCGCGCTCGCGATAGTCGGCCTTCTTGCAGGCTGCTCATCGAAGAAGACGGCCGCATCGACGACGGGATCGACGGCGGCATCAACGGCGCCGGCGGCCGCGGCCGCGACGAGTGCCGCTGGGCCGGCCGCCGCTTCGCCCACCGCCGCGCTGCCGTCGCCATCGAAGGTGGTCGCCACAGGTGGCGGCAAGTTCTGCCAGCAGGTTGCCGCAGAAGTCAACAACAGCGTTGCGCAACAGGCCGCCACTGGTAGCAGCGCAGACGCCGTTGCCTCGATCAAGCAAAGCGTTCAGCAATTCCAGAGCATCGAGAGCAGCGTGCTCAAGTCCGCGCCGAACGCCATCAAGCCCGACCTGGTGACCCTGTTCGGTGCGCTTGACCAGTTCTACGGCGCGCTCGCGAAGAACAACTACGACTTCACCAAGATTGACCCGAGCGTTGAGGCGCCGCTCGAGACGCCAGCCGTGCAGAAGGCGGAGCAGAACGTCGACGCCTACCTGAAGAACACCTGCGGCATCGACACCGGGGCCGGCGACAACGCGTCGGCGCAGGCGCAGGCGTCCGCAGCGGAAGCGTCGGCGCTGGCAGAACTGTCTGCATTGGCGGTCCCGTCCAGCTGATCTGCTCGACCTCTCGTGCGACCCGGCGGCAGCCAGCTCCTTGGCTAGCCGCCGGGTTTGTCACAGACAAAGATCGCGGTGCCGGGAATGAGCCGACCGCGCAGCGGTGACCAGCCGCCCCACGTGCGCAGGTTCGTGTCCGGCCACACAGGCTCGACAAGATCAGTGAGTTCGAAACCAGCGCCGACGATGTCGCGCACGCGGTCGCCCAGTGTCCTGTGGTGCTCGACGTAGGTCGCCCGCCCATCGGCGTCCGCTTCGACGTACGGCGTGCGGTCGAAGTACGACGAACTGACCGTGAGACCGCCAGGCCCCGGGTCGTCAGGCAGCGCCCAGCGGATCGGGTGGGTCACCGAGAAGACGAAACGGCCGCCCGGACGAAGCACCCGGAACACCTCGCGCAGCACGTCGACGGAGCTGGCCACGAAGGGCAGCGCGCCGTAGGCGCTGCACGCGAGGTCGACGGTGGAATCCGCAAGGGGGAGCGCGCACGCGTCAGCCTGAATGAGTCGGACGCCGGGGTGCGGGGCCGCGTGCGTCAGTTGGCGCATCGACAGGTCGATCGCGATCGCCAGCGCGCCCTGCGCGGCCAACCACCGGGAGCATTGAGCTGCGCCGCAGCCGACCTCGAGCACCCGGCGGCCGGGCAGGTCGGCGACCGGAGCGAGCAGGTGGGCGTCGGCCTCGTCCAAGCCTTCAGGACCCCAGATGAACCGTGCCGCGTCGCGCCCGCCGAGGAACTCCCCGTGCTCGGACTGGTAGTCGTCGGCGGCCGCATCCCACCATCGCCTATTGGCTTGCACCGTCTCGTCGGCGCCCACCACTCGCCGTCCGACCTCGGAGGTCAAAGCCGCCCCTTTCTCCATGATCATCGGGTCGAATCTGGGCGCGAGTGGCCCGGATTGACCGGTTCACAGCGTGCCACGTAAAGTGGAAGGTGCGTGTGGGCCTGCGTGTACCTCGGTATGGAGCAGGTTCGCGATCGCTTCGGTCGACTTCGGTAACCCCTCCCGCGCTTAACAGACGCAGTGTGGCCGCCGTTCGCGGCTGAGACGACGGGCCCGTGCGCCTGCCAACCTGTTGTCCGCGACCGGAGTCCACCCCCTTATGACCAGCAGCACCTACGTACGACCCGAGACTGTCCTCGGCGCCGCGCCTCACACCTCTCCCCAGGTGGCGGTGAATGACATCGGATCCGCCGAGGACTTCCTCGCCGCGATCGACGAGACCATCAAGTACTTCAACGACGGCGACATCGTCGATGGCACGATCGTGAAGGTCGACCGCGACGAAGTGTTGCTCGACATCGGCTACAAGACCGAGGGCGTCATTCCCTCCCGCGAACTGTCGATCAAGCACGACGTCGACCCCAACGACATCGTCAAAGTGGGCGACCACATCGAAGCCCTCGTTCTCCAGAAGGAGGACAAGGAGGGTCGGCTGATCCTGTCCAAGAAGCGTGCGCAGTACGAGCGCGCCTGGGGCACGATCGAGCAGATCAAGGAAAACGACGACATCGTCACCGGTACCGTCATCGAGGTCGTCAAGGGCGGCCTGATCCTCGACATCGGCCTGCGCGGCTTCCTGCCGGCGTCCCTCGTCGAGATGCGCCGGGTACGCGACCTGCAGCCTTACGTCGGGCGCGAGCTTGAAGCGAAGATCATCGAGCTCGACAAGAACCGCAACAACGTCGTGCTCTCGCGTCGCGCGTGGCTTGAGCAGACCCAGTCCGAGGTTCGCCAGACCTTCCTGACGACCTTGAAGAAGGGCCAGATCCGCAACGGCGTCGTCAGCTCGATCGTCAACTTCGGTGCGTTCGTCGACCTCGGTGGCGTCGACGGTCTGGTCCACGTGTCTGAACTGTCGTGGAAGCACATCGACCACCCGAGCGAGGTCGTCGAGGTCGGCAACGAGGTCACCGTCGAGGTGCTCGACGTCGACATGGACCGCGAGCGCGTCTCGCTGTCGCTGAAGTCGACTCAGGAAGACCCGTGGCAGGCCTTCGCGCGTACGCACGCGATCGGCCAGGTCGTGCCAGGCAAGGTCACCAAGCTGGTCCCGTTCGGTGCGTTCGTGCGCGTCGAAGAGGGCATCGAAGGCCTGGTGCACATCTCCGAGCTTGCCGAGAGGCACGTCGAGATTCCCGAGCAGGTCGTGCAGGTGGGCGACGAGATCTTCGTCAAGGTCATCGACATCGACCTCGAGCGCCGGCGCATCAGCTTGTCGCTGAAGCAGGCCAACGAGAGCAGCGGCGACAGTGCTGTCACCGACAGCCACTTCGACCCGACGCTCTACGGCATGGCGGCGAACTACGACGCCGAAGGCAACTACATCTATCCCGAGGGCTTCGACTCCGAGACCAACGAATGGTTGCCGGGGCACGAAGAGAAGCAGGCCGAGTGGGAGCGCCAGTACGCCGAGGCGCGGGCGCGCTTCGAAGCTCACCAGAGCCAGATTGTCGAGGCCCAGAAGGCCGAAGCAGCCGCCGGCACCGAGGAGGGCGCGACTTCGTCGAGCTCGACCACCTCGACGTCGTCGACATCCTCCAGCTCGTCAACTCCTGAGGCGCCGGCCGACGCCACGACCCCGGACGTCGATCCTGACGCACCCGCGGGCAGCCTCGCCTCCGATGCGCAGCTCGAAGAACTGCGGCGCAAGCTGACGAGCGGCGAGAGCTGATCGCCAGCTGACTGACGGCCGACCCCAGCGGTTTGCGGCCAGTGCATTCGAAATCGGCGGGCCTCGCTTCGGCGGGGTCCGCCGTTTTTGGAGCCTCGCAAGGATTAGCCTGCCGCCATGGGAGTCCGGAGCTGGCGCGCTGTGGCTGGTCTCGCTGGTCTTGCGGTTGCGGTCGGTGCCACTGCATGCACCTCCAAGGCAAAGCCGATTATCCCGGCACCTGTAGTCAGCCAGACCAGTAGCAGCGCGGCACCCACGGTGGCACCAACGCCGACCGTCGCGGCGGCGAGCACGTCGGCCTCGGTCAGCGCGTCACCGTCCGCCCCGGTTTTACCGGCCGGCTGTTCGCAGCTGCTGCCACTGGGCACGCTCGAGGGGATTCTCGGCTTCGGGATCCTCGGGCAGGTCAACTATCTGAAAGCTGCGCCAGTGCCGCAGTCAGGCCGTACTGGTCGAGTGACGTGCACCTATGGGACGGCGCTAGGCGCTCCGACCGTGGCACCCACCGTCACGCCTTCGGCGTCCGGCGCGAAGCCGACGGCGAGCCCAACCCCGGTGCCCCTCGCGCAGGTCTCGTACATCACCTACATCGACGCGTCGACGGCTGCCGGCCGAGTGCAGACGACCATCGAGGCTGACGGGACGAGCGCGGCAGTGTCGAACGTGAGCGTCAGCGGGAAGGCGGCGTTCGTCCTGATCGGTCCGACATCGAGCGAGCTGGTCATGAGCGACCTCGCCCGGACCATCGTCGTCGAGCTCTCGCCGACCTTGGTGACGTCCGACAAGGCGCCGGCCGCGCTCGAGGCGATTGCTGCAGCCATGTTGCGGTTCGGCGCAGCTCCTTCCGGGTCGGCGTCGCCGTCGGCGGGCGGGTCTGCGTGAGCAGGCAGTGCCGGCGCTGACGGTCGGCCTGACCGGTGGGCTCGGCTCGGGCAAGAGTGCGGTCCTCGAGGAGCTGGTTGCTCTGGGCGCCGTCGGCATCGATGCCGACATCGTCGCCCGCGATGTCGTGCTGCCGGGAACGCCTGGGTTCGATGCAGTGGTGGCGGCGTTCGGTCCGAGCGTGGTCGCGAGCGATGGCGGCCTTGATCGGCGGCGCGTCGCCACCATCGTGTTCGCGGACGCCGGTGAACGCGCCCGCCTTGAGGCGATCACCCACCCGCTGGTCCGAGCTGAAACCAGGCGCAGGATTGCTGCGGCGGCACCTGACGCGATCGTCGTGAACGCGGTGCCGTTGCTGGCCGAGACGGGCATAGCGGCGGAATTCGACGTCGTCGTGGTGGTGCAGGCGTCGCTTGCCGCGCGGCTGGACCGGGTGCTTTCGTCTCGTGGAATGTCGGACGGCGATGCGCGCGCCCGAATCGCTGTGCAGGCCTCCGATGAGGAGCGCGCCGCGATCGCCTGGTGGGTCATCGACAACGACGGGACGCCGGCCGACTTGCGGGCCGAGGTCGCGCGGCTCTGGGCAGCCCTGCTCGCGCGTCGCGGCGACGAATAGGGGCGGAATTACGTGACCCCCCGAGCCGAAGCCCAGGGGGTCACATTGCAAGTGGCTCCCCGCCCGTCACCGCCGACCGAAGCCAGCTGCGACACTTTCCCAGTTGCCCGGGAGCGGCGGATCACTTCTTGCGAGACGAAACGTTAGGGGAGAAATCCCTTACTGGGAAGCGAATTTCGCGAGAATCTTTGGCCACTGTGGCACCAGCGATCACCGTCCGTCACACCCGTCCCGACCGCCCCTCGGTCTGGCCTTCTTCGCATCCCGGGTGGTTGTTCTCCGGCACCTTTTGGGCGGTTCCGGCAACCACCCGGGATGCGAAGTCGAGGATCGCGCCCGCTTGGGCCTGATTCCGGCGCGGAGGAAACTGTCGGAGCAACCACGTACGGTGTTCTGCGTGAGACCCGTTACCGATCTTGTGCGCAGCGTGGCACCGCTGCAGGTTGTCAGCGACTTCACCCCATCCGGCGACCAGCCCACGGCGATCGCCGATCTGGAGCAGCGGATCAAGCGCGGCGACCGCGATGCGGTGCTCCTGGGCGCCACCGGCACCGGCAAGTCGGCGACCACGGCGTGGCTGATCGAGCGGCTTCAGCGGCCCACCCTGGTGATGGCTCCGAACAAGACGCTGGCGGCCCAGCTGGCCAACGAGCTGCGCGAGATGCTCCCGAACAACGCGGTCGAGTACTTCGTGAGCTACTACGACTACTACCAGCCCGAGGCCTACATCCCGCAGACCGATACCTACATCGAGAAAGACTCGTCGATCAACGACGAGGTCGAGCGGTTGCGGCATTCGGCCACGAACAGCTTGCTGACGCGCCGCGATGTCGTCGTGGTGGCGAGCGTTTCGTGCATCTACGGCCTCGGCACGCCGCAGGAGTACGTCGACCGCATGGTCAGGCTCAAGGTGGGCCAAGAGATCGAGCGCGACAAGCTGCTACGCAAGCTGGTCGAGATTCAGTACACGCGCAACGACGTCGCATTCACTCGCGGCACGTTCCGGGTGCGTGGCGACACGATCGAGATCATTCCTCAGTACGAAGAGCTCGCGGTGCGCATCGAGATGTTTGGCGACACGATCGAACGGCTGTCGACGCTGCATCCGTTGACTGGTGAGCTTGTCACTGAAGACACAGAGTTGTACGTGTTTCCGGCGTCGCACTACGTCGCGGGTCCCGAGCGGATGGAACGAGCGATCGCCGGCATCGAGGCGGAGCTTGAAGAACGCCTCGCCGAGCTGGAAAAACAAGGCAAGCTGCTGGAGTCACAACGGCTGCGCATGCGCACGACGTATGACCTCGAGATGATGCGGCAGGTGGGCAGCTGCTCGGGTATCGAGAACTACAGTCGCCACATCGACGGCCGCGCTCCCGGTACGGCGCCGAACACGTTGCTCGACTACTTCCCAGAAGACTTCCTGCTCGTCATCGACGAGTCACATGTCACGGTGCCGCAGATCGGCGGCATGTACGAGGGCGACATGTCGCGCAAACGCAATCTGGTCGAGCACGGCTTCCGATTGCCGAGTGCGATGGACAACCGGCCCCTTCGCTGGGAAGAGTTCGTCGAACGCATCGGTCAGACCGTCTACCTTTCGGCCACCCCAGGGCCGTACGAGTTGGGCCGTGTCCAGGGTGACGTCGTCGAGCAGGTGATCCGGCCAACCGGTCTCATCGACCCAGAGATCGTGGTGAAGCCAAGCAAGGGCCAGATCGACGACCTGGTGCACGAGATCCGGTTGCGCGCCGAGCGCAACGAGCGGGTACTTGTCACGACGTTGACGAAGAAGATGTCCGAAGACCTCACGGACTACTTGCTCGAGCTCGGTATCCGGGTGCGCTACCTGCACAGCGAGGTCGACACTTTGCGTCGCGTCGAGTTGCTGCGCGAGCTCCGGCTCGGTGAGTTCGACGTCCTTGTCGGCATCAACCTCCTACGCGAAGGTCTCGACCTGCCAGAGGTGTCACTGGTGTCGATCCTCGACGCCGACAAGGAAGGGTTCCTGCGCTCGGGCACGTCGCTGATCCAAACCATCGGTCGAGCGGCGCGCAACGTGTCCGGTCAGGTGCACATGTACGCCGATACCGTCACCGCGTCCATGGCGCATGCGATCGACGAGACCAATCGTCGCCGCGCCAAGCAGGTCGCTTACAACGTCGAGCGGGGGATCGACCCGCAGCCGTTGCGCAAGCGGATCGCCGACATCCTCGACTCGATCGTTCGCGAGGACGTCGATACGCAGGCTCTCATCGGCGGCGGTGGCCGGCAGATGAGCCGGGGCAAGGCCCCGGTGCCCGGGCTCTCGTCTCGGGGTGCCGGAGCGCACGCGCGGGAGCTCGCCGGGATGCCGCGTGAGGAGCTGGGCGAGCTCATCACCCAGCTCACCGAGCAGATGCACACTGCCGCAACCGAGTTGCACTTCGAGCTGGCAGCCAGGCTGCGCGACGAGATCCACGAGCTGAAGAAGGAACTGCGCGGCATGGAGGCCGCCGGCATCCGCTGATCGACCGGCCGTCATTCGCGGTGGCTGCGGCAACAAATCCTGTCGGAATCGGCGTTCCGTCGATATCGTCGGGGTCGCCACGTGCCCACAGGTTGCTCACGGTCATCATTAGGAGCGTCGCATGAGTGCCGATCGCGGTCGCACGAGCGTCACGGGTCGCGCGGTGAAGTATCTGTTTGTGGCGGCTCTTGCTGCTGCCGCGACCAAAGCCAGCAGTCACCCCACGCCTCGGAAGGCCGCCAAGAAAGCGATTGAACTCGGTCGGGCCTGGTCGAACCAGCAACTGAATAAGGCTCTTCAAGCACCGGTCATCAAATCGCAGGGTGAGCGCTGGCGCGCGATGCACCCGGACGCCTAGGG
>DATCDK010000092.1:0-12407 GCA_036510735.1 Acidothermaceae bacterium | reverse complement strand
AGGAAGGGACCCGCTAGTGGGCCAGAAGGTCAACCCGCACGGGTTCCGGCTCGGCATCACCACCGAATTCAAGAGCCGGTGGTACGCCGACAAGCTGTACCGGGATTACGTGAAAGAAGACGTCGCCATTCGCCGCATGATGGCGAAAGGCATGGAACGCGCAGGCATTTCTCGTGTTGAGATCGAGCGCACCCGTGATCGGGTTCGCGTCGACATCCACACTGCACGCCCGGGCATTGTGATCGGACGGCGAGGTGCTGAGGCCGACCGGATCCGTGGCGACCTCGAGAAGCTGACCAGCAAGCAGGTTCAGCTGAACATCCTCGAGGTCAAGAACCCCGAGATCGACGCGCAGCTTGTCGCGCAGGGTGTCGCCGAGCAGCTCACGCAGCGGGTGTCGTTCCGTCGCGCGATGCGCAAGGCCATGCAGAGCGCGATGAAGTCGGGCGCCAAGGGCATCCGGGTTCAGGTGTCGGGTCGCCTCGGTGGCGCGGAGATGAGCCGGACCGAGTTCTATCGCGAGGGTCGCGTTCCGCTGCACACGTTGCGGGCTGACATCGACTACGGCTTCTACGAGGCGCGCACCACGTTCGGCCGCATCGGCGTCAAGGTCTGGATCTACAAGGGTGACGTCGTTGTCGGACGCCCCGAGTACGAGGCCGGCGCAATCCCTGGCCGCATCCCGCCGCGCGCTCCCGTGGGCCGTCCGGTTCGCGCACCGCGTGCGGCCCGACCGGTTCGCGAGGCGATCCCGGCTGCGGTCGAGACCGTCGAAGTGCTCGATCGCGAGCCGGTGGACGTCGAGCCGGCGATCCTCGAGTTGGAGCAGGACGCTCCCCTCGAGGTGCCCGTAGCCGAGACGGCTGTTGTTGAGACGCCTGCTGTCGAGACGCCTGAGGTCGAGGCGCTGGCGCAAGCCGCGCAAGAGGCCGAAGCGACGCCGGAAGCGGACGCCCCCGTCGTCCCGGCTGCTGAAGCGGCTGCACCGGCTGCTGACACTGCGCCTACGGCTGAAAGGGAGAGCTAGTCATGCTGGTTCCCCGCAGGGTCAAGCACCGCAAGCAGCATCACCCGGGTCGTACCGGCGCTGCGACGGGTGGCACGCGCATCGCATTCGGCGAGTTCGGCATCCAGGCGTTGGAGCCGGCGTACGTCACCAACCGCCAGATCGAGTCCGCGCGTATTGCGATGACCCGCCACATCAAGCGCGGTGGCAAGGTCTGGATCAACATCTTCCCCGACCGACCCATTACCAAGAAGCCGGCCGAGACCCGCATGGGTTCAGGCAAGGGTTCACCGGAGTGGTGGATCGCGAACGTGAAGCCCGGCCGGGTCATGTTCGAACTGGCCGGCGTTCCAGAGCCGATCGCCCGCGAGGCGATGCGGCGTGCCATGCACAAGCTGCCGATGAAGTGCCGGTTCGTCCGGCGCGAGGTCGGGGAGGCGTCGTGACGACAGCAAACGACCTGCGCACCCTCGAGAACGACGAGCTGGTCAACAAGTTGCACGAGGCGAAGGACGAGCTGTTCAAGCTGCGGTTCCAGTACGCCTCGGGTCAGCTGGAGAGCCACGGTCGGTTGAACTCGGTACGCAAGGAAATCGCTCGCATCTACACGGTCATGCGTGAGATCGAGCTCGGCATCACCATCAAGAACGACGAGGATGTGGCATGAGCGACAAGGCCGTAGAAGCGACCTCGAAGGCGAGCGACGCCGACGAGAAGCGCGGCTTCCGCAAGACCCGCGAAGGGCTCGTGATCAGCGACAAGATGGAGAAGACCGTCGTGGTCGCCGTCGAGGACCGGGTCAAGCACCCCCTGTACGGCAAGGTCCTGCGCCGCACCAGCAAGCTGCACGCGCACGACGAATCAGGCGCTGCGACCGGCGACCGGGTGCTGCTAATGGAGACGCGCCCGCTGTCGGCTACTAAGCGCTGGCGCGTCGTCGAGATCCTCGAAAAAGCCAAGTAACCCCAAGCAGCCCCAGCAATCCAAGACCGGGAGTCACAGTGATTCAGCAGGAGTCGCGACTGCGCGTCGCCGACAACACGGGTGCCAAGGAGATCTTGTGCATCCGCGTGCTCGGAGGCTCGGGCCGACGCTACGCGCGAATCGGCGACGTCATCGTGGCCACCGTCAAGGACGCGTTGCCGGGTGCGGGCGTGAAGAAAGGCGACGTCGTGAAGGCGGTCGTCGTGCGTACTGTGAAAGAGCGTCGGCGTCCCGACGGCTCGTACATCAAGTTTGACGAGAATGCCGCGGTCCTGATCAAGGACGGCGGCGACCCGCGTGGAACGCGCATCTTCGGCCCGGTCGGCCGTGAACTGCGCGAGAAGAAGTTCATGCGGATCATCTCGCTGGCTCCGGAGGTGCTGTAAGTCATGGCAGGTCTGAAGGTTAGAAAGGGAGACACCGTTCAGGTGATCTCGGGCAAGGACCGCGGCTTCAAGGGCAAGGTCATCGAGACCGACCCCGGGCGCGAGCGTGTCCTGGTCGAGGGTGTCAACCGCATCCGCAAGCACACCAAGATCACCACGACCACTCGTGGCGCGAAGACTGGTGGCATCGTCACGCAAGAGGCGCCCGTGCACGTGAGCAACGTCATGGTCGTGTGCCCCGAGTGCGACCGCGCGACTCGCATCGAGCGCCGCCAGGTGCTGAACGAGGACACCGGCAAGACGATCCCGGTCCGCATCTGCAAGAAGTGCGGCAAGGAAATTATGGTGGCGACGGCATGACAACGACCACGACTGAGACGCCAAGCACTGGTACAGCTGCGCCGAGCCCGCGTACCGCGCCGCGTCTCAAGCAGCGCTACCGCGACGAGATCTCTGCCCAGTTGCGCGAGCAGTTCGGTTACTCCAACGTCATGCAGATCCCCGGCCTGACCAAGGTCGTCGTGAACATGGGTGTCGGCGAGGCTGCTCGCGACGCGAAGCTGATCGACGGTGCGGTCCGCGACCTGACCACGATCACCGGTCAGAAGCCGCAGGTCACCAGGTCGAAGACGTCGATCGCCCAGTTCAAGCTGCGCGAGAACATGGCGATCGGTTGCCACGTCACCTTGCGTAACGACCGCATGTGGGAGTTCCTCGACCGGCTGCTCGCACTTGCACTGCCCCGGATCCGTGACTTCCGCGGCTTGTCGCCGCGCCAGTTCGACGGCCACGGCAACTACACGTTCGGTCTCACCGAGCAGGTCATGTTCCACGAGATCGACCAGGACCGGATCGATCGCTTCCGTGGCATGGACATCACGGTGGTCACCACGGCGAACACCGACGACGAGGGGCGCGCGTTGCTTCGCCTGCTCGGCTTCCCCTTCAAGGAGAACTGACCGCATGGCGAAGAATGCACTCAAGATCAAGGCGGCCGCGAAGCCGAAGTTCAAGGTACGCGGCTACACCCGTTGCAACCGGTGCGGCCGGTCGCACTCGGTGTACAAGAAGTTCGGCATCTGTCGCATCTGCCTTCGCGAGATGGCACACCGCGGCGAGTTGCCCGGCATCACCAAGAGCAGCTGGTAAACCCCACTACGCCGCAGGTCGCCAGATCGATGGCGAGGCGAAACCACGGCGAGAAAGGCCATGTGGCCACATCATGATGACCGACCCGATCGCGGACATGTTGACGCGAGTGCGCAACGCGAACCACGCGTACCACGACAACGTGCCGATTCCTTACTCGAAGATCAAGACGCACGTCGCTGACATCCTCAAGGAGCAGGGCTACATCGCCGGCTGGCACGTCGAGGACGTCGAGGGCCACGTCGCGGCGAAGAACCTGGTCGTCGAGCTGAAGTACGGCCCCAACCGTGAGCGCTCGATTGCCGGCGTCCGGCGGGTCAGCAAGCCCGGGCTGCGCGTCTACGCCAAGGGCACCAACTTGCCGCGCGTCCTCGGCGGACTAGGCATTGCCATCATCTCGACATCCGGCGGGCTGCTGACCGACAAGCAGTGCGCGAAGCGTGGGGTAGGTGGGGAAGTCCTCGCCTACGTCTGGTAACAGGAAGAGACGAACTCATGTCCCGAATCGGAAGACTTCCGATCCCTGTTCCCAGCGGGGTCGACGTCGAAATCACTGACAGCGAAGTGACGGTCAAGGGCCCGAAGGGCACACTGACCCTGCCCCGCGCCATTGTCGAGCCCACTGGCTTCGAGCGAGCCGAAGACGGCACCCTTGTGGTCACTCGCCCCGACGACGAGAAGCGCAGCAAGGAGCGGCACGGTCTCGGCCGCACGCTGGTAGCCAACATGGTGATCGGGGTGACCGACGGGTTTTCCAAGACCCTCGAGATCGTCGGCACCGGTTACCGCGTACAGGCGAAGGGCTCCGATCTGGAGTTCGCCCTCGGCTTCTCGCACCCGGTGAACATCCCTGCACCCGAGGGCATCACCTTCGAGGTGCAAGCGCCGACCAGGTTCGTCGTGCGTGGCATCGACAAGCAGCAGGTCGGTGAGGTCGCAGCCAACATCCGCAAGCTGCGCAAGCCGGAGCCCTACAAGGGCAAGGGCGTTCGCTACCAAGGTGAAGTCGTGCGTCGCAAGGTCGGAAAGGCTGGTAAGTAGTCATGCCTGTTGGATTGATCAGTCGCCGCAAGGCGCGCGGATCCACCAAGTCCGCCCTGCGCCAGCGCCGCCACTTTCGGGTGCGCAAGCGCGTCACCGGCACCGCGGATCGTCCGCGCCTCGTCGTCAACCGGTCGAGTCGGCACGTGTTCGCGCAGGTCGTCGACGACGTGACTGGCCGCACCCTCGCTTCGGCGTCGACCATGGAAGCAGATGTTCGTGCGACTGCGGGTGACAAGACGGCCAAGGCTCGCAAGGTCGGTGAACTCGTTGCTAAGCGTGCTGCGGCTGCGGGCGTTGGCCCGGTCGTCTTCGATCGTGGCGGATACCAGTACCACGGACGCGTCGCGGCGATCGCTGACGGCGCCCGCGAAGGCGGTCTGACGCTGTGACGCTCACCCTGAACTGCGTGACCCTGAACTGCGTGACCACTGAGATGAGGAACGTCTAATGCCAGGACCTCAGCGTCGTGGACCCGGAAGCGGTGCCGGCACGGGTGCCGGCGCGGCGGGTGGACCCGGCGGCAGCGGCACTGGCGGCGGCGATCGCCGTGACCGCCGTGACAATCGTCGTCCCGATGGCGCAGCCGAGAAGACCCAGTACATCGAGCGCGTCGTCGCGATCAACCGCGTCGCGAAAGTCGTGAAGGGCGGTCGGCGCTTCAGCTTCACCGCGCTCGTGGTCGTCGGCGACGGCGACGGCAGCGTTGGCATCGGCTACGGCAAGGCCAAGGAAGTGCCCGCGGCAATCGCCAAGGGTGTCGAGGAGGCCAAGAAGAGTTTCTTCAAGGTCCCCCGCATCCAGCACACGATTCCGCACCCGATCACCGGCGAGGCCGCGGCCGGCGTTGTGCTGTTGCGCCCGGCCAGCCCCGGTACCGGCGTCATCGCCGGCGGACCGGTGCGAGCGGTGCTCGAGTGCGCGGGCATTCACGACGTGTTGTCGAAGTCACTCGGCTCCGACAACGCGATCAACGTCGTGCACGCGACAGTGGCCGCACTGAAGGGCCTTATGCGTCCCGAGGAAGTTGCGGCTCGCCGCGGCTTGCCGCTCGAAGACGTCGCACCTGCCGCCTTGTTGCGTGCGCGTGCGGCGGGGATGGGTGCCTGAGATGGGCCGGCTGAAAGTGACCCAGACCAAATCCGAGATCGGCGGCACGAGTAATCAGCGCAACACGTTGCGCACGCTCGGTCTCAAGCGGATGCGCGACACCGTAGTCAAGGAAGACCGTCCTGAGATCCGCGGCATGATCAGGACCGTTTCGCACCTGGTAGCCGTTGAGGAGGTGGACTGACGATGGCTGAGACGACGAAAGCTGAAGAGACGACCACAGAACGGGCGAGCTCCGTACTGAAGATTCATCACTTGCGTCCCGCGCCTGGCTCGCACAAGCCGAAGACCCGCGTCGGTCGAGGCGAGGCGTCCAAGGGCAAGACCGCCGGTCGTGGCACCAAGGGCACCAAGGCCCGGTACCAGGTACCTGCGCGCTTCGAGGGCGGGCAGATGCCGCTATACATGCGGCTGCCCAAGCTGAAGGGCTTTACCAACCGTTTCCGCGTCGAATACCAAGTCGTGAATCTCGAATGGATCGCCGCGCACTACCCCAAGGGCGGTGCCGTGACTCCAGAAGACCTGGTCGCCAAGGGTGCGGTCCGCAAGGGCGAACTGGTCAAGGTGCTCGGAGACGGTGAGATCGGCGTGAAGCTGCAGGTCAGCGCCCACGGCTTCTCGGCAGCTGCGAAGGAGAAGATCGAGGCGGCCGGCGGCAGCGCCACGAAACTGTAGGACGACTCGTGCGTTACAGTCACGGAGCGGGCGCCGGTGACTGGATTTGCGGCAGAGTTCAACGGCAATGTTTGACAGAAGTGTTGGTGCGCAGGAGGAATCGTGAACTACGCCCTACTCAGGGCCTTCGGGCAGGCGTTCCGCACGCCCGACCTGCGCAAAAAGATGTTGTTCGTGCTCTTCATCGTGCTGTTGTTCCGCTTGGGCAGCGCGATCCCGGCACCGGGGGTGTCGGAGAAGAACATCCACGCATGTCTCGTCGAGGTAACCGGCGGCAACAGCGCGAACGTCTACACCCTGATCAACCTGTTCAGCGGTGGCGCGTTGCTGAAGCTGTCGATTCTGGCGCTGGGCATCATGCCCTACATCACGTCGAGCATCATCATTCAGCTGCTCGTCGTGGTGATTCCGCGACTCGAGCGGTTGAAGCAAGAGGGCCAGTCCGGTCAGGCGAAGCTGACGCAGTACACGCGTTACCTGACGATCGGCTTGGCGATCCTTCAGTCGTCTGCCTTCGTGGCGCTCGCCCGCACCCCTGGTCAGATCTTCACCGGCTGTACGACGCCGATCATTCCGAACGACGGCTGGCCGGTGATCCTGACCATTGTCCTCACGATGACGGCGGGTACCGCGATCATCATGTGGCTCGGCGAGCTCATCACCGACCGCGGTATCGGCAACGGCATGTCGATCCTGATCTTCACGCAGATCGCCGCGCGGTTCCCGTCCGAGCTCAACAGCATCCGGCAGACCAAGGGCCTCTTCACCTTCTTGATGGTGATCGTGGTCGGTGCCGTCATCATCGCGGCCATCGTGTTCGTCGAGCAGGCGCAACGACGCATCCCGGTGCAGTACGCGAAACGGATGATCGGCCGACGAATGTATGGCGGTACGTCGACGTACCTGCCATTGAAGGTGAACCAGGCAGGTGTCATCCCGGTCATCTTCGCGTCGTCCCTGCTGTATATCCCTTCGCTCTTGACCAGGGTGTGGAGCGGCAACCTCGGCTTTACCCAGTTCGTCACGAACTACTTATCGCCGAACGGGCACCTCACCTACTTGCTGCTGTACGCAGCCCTGATCATCTTCTTCACGTTCTTCTACGTCGCGATCACGTTCAACCCCGACGAAGTTGCAGAGAACATGAAGAAGTACGGCGGTTTTATTCCGGGCATCAGACCCGGCCGACCAACCGCCGAATACCTGACCTACATCTTGTCTCGCATCACGGTGCCGGGCGCCACGTACTTGGCTGTCATCGCAGTCATCCCTGAGGCTGCGCTATCGATCATCGGAAGTTCGCAGCAGTTCCCGTTTGGTGGCACCTCGGTTCTGATCATCGTCGGCGTCGGTCTCGACACGGTGAAGCAGATTGAGAGCCAGCTGATGCTGCGTAACTACGAGGGCTTCCTCCGGTAGTGAGACTGGTCCTGGTGGGTCCGCCGGGCGCAGGCAAGGGGACCCAGGCTCAGTTCATCGCTTCCCATCTGTCGGTGCCCAAGATCTCGACCGGTGACATCTTTCGCATGCACGTCACCCAGGGCACCTCGCTTGGCCACGAAGCGAAGCGCTACATGGACGCCGGTGACCTGGTCCCAGACGAAGTCACGATCGCGATGGTGAAGGAGCGGCTCGACGAGGGCGATGCCCGCGACGGCTTCCTGCTCGACGGCTTCCCGCGCAACGAGGTGCAGGCCGAGGTCTTCGACGCCATGCTGGCGCAGATGGGTAGCCCGCTGTCGGTGGTGCTCGAGCTGGTGGTCGACGACGACGAAGTGGTGCGGCGGCTCTCCGGACGCCGGACCTGCCAGGAGTGCGCGCACGTCTGGCATGAACTCTTCGACCCTCCCGCTGTCCCTGGAATCTGCGACCATTGCAGTGGAAAGCTCTTCCAACGCGACGACGATCGCGAGGAGACGATCCGGCACCGGCTCGAGGTGTACGCCGACCAGACCGCGCCGCTCGTCGGCTACTACGCCGGCCGCGGACTGCTGGAAGGCATCGACGCGACGGGCCCGGTAGAAGATGTCACCGCGCGTGCCGTCGCATCGCTGCGGCACTGGAGTGACTGACGTGCAGGGCGCAACCGTGCGGGGGGATGGAGAACGATGATCCACATCAAGACCGATGCCGAGATCGCCAAGATGCGCGTCGCGGGTCTTGTCGTTAGTGCAGCCCTCGAGGCGATGCGGGCCGCCATTGCGCCGGGGGTGTCGACGGCTGATCTCGACGCGATCGCCGAGCGCGTCATCCGCGACGCGGGCGCGACATCGAACTTCAAGGGCTACCGCGGGGGTGCTGGTGGCCAGGTTCCATACCCCGCCTCGATCTGCGCATCGATCAACGACGAGGTCGTGCATGGTGTCCCTGATCGCCGCCACGTGCTGCGGGACGGCGACATCATCTCGATCGACTGCGGCGCGATCGTCGACGGCTGGCACGGCGACGCCGCGTTCACGGCCGCCGTTGGCACGATCGACCCGGCGATTCAGACCATGCTCGACGTCTGCGAAGAGTCGATGTGGCGGGGCATCGCGGCCGGCGTGGCCGGCGGTCGGCTCGGAGACATCGGGCACGCCGTCGAGTCATTCGTGCGCTCACAAGGCAGCTACGGGATCGTCGAGGAGTACGGCGGCCACGGCATCGGGACGGCGATGCATCAGGAGCCGCACGTTCCGAACCTCGGCCGGCGCGGTCGCGGGCTGACGCTGCAGGCCGGGCTCACCCTCGCGGTCGAGCCGATGATCATGATGGGCAAACGGCATCTAGTGACGCTGGACGACGACTGGACCGTAGTCACGGTCGATCACAGCTGGGCCGCGCACTTTGAACACACGTTTGCTGTCACGGCGACTGGACCGCAGGTGCTCACCGCACCCGATCTGGGAGTTGCGCGGCTGGCCGCAATTGACGCAGCCGTCGGGGTCTAGACCCAGGGGGAACCATGGCAATCCGGACCGTTGTCGAGCATGGGCCGAAGGGAAAGCGGTCGGTGGCCTTCAGCCTCGACTGGCCAGGGTGGAGCCGGGGCGACAAGAGCGCCGAACTGGCTGTCGAGACGCTCGAGTCGTATAGGGCGCGTTATCGACCGGTCGCGCGTCTCGCCAAGATGGCACGGGAATTCGATGCCGCTGGGCCGCTCAAGATCGTCGAGGACAAGGTCGGCACGGGTTCGACTGACTTCTGGGGCATCTCCTTCTCGCCTGCCTCGGCCGAACTTGGAGCAATGAGCGACGCGGACCTCGAACGCGCAATCACGCTCTTGCGGGGGTGCTGGGCGTTCTTCGACGAGGTTGCGGCACGGGTCTCACCGCAGATGCGCATGGGCCCGCGCGGCGGAGGACGTGACCGAGACACGATCATCCGCCACACCATTCGCAACGAGAGCGAATACTTCGCGCGCAGGCTTGGGCTGCGGATTCCGGAGTACGCCGCGATGACGCCCGAGGGACTTCGGGAGCACCGGAGGACCTACGTCGCCACGATGCGCGAGTACAACGCCGGCGAGATCAAGCGGATGCGGACCTGGACGCTGCCCTACCTCATCCGACACTCGGCCTTCCACACTCTCGACCATGCGTGGGAGATGGAAGACAAAGACCTCACCGGCGACGCCGCGGCCAACTGACCTATCTCGTCGACCTGACATTCACCGCGGTAACCCACATAAGTGGGGCCGCTCTCGGGCGCCGTTATCAGGACTTTCAGGCATTCCCTGAATGTGCCGGTTCACCGAAGTGCCTGCCGATGAATTCATCGAACAATGGGACGGTGAATGCGGTTTGCCCGTACTCGGGCGAGTACAGCAGCCCTTTGCGGATAAGCACGGCGCGGGGCTCGCCCGAGCTGCCCTTGTATCGCTTGGCGATGTCGGAGGATCGATGTGGCCCCGGCCCGAGCGCAGCCATTTCGCGCAGATACTGGCGCTCGGCCGGTGACGCGACCGCCAACCGCGCGCGGAAGAAGCCTGCGTCGAGCAACCGTGTGGCCTCAGCGTCGGCAAGCCGCGCGTCGGCGAGCGTGATCGTCTGACCGGACGCGACGAGCCAGGCCGCCTTGCCGAACTCCTGAATGAAATACGGGTAGCCCTGGGTGCGCCGGATGATGTGTCTGACAGCGTCCTCGTCGAAGGTGATGCCGGCGGCAGCGACCGGGATGACGAGGGCTGCGTGGGCCGCCGCCCGGTCCAGCGCGCCGATCTCCCGGTATTCGAACAGCCGCTCCGCGTAGGTCTTTGCTGTCCGCGACAGCTCGGGCAGCTGCGGAAGCCCGGCCGCAACAAGCACGATCGGGAGGTTCTGCTGAGACATCTCGTGCAACGCGCGGATGAGCGCCTCGTATTCGTCCTTATCGAGCAGGTGTGCCTCATCGATGAGGATCACCAGCCCGGCGCCTAGCTTGCGGAGCACGGCGCCAACGTCTTCGAAGAGATGTGTCAGGTCGCGCGACAAGTTGCCGCTGTCGGCCCGACCCGCCAGCGGTTGCACGTCCAACCGGATCGACGACCCGTCGGGCAGCGTCAGTGAGAACGATTTGAGCGACGCGAGCGCGCGGGTGAGCTGTTCGCGAATGAGGCGGGTCGGCTTCTGAGCGAGCAGGACTGAGCGCAGCTCGAACATCAACTCGCTGGCCACAGAAGCGCCGCCGGTGACCTCGATCTTGACGCTCGGCCAGCGCCGCTCTGTGGCCATGTCGGCAAAAGCGTTGAGCAGGACCGTCTTGCCAACCCCGCGCAGCCCTCGGATGATCATGCTCCGGCCATGCCGACCGTCGGCCAGACGATCCAGCAGAACTTCGAACGCGTCGGTAAGGTCGCCGCGGCCGGCAAGCTCTGGCGGGCGTGCCCCGGCCGACGGGATAAAGGGGTTGTCCCGTGCGTCCATCGTCACCGTCCGCACGGTCCGCAGAGTTTCAGGAAAGTCCTGAAACTCCTGACAACTTAGCCGTCTGCGCCAATGGCATGCCGAGCAGCGTCCGTTCCACCTTGAGGCCGACGGTCACGCCTGGTTGTTCAGGTTCGAACAAGTGTGCGAACGGTCGGTAGCGAAACCGTATACATGCCTAGAACTTCCTACACTCCTCGCCAGCTGGACGGTTCGGAGTGCCGGTGCTCGCCGCGAAAGCTCCTCGGACGGGCCTAAACGGGCAAAGGAGTGCGGGTTTCGCGTTCGCCCGGTTCGTCGCGTAGACTTCGCAGTCGGTTCGCGTCAAATCTCGGCTCCTCATCAGGGAGCAGGGCTGACGTGTGCCGACATGCGCGTGTGTTGAAAGAAGTTTCGGGTGAGGACGACGGAACGCGGAGGATATGGCGAAGAAAGACGGGGCCATCGAGATCGAGGGCCAAGTTGTCGAACCGCTCCCGAACGCCATGTTCAGGGTCGAGCTCGCTAACGGTCACAAGGTACTCGCGCACATCAGCGGCAAGATGCGCATGCACTACATCCGCATCCTGCCCGGTGACCGGGTCGTCGTCGAACTCAGCCCGTACGACCTGACCCGCGGCCGCATCGTTTACCGCTACAAGTAGAAGAGCCCTGCAACTAGAAGAGACGGCATGAAGGTCAAACCGAGCGTCAAGAAGATCTGTGACAAGTGCAAGGTGATTCGTCGCCACGGCCGCGTCATGGTGATTTGCGAGAACCTGCGGCACAAGCAGCGTCAAGGCTGAGCGAACGAAGTGAGTGACGCCTTGGCGCGCATGTAAAGAGCCAGGGCACCGAGTTACCAGTACCAAACGCAGGTCACAACCGGCGTCCGATAGTGGGCGTCGTACCCCCGGTGGAGGCTGGGGCCCAGAGGGTTTGGGACGTGACTTGGAGGACCTCCGCGAACAGCAAGGAGTACGCCCCCGTATGGCACGTCTCGTCGGCGTCGACCTCCCCCGCGACAAGCGGCTCGAGATCGCGCTCACCTACATCTTCGGGATCGGCCGCACCCGTGCGACCGAAACGCTGACCAACACCGGTGTCAGCCCCGACTTGCGCGTCAAGGACGTCAGCGATGACGACCTGCTGAAACTGCGCGAATGGATCGAGGCCAACTACAAGATCGAGGGA
>DATCDK010000091.1:0-20593 GCA_036510735.1 Acidothermaceae bacterium | reverse complement strand
CATCTGTCACGCGTAGAACACCTTGTCGACGACGGCCCGGGATCGCCGGGTCACACGACGGTACACATCCAAGAAGTCACCGGATTGGGACGGAGAGTAGCCAACCATACGGGCGATCCGGACGACATCCCTGAAGTCGGTCGGTATAGAGTCGGCCGGCTTCCCTCGCGCGAGCACGAGGGCGTTGCGCACCCGCGTCGCGAGCCGCCACGCAGACGCGAGCGTCTCGGCGTCCAGCTCATCGATCAGGCCACCGTCGAGGGCCGCATCCAGCGCGAGCAGTGTCGACGTGGTCCGCAGCCCTTCGAGTTGCCCTGCGAACCGCAGCTGGAGCAACTGGACGGTCCATTCCACATCACTGAGCCCGCCGCGGCCGAGCTTGGTGTTCAGGGTCGGGTCGGCTCCGCGCGGCAGGCGCTCCTTCTCCACCCGCGCCTTGATCCGCCGGACTTCTCGCACGTCAGCCGGCGGTAAGCCGTCGGGCGGCCAGCGCAGCGGGTTGATCGCCTCGATGAAGCGGGCACCAAGGTCGGCATCACCGGCGACCGGCGTTGCGCGCAGCAGCGCCTGGCTCTCCCAGACCTTCGACCAGCGGGCGTAGTACGCAACGTAGGAGCCCAGGCTGCGCGTCAGTGGCCCCTGCCGGCCTTCAGGACGCAGATCGGCATCGACGTCGACGGGTGGTTCAGGGGCCGGGACGGCGAGCAGCCGGCGTAGCTCGTTCGCGACCAGGTGGGCGACGGCGGCGGCCTGCGCCTCGTCGGCACCCTCGAGGGGTTCGTGCACGAACAACACGTCGGCGTCGCTGCCGTAACCCTGCTCGCCGCCGCCGAGGCGACCCATCCCGATGATGGCGATCTTCATCGGCAGTGCGCCGGGCTCGCCTCGAGTCGTGCGGTCGGCTCGCACCTGGCGCAGGACCGCGTCAAGCACCGCGTCAAGCGTGGCGGAGCTGACGTCCGAAAGCGCCTGCCCCACCTCAGTGGTGTCGAGGAGACCGAGCAGGTCGGCACACGCCACTCGCAGCAGTTCGCGGCGCCGCAGTCCGCGTGCCGTCGACACCGCCTCACCTGCGTCGTCGTAGCGACGAACCGCCGACATCAACTCAGCACGCAGGTCGGCCGCTACCCGCGGCCGCAACTGATGCGGGCCGTCGCCGGCGTCCGCCATCATCGCCACGGATTCAGGGGCCCGCATGAACAGGTCGGCGGCGTATCGACTGCTGGCCAGAATCAGCGCCAGATGCTGTGCCGCGGCACCCTCGTCCCGCAGCAGTCGCAGGTACCAGTGCGTGTCGCCGAGCGAGTCCGACACCTGGCGAAACGCGAGCAACCCGCCGTCCGGATCTGGGGCATCGGCGAACCAGCCGAGCATGACCGGCAGCAACGTCCGCTGGATTGCAGCTCGACGACTGACGCCGCTCGTCAGCGCCTCAAGGTGATGCAGCGCGTTCTCGGGATCGGCGTATCCGAGTGCAACGAGTCGCGCGGCCGCAGCGTCGAGCGAGAGGTGCGCCTCGTCCCCTGGAAGTCGCGCGACAGCAGCAAGAAGCGGACGGTAGAACAGTTTTTCGTGTAGCCGCCGCACTTCGCGGGCGTGCCGGGCATGCTCGGCGTGCAACTCGCCGGCCGGATCTTGCCGAAATCCCATGCTGCGACCGAGCCGGCGAATATCGGCGGCGGCCAGCGGCAACATGTGGGTACGACGAAGTCGGTGCAGCTGAAGCCGGTTTTCCAGAATGCGCAGGAACCGATACGCCTCGGCTAGCAATGCGGCGTCCTGGCGACCGACGTATCCCCCGGCGGCAAGGTCGGCCAGCGCGGTCAGTGTTGTGACGCTGCGCAGTTGGTCATCCGCCCGGCCGTGCACGAGTTGCAACAACTGCACCGCAAACTCGACGTCGCGCAGACCGCCGGGGCCGAGCTTGATCTCGCGCTCAGCTTCCGCCGCCGGCAGGCTCGCCTCGACTCGCCGCCGCATCGCCTGCACGTCTTCGACGAAGTGCTCGCGACCCGCCGCACTCCAGACCATCGGCCGCACTGCATCGATGTAGGCGTGGCCCAACTCAAGGTCACCGGCGACCGGGCGTGCCTTCAGCAGGGCTTGGAATTCCCAGGTCTTCGCCCACCGCTGGTAGTACGCGACATGGCTGGCTAACGTCCGGACCAGCGGGCCCATCTTGCCCTCGGGGCGTAGTGCGGCGTCGACCTCCCAGATCGATGCGCAGACGCGGATGATCCCCGAGGCGAGTTGGGTCGCGGTGCGCAGGGCGGCCACTTCATCGACGTCCGCGCCTTCGATAACGGCGGGTTCGGCGACGAACACCACGTCGACGTCGCTGATGTAGTTGAGCTCGCGACCGCCGCACTTGCCCATGCCGATGACTGCGAGCCGGCACGGTGCCGCGTCGGGCGGCAGTTCGGCTTGGGCCACGACGAGTGCGGCGTCAAGGGTCGCTGCGGCGAGGTCGGCGAGCTCGGCAGCAACGTCGTCGACGGCCGCGGTCCCACTCAGGTCTCGGGCGGCGAGGCGTAATAACAACCGGCGATACGTCGACCGCAGGGCGGCCTCGGCGATCGGTCCGCTCTTGCCGGCGACCGCAACGGTCAGGGTCGACCGAAGGCCGAGCCAGCTCGGTCGGCTGTCGTCGACGCCTGGGTCGGCCAGCTCGGTCCAGTCGACCGGATGGGTCGCCAGGTGGTCGCCAAGAGCCGCGCTCGACCCGAGTACGGCGAACAACCGATGCCGGAAGTCGACGTCGGTCTGCAACGCGTTATGCAGGGCAAGGGCGTTGTGCCGATCGTCGAGCGCGACCGACGTCTGGGTGGCTTCGACGAGATGCACGACGGATTCCAGCGCGAGATCGGGATCCGCGCTGGCGGCTAGTTCGGTCAGCAGTCCGAAGCCGAGTTCGGCTCGTGCTGCGAGGACTTCGGCGCGTGCTGCATCGGTGAAGCCCAGTCGAGCAAGCCTGGCCTGGCGACTGGCATGCCGATCCTGGTCGCCGTTGGTCACGCCTTGACGCTAGAGGATCGGCAGGTACCGGTCACACACGCAGGCTGATCCGCGCGCCTGCCTAGCCCTTGACGCCTGCACTGAGTTGCGACCCCACGAAGTGGCGCTGGAACACGAAGAACACAATCGCCACCGGGACCGTGGTCAGCATGGCCGCGCCAAGACTGAGCGGGAACTGGTTGCCGGTGCCAAGACTCCCCTGGAAGAGCGCCAGCCCCTTCGTCAGCGTGTAGAGCCTCGGTGAGTCGCCCGCAACGAGGAACGCGGCGAACTCGTTCCAGGAACTCTGAAACGACAAGATCGTGAGCGTCAGCACACCGGCCTTCGCGATCGGTAGCGACACGTACCAGTACGTGCGCCAGATGCCAGCTCCGTCGATGCGGGCCGCCTCTTCGACTGCGGGCGGAATCTGCAGGAAGAATTGCCGCATCAAGAAGATGCCCATCGCATCCATCGCGATCGGCAGAATCATGCCTGCGTAGGTGTTGTACAAGCCGAGTTCTTTGATCACGAGGAATCGCGGGATGAGCAGCACGACGCCGGGCACCGACATAGTTGCGAGAACCAGAGCGAATACTGCGCTGCGGCCCGGGAAACGGAGCCGGGCGAGAGCGTAACCGGCCAGACTGTCGAGGAAGACGCGCATCAGCGTGATACAGGTCGAGACGATGACGCTGTTCAGCAGCCACAGCGGGAAGTCGACGGAGCTGTCCTTGGTGAAGCCGAAGATACGCTTCCACGATGCTGTCGTGAACGGGTGTGGAATCAACGACAGCGAATGTGCCGTCGCGTCGGGGTCAGTCTTGAACGAGGTGGCGATCTGGATGGCGAATGGGAGGAGATAGACGAGCGCGAACAGAATCAGCAGCACATAGAAAATCGTGCGGCGTCGCGGCGAACCCGCGGTCCTGGCGCTCACGTCTCGGCGTCCTTGTCACGCAGGATGAAGCGTTGGGCGGTGCTGAGCACGGTGATGAGGGCGAACAGCAGGAAGGCGATCGCCGCTCCCGAGCCGAACGCAGAGTTCTCGAAGCTAGTCGTGTACGAGAGGTACGACGGCGTCGTTGTGCCCTGGTTGTTGCCGGTCAGGAAGATCTGGTCGAACACCTGCCAGGTGCTGATCAAACCGAGGGTGAGCACCAGCAGCAGCGTTGGTCGCAACATCGGCACGGTAACTCGCCAGAACCGCTGAAACGCGTTGGCGCCGTCGATCTCACTCGCTTCCTCGACTTCCTCGGAGATGTTCTGCAAGGCGGCGAGGAACATCAACATGAAGGTGCCGGACGTCGTCCAGATGACCAAGATGATGATGGCGCACATCGCCATCGAAGGCCCTGCCGTCCAATCCCAGATCGAGCGCGTGAAGATAACGTGTTTGGCCCAGCCGGGCGGAGCGTGGACGCCGAAGACCCCGAGCAGGTTGTGGAAGAGTCCGTTGCTGTCGGCGAACCAGTTCGGCCCATGGATGCCGATAAAGCTCAGCAACCGGTTGACCGCCCCTGACCCCTGGAACAAGAAGATGAAAACCAGGGTGATCGCCACGCTGCTTGTCACCGACGGGAAGTAGAACGCCGTGCGGAAGAAGCTTCTGCCCTTGAGGAACTTGCCATTGACAAGGACCGCCAACACCAGCGCGAGAATCGTCTGAGCCGGTACCACGAACAGGACGAAGTAGAAGTTGTTCTCGATCGATCGAGCGAAGTTCTGTTGGGTGAGACTGCCACCCGACAGCAGGTTCTTGTAGTTGCGCAAGCCGATCCACTTGGCGCCCGATGAGAACGGGCTAGTGGTGCCGCTCCACTTGGTGAAGCTGATGTAGAGCGCTAGGACGATCGGCAACACCACGAACAGAACCAGGCCGATCAGGGCAGGCGAGACGAACAACCAACCGCCGATACCCTCATTGCCGCGAATGTGTGATCTGCCTTTTCGTCGCACAGGAGCGACGACCGATGGTGGCGCTGCCCCCGAAGTCACAGTCATCCCGAAGTCCCTGTCATCGAAGACGAGTCCCTCCGCAGAGTTGCCGGCTATCGGGCAAAGCGGGTAGACAGACCCGGATGCGCGGCCACCGGCGGTGTCAGCGGCAGTCCCTGCCGCTGACACCGCAGTCCGTGGCTAGTTTCCGTTCATTGCGTCTGTGGCGTTCTTTTGCAGCGCGGCCAACATCGTCTTCGGATCCGAACTGCCGTTGGACAACCCAATGACCTGTGCGTCGAAGGCGGTCTGCGCCGCCGCGAAGCCAGTCACACCCACCGGGCCGAAGGCATAGCTGGCGCCGTCAATGAACGCCTTCTGGTCGGGGAACGCAGAGGCAAACGCCGCCTGGTCGGTCGTCCGCGACGGCATGACGCCGAAGTCGGTGGCGAACGTCATCTGCTGCGCGTCACTCGTCAAGAAGTTGATGAAGTCGATTGCGGCAGCCTGATTCTTGCTCTTCGCCGCAACGCCCCAGCAGTTGGTGAATGACAACGTCGCCTTGATGCCTGTCGGGCCGGCAGGCAGCGGAACGACCATGTACTTCAGGTTCGGCCAGCTGGCCTTGACCCCGCCGACGAACCAGTTTCCCTCGATGGCCATGGCAGCCTTGTTCGTGCCCATCGCCTCGCCACCCCAGCCGGTACCAACCTGCTTGGGGAACTTCAGCACACCTTCCTTGGCAAGCTTCTGAACGAACTGCAGACCCTGGAGGTTCTGCGGGGTGTCGATGGTGAAGGCCGTGTTGCCAGCGTTCATCATCGTGCCGCCGGCCTGCCGCATGAACGCGTCGACCCGGTCGAGAGTGTCGTTGAATACGAGCCCAGTGACGCCGCCGGTCGTGAGCTTCTTGGCGACGGTCTCGAGTTGGTCCCACGTCGTGGGGATGTCGGCGTCCGTCAGACCAGCGGCCTTCCACATGTCGGTGTTGATTTCCAACGCCAGTGTCGAGAAGTCCTTCGGCGCACACATGAGGTTGCCTTTGTAGGTGAAGGACTGCACCAACGAGGGATAGAAGTCGCTGGGGCTAGCGACCTTGTCGCCCGTCTGCGCGAGGTTGTTGTTGTCGGCAAGTGTCGATAACTGCTGCGACCCGACGTAAAACACGTCGGGCGGCGAGCCGCCGGCTAGTGACTGGGTGAGCTGCTGCGAGAAGTTCTGTGCCGGGATCACTGTCACTTTGTTACCGGTCTTCTTAGACCACGCCGCCGCCGCGTCATTGACAGCGTTCGTTTCGGCGTCGCCCGATGACCCGAACATCAGTTGCAGGGTGACCGGGTTCGCGTTCGTCGTTGCACTAGCGGATCCACCGCTGCCCGCAGGGGTCGAGGCACCGCCTGCAGGGGTCGAGACGCCGCCTGCAGGGGTCGAGGCGCCGCTGGCACCAGCGACCGGCGCGCTCGGCGAACCGCTCGCGGCGCCGGGACTGGTGGACTTACTGCTGCTGCACGCCGTCACAAGCACCGCCAGCACGACGGTGCCAGCGGCGAGCATCCTGATCTTTGCGATGTCCTTGGCCATTGATGTCGCTTCCTTCTGGTTACGGTGCTACCTGGTGGAAGGCACTGCTCTCACGGACGACGAGCGTCGGCGTGAGCAGAACATGGGGAACTCGGGGTTCGTCGCCCGCGAGGACGGCGGTGAGCAGTCGCACGATCTCGGAACCAACTTCTTCGAGGGGCTGCCGCACACTCGAGAGACCCGGCTGAAGAAGGGCGGCCACCTGGCTGTCGTCGAAGCCCACGAGGGCGATGTCGCGGCCGACTTGGAGCCCGGTCGCGGCGGCCTGGTGCAGACAGCCGGCCGCGAGGGTGTCACTGGCACACACGATGGCGGTCGGCGGCTGCGCAGCGTCGAGCAGTTTCGCCGTGGCACGCGCGCCCGTCTCGAGCGAGTCGACGCCGCGTATCGAAGCGTCCCGAGTCGGCAGTGCATGGCGTCGCATCGCTGTCCGCCAGCCGTCGAGCCGGTCATCTCCGACCGCATTGTCGGCGGGTGAGCCGACGAACGCGATCCGACGGTGACCGGCCTCGACGAGATGGTCGACAGCCTGTGCGGTGCCCGCTGCACCGTCGACGTCTACCCAAAGGCTGTCATCCTCGACCCCCCACGACCGACCGAACGCAACGGAAGGAGCACCGCGCTCGGTGAGCCACCGCTGGCGCGGGTCGACGTAGTGCAACCCAGACAGCACGAATGCATCGACCGCATTGGTACGGATCAGGTCGTCGTAGGTTTCCAGCTCGGTCGTTTCGTCGTCCGTCGTGAACAGCACTAGGTGATAGCCGGCGCCGCGCGCGGTCGCTGCAAGAGCGTGCACGAAGCGGTCGAGAACCGGACTCGAGACCCCATCGCGAGCAGGCTCGATGCGATAGCCCAGCATCCGGGTCGACCGGGTGCGCAGCGACCTCGCCACTCGGTTGGGCCGATAGCCCAACTCGTCGATGGAGGCCATCACCCGCGCGAGGGTGTCGGGGCGTACCCGCCCGGGGGCGTTCATCGCGTTCGACACGGTCTGCCGCGACACGAGCGCGTGTCTCGCGACTGACTCGACAGTCGCGGGCAGCCCGCGAGTCTGTGCGTCAGAACCAGCCCGTGCCATGTCCCTCCTGTCGCCGTTTGATCGATCAAAAATTCGCCGCCGTTTGTTTGTTGAACGTTCATATCGGGGGTAGCGTCAGCCTGACCTCGCCTACTGTCGCTGTCAAGAGGGCGGCGAGATGTGAGGGTGAAAGCGTTATGGTGCGAAACCAGCAGCCCTATCTGCACGACCTCGTCACTTGCGTGCGCGCGCCGACGCTCGCGCTGTCGGAGGCCGATGGCCAGATCAGGCCGGGCGGCGCGGCCGGCCTGTACTACTCCGACCGCAGGCTGGTAAACGAGCTCCTGGTCCTGGTGGGCGGCGCTCCGCCGACGCCAGTCGCCAAAGGCATGCGCGGCGCGCACGAGGCGTGGTTCGTCGGCGTCGCGCGTAACGTGGGCGATCCGATCGCCGATCCCACGGTCACCATCGAGCGTCGTCGCGAGGTGGGCAGCGACGGGCTACGCGAAATCGTGTCCCTCCACAACCACAGCACCACCGGGGTGTCGACGACGATTCAGCTCCGCTGCGGCGGCGATCTGGCCACGATGTCGGCCGTCAAAGCAGGCACCGTGAGCACCAGCCCGCCGGTCAACCCGACTGCAGCGGGCTTGCACTGGTCGGACGCCGAAACAGCAGTCGCCGTCGACTGCGATCCGGCCCCGGACGAGCAGGACGGCCGCGTCCTGGGGTGGCTGATCGACGTACCACCCGGCGCGACCTGGCAGGTCGTCGTGGCGGTGACCTGCGACCAGGCCAGGCCCGCGCTGTTCGATGCGCCAGACCAGAGCGGTCCTGCATGGTCACCGCTGCGGGTCACGGCAGGCGACCATCGATTGGGGCGGTTGGTCGAGCGCGGCCTGACCGATCTCGAAGGACTCTTGCTGGCCGATCCGCTTGCGCCGCGGGACCGCTTCGTCGGTGCAGGGAGTCCCTGGTTCCTCACCCTCTTCGGCCGCGACTCGCTGTGGACGGCGCGGTTCCTGCTACCGCTCGGCACGGAGCTTGCAGCGTCAACGCTGCGCACGCTGGCCCGTCGCCAGGGCACTCTCACCGACGCAGGGCGCAGCGAGGAACCGGGCAAGATCCTGCACGAAGTACGGCGCGCCGAACTCGCCTCCGACCTCGACCTCCCGCCGGTCTACTTCGGCACGGTCGACGCGACGCCACTGTGGATCTGCCTGCTGGCAGACGCGTGGCGTTGGGGTCTGCCGGCGGCGGAGGTCGCCGAACTGCTGCCCCATCTCGAGCGTGCGCTCGCCTGGATGCGCGATGACGCCGACTCCGACGGTGACGGGTTCCTCGAGTATCGCCCGCCGTCCGCGCACGGATTGTCGAACCAGGGCTGGAAGGACTCCAACGATTCGGTGCAGTGGCTTGACGGTCGCCTCGCGCAATCACCGATCGCGCTCTGCGAAGTGCAGGGCTATGCGTACGAGGCGGCGGTGAAAGCCGCGGACCTGCTCGACGCGTTCGACCGCGAAGGTGGCGACGAATGGCGAGCCTGGGCGGACCGCCTTCGGCTGCGGTTCCGCGAGGCGTTCTGGGTCGGGACCGGCAGCGATAGGTACCCCGCGATTGCACTTGACCGCGACAAGCGTCGGGTCGACACCGTGTCGTCCAACATCGGCCACCTACTTAGCAGCGGCATGCTCGACGACGGGGAGTGCAGCCTGGTGGCGAACCGGCTGGCTCAGCCAGACATGAACTCAGGTGCCGGCCTGCGAACGATGACCGCCAAGTCGCCGCGCTACAACCCGTTGAGCTATCACGGCGGCTGTGTGTGGCCGCATGACACTGCCATCACGATCCTCGGACTCGCCGCGACGGGACACGACGAGATCGCGGCAAGTCTGGCACTGGGCGTCGTCGATGCGTCGGAACGCTTCGAGTTCCGGCTCCCGGAGCTGTACAGCGGGCATCCGTCGCCCATTCCGTACCCGGCCGCCTGCCGACCTCAGGCCTGGGCTGCCGCTAGCGCTGTGGCGATCATCACGGCGTTGCTCGGGCTGCGGCCCGACGTTCCTGCCGGCGGCGTCGAGATCGCTCCGCTTCGGGGCGCAACCTTCGGTGCCCTGGACGTCGACGGCGTGATGATCGCCGGAAACCGAGTGCACGTCACACATGACCCGTCAGGCGATACACCGACATCAGTCCTAGGACTGCCGGCCACTCTCCGCCTCGACGCGCGGCGCCCTAGAGGATCGGCAGGTACCGATCGCGCTCGTACGCGGTGACCTGGCGCTGGTAGTCGGCCCACTCCTCGCGCTTGTTGCGCAGGAAGAAGTCGAACACGTGCTCGCCGAGCACGTTCGCGACCAATTCGGAGGTCTCCATGACAGCGATGGCTTCGGCGAGCGATGCCGGGAGCGGCTTGATGCCCATGGCACGGCGTTCGGCTTCGGTGAGCGCCCATACGTCGTCTTCGGCACCCTCGGGAAGGTCGTACCCCTCCTCGATGCCTTTCAGTCCCGCGCCAAGGAGCAGCGCGAACGCGAGATAGGGATTGCATGCCGGGTCTGGCGACCGGATCTCGACGCGGGTCGAGTTGCCTTTCAGCGGCTTGTACATCGGCACTCGCACGAGCGCCGACCGGTTGTTGTGACCCCAGCACACATACGACGGGGCCTCACCGCCAGCACCCGCAGAAAGCGAGGTCGCGCCCCACAACCGCTTGTAGCTGTTGACGAACTGGTTGGTGACGGCGGTGATTTCCGACGCGTGCGCCAAGATGCCCGCGATGAACGCGCGTGCTGTCTTCGACAGTTGGTACTGCGCACCCGCCTCGAAGAACGCGTTGCGGTCACCCTCGAACAGCGACAGGTGGGTGTGCATGCCAGAGCCGGGGAACTCAGTGAACGGCTTAGGCATGAACGAGGCGTAGACATCTTGCTCGAGCGCGACCTGCTTCATGACCTGCCGGAACGTCATGATGTTGTCGGCGGTGGTCAGCGCGTCGGCGTAGCGCAGATCGATCTCCTGCTGTCCTGGCGCACCTTCGTGGTGGCTGAACTCGACCGAGATGCCCATCGATTCGAGCATCGTGATCGCTTGCCGGCGAAAGTCGTGCCCGACGCCGTGCGGCGTGTGGTCGAAGTACCCGCTTGAGTCGGCCGGCACCGGCGCCTCGCCTGGCTTCGGCGCGCGCTCGAAGAGGAAGAACTCGATCTCCGGGTGGGTGTAGAAGGTGAATCCGAGCTCAGACGCGCGGGCGAGTGCGCGCTTCAGTACGTAGCGGGAGTCGGCCCAACTCGGCGATCCGTCGGGCATCAAGATGTCGCAGAACATGCGAGCAGTTCCGGGCGACTCCGATCGCCAGGGCAGGATCTGGAACGTCGCGGGGTCTGGTTTGGCCAGCATGTCCGCCTCGTAGACCCGGGCGAATCCCTCGATGGCCGAACCGTCGAACCCGATGCCTTCGGCAAAGGCGCCTTCGAGCTCAGCCGGTGCAACGGCAACCGACTTCAGGAAGCCGAGCACATCCGTGAACCACAACCGCACGAAGCGGATGTCGCGCTCCTCAAGGGTGCGCAGCACGAACTCGGTCTGTTTATCCATGGTGTGATCCTCTCGATATCACGTTACTTCGGTATTACGCCGCGCCGGACGACGGGTGCCTGAACCCCCAACTACGCTGGTCATGTGGCCCAGCTCAGACTCGCCTTGGCGCAGGTCGACCCCGTCGTCGGCGACCTCGCGGGCAACGCAGACCTTGTCGTTTCCTGGTCGAAGCAGGCGGCCGCTCGCGGCGCCCACGTGGTCGCGTTTCCGGAAATGATGCTGACCGGTTACCCGCCCGAAGACCTGGTGTTGCGAGAGTCCTTCATCGAGGCGTCGGCGACCCTGATCCAAAACCTGGCGGCCCGACTCGCCGCCGTCGGCCTTGGCGAGCTCGGGGTCATCGTCGGGTACCTCGAAAGGCCGCACCGCATCGCGAGCGTTTCGGTTTCCAGGTCGGACAACGCCGCGCACCAGTTGCCCTGCGACGCCGCAGCATTCCTGTTTCGCAGTCAGGTCGTCGCCCGCTATGCGAAGCACCACTTACCCAACTACGGCGTCTTCGATGAGCTCCGCTATTTCAGTCGCGGTGACCAACTTCCTGTGGTGCGGCACCTCGGCATCGACATTGTCATGACCGTGTGTGAAGACCTATGGCAGGACGGCGGGCCGCTGACCGCAGCAGGTCATGCAACCGCCGGACTCGTCGTCAATATCAACGCCTCGCCGTTCGAACGCGGCAAGGGAGACGTTCGTCTGCGGCTCGCGCAGCGTCGCGCCGCCGAAGCAAACGCGACGCTTGCCTACGTCAACATGGTCGGCGGCCAAGACGAGTTGGTGTTCGACGGCGACTCGTTTGTCGTGACCTCCGCCGGTCAACCGCTGGCTCGAGCCCCGCGCTTCGAGGAAGGCCTTGTCGTCGCCGATCTGGCGTTGCCCGCGGCCGTCGACGATCGCATTGGCAGTGTCGATGTCCGCGATGGCACGTTCATGCACATCAACCGTATTGACCTGCGCACCCCGCCGCTGCCGCACTACGACGCGTTGCCAGGTGGGCTCGCGCCGGCGCTGGGTCCCGAAGCCGAGGTCTACGGCGCGCTGGTGAGTGCGACACGCGACTACGTCCGCAAGAACGGGTTCGCGTCGGTCGTGCTCGGACTCTCCGGTGGTATCGACTCGGCGCTCGTTGCAACGATTGCGGTCGATGCGCTCGGCGCCGATGCCGTGCACACCGTGGCGTTGCCCAGCCGCTGGTCGAGCGAACATTCGTTGGCCGACGCCGCGGAACTCGCGCGCCGACAGGGCACTACCCACACGGTGGTACCGATCGGCGACATCGTCACCGCGTTTGAAAAGGACGTCGAGCTGCATGGGCTGGCCGCCGAAAATCTGCAGGCTCGCGTGCGCGGCACGATTCTCATGGGGTTGTCGAACGAGCACGGCTACCTCGTATTGACGACCGGCAACAAGAGCGAGCTAGCGACGGGCTACTCGACGCTGTACGGCGATTCGGCCGGCGGATTCGCTCCGATCAAGGATGTGCCGAAGACATTGGTGTGGCGGCTGGCGCGGTGGCGCAATGCGCAGGTAACCACCGGCTCGCAACCGCCGATCCCGCAGGACTCGATCGACAAGCCCCCGTCGGCCGAACTGCGCCCCGACCAACTCGACAGCGACTCGCTGCCCGACTACGAGGTCCTCGATCGCGTGCTCGAAGGCTACATCGAGCACGACCTCGGTCGCGACGCTCTCGTTGCTGCCGGGCGTGACCCGGGCGTCGTCGATCGGGTGATTCGGCTCGTCGATGGCTCGGAGTACAAGCGGCGCCAGTACCCACCCGGACCGAAAATCAGCGGCCGCAACTTCGGCCGCGACCGCCGCCTGCCGATCACGAACCGGTGGCGCGAACCGTCCGCCGAAGCCGGCAAGTCCGTGCGAGAATGAAGGTGCCCAGGTACGCCGAACGGCGACTCGAGGCCTGAAAGGTTGGGTCTATACCCATGAATGCTGCTCCGATCCGCCCCCAGAATTCCCGACTGGGTGTCCTCGAACTCCAAAAGCGCAAGGATGCGGGCCAGCGGTGGGCGATGCTCACCTCCTACGACCAACTCACCGCCGGCATCTTCGAGGCGGCCGGCATCGACGTGCTGCTGGTCGGCGATTCCGCGGCGAACAATGTCCTCGGCTATCCCGACACCGTCTCAGTGACCGTCGACGAACTGTTGCCGCTTGTTCGCGCCGTGGTCCGCGGCACCCAGACCGCCCTGGTGGTGGCCGACCTGCCGTTCGGCTCGTATCAGCTGTCACCGCAACAGGCCCTCGAGACGTCCGTGCGGTTCATGAAGGAAGCCGGCGCGCACGCGGTGAAGTTCGAGGGCGGCGCGCGGGTTGCGGAGCACGCACGCACGGTGGTCGACGCCGGAATTCCCGTCATGGGCCACATCGGCTTCACACCGCAAAGCGTCTACGGCCTCGGCGGCTATCGGGTGCAGGGTCGCGGCACCGACGCCGAGCGCATCATCGATGACGCAGTCGCGTTGCAGGCCGCCGGCGTTTTCGCCGTCGTGCTCGAGATGGTGCCCAGTGACCTCGCGAAGCGAGTCACTGCCGAGCTGTCCGTCCCGACGATCGGCATCGGCGCTGGCCCGGAGTGTGACGCCCAGGTGCTCGTCTGGACCGACATGGCAGGCATGCGAACCGCCGCTTCCGGCGCTGTCCCCAAATTTGTGAAGCCCTACGCGGATGTGCGCGGTGTCCTGCTCGATGCGGCAAAGCGATTCGCGGACGACGTGAAGTCACGCGATTACCCCGACACTGAGCACTCCTACAGCTGACGCTCTCAGATATCGGTCAACCTGATTCCCGCGTGCACTCGATAACGGCGATTAACCGAAATCAGGTTCGCTGTTAACGCTTCGATCTGATGTGCGTTGCGCAACCGACCCGCGTAGATGCCGCGTGCACCGGGAATGCGCGCGGCCAATTGCGTGACGATGTCGGTCGCGGCGCGGTCCTCGCCGAGAACCATGATGTCGCAGTCGATCACATCGACGCCGCGATCGTTCAGCAGCACGGCCGACACATGATGGAACGCAGCGACGACACGACTGCCTGCCAGGATCGTGGCGGTCTGCTGCGCTGCACTCCCCTCGGCGACCTCGAGCGGGTACGCGCCCTTGTCGTCAAAGCCGATCGGATTCACGCAGTCGACCACAATCTTGCCGACCACCAATGCGGCCACGGATTCGAGCAACTGGGCGTGGCCGTCCCACGGCACGGCAACAACGACGATGTCGGCGGCCGTCGCGACGTCAAGGTTCGCATCCCCCCGCACACCGAAACCGATCTCTTCGGCGGCTGCCCGTGCTCGCTGCGCGTCTCGAGATCCGACGATGACGTCGAGACCGGCCGCTGCCCACCGATAGGCAAGCCCGCGACCTTGGTCGCCGGTGCCGCCGAGAATGCCGATCGTCCCGAGCTGCGCATCACTCATGAACGTCATCCTCGCAGCCGCGCCGCCATACTGAGACAGCTGCCGTCATTCGCTGGAGGTGTTGATGGACCGCGCGCGCATCGCGCTCATGCGCGACCTGCTGGCGGGCACCGGATGGGTCGAACGCACCCGGTCATTCGGTCAGGCGTTGCGCCGCGCACCTCACGACGTCGGCGGACTACTTCTGGTCGGCACTCCCACAGAGGAGCCGTGGCACTTCGCCGCGCATCTCGACGACGAAGCGCGCTGGTCAGATCTGCCGGGGCTCGCGCCGGTGTTGGTGCGGTGGTCGCCCCCGCCGAACGCGCCGGCGCACCTCGCGGTCGGGCTGCAGCGACTGGAACAGATCACCCGAGGCGAGACTATTTTCGTCGTTGCGCCGGACGCCGCACCCGAACAGTTGCTCGAACGAGTGGCAGATGCGCGCCGGATCGGCGCCACCGTGTTCGCGATGGATGCCGGCAACACCGAGCTTGAGGGGCTGGCGCACGAGAGTTTGTGGGTGCCAGGGGCATCGAATGAGGGAATCGTTGTTCCGGAGTTCGACGTGGTGTCTCACTTGGTGAGTGCGGCCGCAGGCGAGTCGACGACCGCTGCCAAGAGCCGCATCGGCACGTTCAGGCGTCGATTGGGGCGCGTTCTCGACGCCGTCAGTGACTCTGACGACGCCGACGCAGAAACCAAACGACCGCGATAACGACGACCAGGCCGAGCACCGACCAGCCGACGATGCTGATGTCTGACGCGACCCGGTGCCACGACTTGCCGGCGAGGTAACCCGCAACGACGACCGCGGACGCCCACAGCGTTCCCCCGGCGAAATTCCAGAGCAAAAACGTTCGGTACGGCATCTTCGATACGCCGGCGAAGCCCGGCACAAGCGCGCGCAACGCTGCCGTGAACCGGCCGACAAAGACTGCCCGACCACCAAGTCGCACGATCAGTTCTTTCGTGCGGACGACGTTCTCCGGCTTGATAATGCGCTCCGGAACCTTGTTGAGCAGCGCGTCGCCGTACTTGTAGCCAATCGCGAAGCCGACACTGTCGCCAATCACCGCACCCGCGATTGCAACGACGATGACTACTGCAAGTGACACCTTGCTCTCGTATGCGAGCACGCCCCCGAGTAGACATGCGATCTCGCCGGGAAAGATAAATCCGAGGAACGTCGACGCCTCGAGTGCGGGCATCGCGAACACAACGAGCAATGCGATCCAACTTGGCAACCGCAAAATATGTTCAACGAGGCCACTCATGGGGCACATCTTCACGTATCACGCGTCACACCGTCACCAATCAGCACCGAAAATGAGTTACAAAATGTCCAAGAAGAACGCGGCATGGTTCCTGGCATCACGTTGATGTCAGTGTCATCGTTGTGTTCGACGTCCCGGTCGCAGACCGGAACCATCTGCCGAGGAGGCATGAGTGCCGGCGAAGGTTGTATTGCGAAAGGGCCGGACCGGCAAGTTCACGTTCACTCTCGAAGGCCCCACCGGTCAGATTCTGGCTACGTCAGCAGACCATCCCAACCTACGAGCTGCAAAGGCGGCGATTGCATCCGTGCAAAAGAACCTGTCAGGCGCCAGCGTCGACGATCGCAGTGCATCGTCGACAGTCGCCAAAAAGACCACCACGCGCAAGGCTGCGGCCCCGCGTAAGGCGGCCGCGAAGAAGACGACCGCTGCACGCAAGACGGCAGCAAAGAAGACCACGGTCCGCAAGACCGCGGCAAAGAAGACCACCGCTCGCAAGGCTGCTCCTCGCAAGGCAGCAGCGAAGAAGACGACTGTCCGTAAGACTGCGGCCCGCAAGACCACCGCAGCCAGAAAGACTGCCGCAAAGAAGACCACGGTCCGCAAGACCGCAGCGAAGAAGGCCACGGCAAGGAAGACTGCGGCCAAGAAGACCACTGCTCGCAAGGCTGCTCCTCGCAAGGCAGCAGCGAAGAAGACGACCGCGCGCAAGACCACAGCTCGTAAGACTGCGGCCAAGAAGACCACTGCGCGCAAGACCACAGCTCGCAAGGCTGCTCCTCGCAAGGCAGCAGCAAAGAAGACGACCGCCCGCAAGACTGCGGCTAAGAAGACCACCGCAGCTCGCAAGACGGCCGCCCGGAAGACCACGGTCCGCAAGACCGCAGCCCGCAAGACTGCGGCCAAGAAGACCACGGCGCGCAAGACCACGGCACGTAAGACCACCGCGCGCAAGGCTGCTCCCCGCAAGGCAGCGGCCAAGCGGACGACCGTCCGTAAGGCCGCTCCGCGCAAGGCAGCAGGCCGGAAGACGACGGTTCGCAAGGCAGCTCCTCGCAAGCGCGTTACGGCGAGCTAGTCCTGCTGTGACCTAGCACCACCGTTCCATGCACCACCGCTCGACGACTGGCAGACGGCACGACGTCACGACGAGGCGGCGAGCTCCCAGCACAATCGGGAGCCGCCGCTTCGCCAATTTGCGGGACGCGATCTGGCAGCACTGTGCGGAGCACTCTGTGGCCACTTTGCGGTGCGCTATCTGGCAACACGCGGCACGTAGACTGATGTGCATGCAGCCGCTACACACAGTAATCGAGACACACGGTGATCGAGGCGGCGTGTTGAGTCCAGGCGTTCAGACGGCACGCCGCGACGTCCCGCAGGCGATCGAACGGCCCTACTACGTCGACGAGTCACGCTGGCAGCAGCGCAGTGAGGTCGAGGCCAAGGACGCCGACACGATCGCCGCCATGCGAATCGCGGGCCACCTCGCGGCGCAGGCCCTCGCCGAGGTCGGCCGCCACATCGTCCCTGGGGTGACCACCGACGAGCTCGACCGCATCGGTCACGAGTTCCTGTGCGACCAGGGCGCGTACCCCTCGACGCTGGGCTACCGCGGCTTCCCAAAGTCGCTCTGCACCTCGCTGAACGAGGTCATCTGTCACGGCATCCCCGATTCGACGCAGGCGGTCGAGGGCGACATCCTCAACATCGACATCACCGCATTCATCGGCGGCGTCCACGGCGATACGAACGCGACGTTCTTGGTTGGCGAGGTCGACGACGAATCCCGGTTGCTCGTCGAGCGCACTCGAGAAGCGCTCGACCGAGCAATCCGCGCAGTGGTTCCCGGCCGGTCGTTCAACGTCATCGGCCGGGTCATCGAGAGCTACGCCAAGCGCTTCGGTTACGGCGTGGTCCGTGACTTCACCGGCCACGGCATCGGCACGCTGTTCCATTCAGGCCTCATCGTTCCGCACTACGACCTGCCCGAATACGACCTGCCGATGATGGTGGGCATGACGTTTACGATCGAGCCGATGTTGACCCTCGGCACGGTCGACTACGACGTGTGGCCAGACGGCTGGACCATCGTGACCAAGGACCGCGCCCGCAGCGCCCAGTTCGAACACACGGTCCTGGTGACTGAGACCGGAGCAGAAGTCCTCACCCTTCCCTGAGCGACGCCGAAGAAAGCTCCAGACGGCCGCTCCTAGGCAATCCGGTGCTGGTCCCGAACGGGCGTTCTTGCGACCGTCTAGGACCAACGCACGTTAGATGACCGAGTCTCCGGCCTCGATGGCTTCGGCGAGGCGGGCGCTCGCTGGCACGGCGAGCCCGGTGTGCAAGACGAAGTCCGCGGTCAGGTCGTCCCAGACACCGGCCCGGCGAAGCATGCCGTGGCCACTTCCGCGCAGATGCACCCACGTCGCGTCGACGTCGGAGTCCGCGCGGACGGCGTCAACGAGTGCCTTGGAGTTCTTCGCCGAGGTCGTGCGGTCGCGCGTGCCATGGACGACCAGCAGGCGGCGTCCGATCACTTGTTTGTAGGGCTCGCCGGGCGTCACCCACGGCGCGAGACCGACGAGCGCAACCACCCCAGGCTCATCAGCGGCCCGCAGCGCCGCCCGGCCGCCCATCGAATGGCCGACCAGAACGATGGGCACCCCGCCGTGCTGGTGGCGCAGCTGCTGCACGGCCCAGCGGACGTCGGCGACGGGATACGCGTCTTCGCCCGCTCCGGCACGGGAGTTCCAGCCGCGATACGGGAAGCGCAGTCGCCACACGCCGAGCCCATCCGCCGCACCGGCCGAGGCCAGGTGACGCGCGATCGGAACCATGCGCAGGACCGCGAGCTGATGCGTCGTCACAGGCTCGGAGCTGACCTCTCGGCCCCCGTGCAGCACCAACGCCGCTGCACGCACCGTCCGGGCACCAGGCTGCCGCACGGACACAGCACTGCGCTGTCGCACGAGGACGGGCTGAAGCGGCCTCGCGCGAACGGCGTCGACGTTCTCCACGCTCGCGCTCAAGCGCCAGATCCCTTGCTCGGTGTGGTACTTGCCATGCCTAGTGTGCCGCGGGTTCGTTCGCCGTGACGTTCCCGGTTCAGACCCGGCATGATGCGGTGATGGAGAACACCGCGTCCACCCCCGTCAGTCACGCCGACCTCCGCAAGCGCATCGCGCCGTTTCGGGTCAAACCTCGTGCGGACGTGAGGCTAGGCGACGATTCCAAAGACTTCGACCCCGGATACCGGGACCAGTTCGTGACCAGGGCGGACGCCGGGGTGGCGCTCGCCGAGGGTGTGCGCCAGCTCGGTGAGTACCAGGCACGGCTCGCGGCGCAGAGTACGTACGCGGTCTTGGTGATCCTGCAGGCCATGGACGCCGCCGGCAAAGACGGCACGATCAAGCATGTGCTCAGTGGCGTGAACCCGCAGGGAGTCAGTGTGCATCCGTTCAAAGTGCCCTCGCTGATCGAGCTCCAACACGACTACTTGTGGCGCTATCAGTTGCAACTGCCGCCGCGCGGCTCGATCGGCATCTTCAACCGCTCGCACTACGAGGAGGTGCTGGTCGTGCGAGTCCATCCGGAGCTGCTCGGTAACGAGCACATCCCCGGAGCCAAGACCGACATTTGGCAGCGTCGCTTCCGCGAGATCAACGACTGGGAAAGGTACCTCGCCGACAACGGCGTGCGGATCGTCAAGCTGTTCTTGAACCTCTCGAAGGAAGAGCAGCGCCGCCGGTTCCTTGACCGCATCGACGAGCCTGACAAGAACTGGAAGTTCGACGTCGCAGATGCGTTGGAGCGTGAGCGTTGGGATGAGTACCAACGCGCGTACGAAGAGATGCTGAGCGCGACGAGCACGAAGTACGCGCCCTGGCACGTCGTGCCCGCCGACCACAAGTGGTTCGCGCGGCTCGCTGCGTCATGGATCATCCTCGACGCGCTGATGGACATCGATCCGAAGTACCCGAAGGTCGATCCGCAGACCCACGAGAAAATGCTCGAGATCAAGAAACAGCTCTTGGCCGAAGGCCCGAGCCGGTAACGCGATGATGTTACGCCGCTGGCTCAGCGCATGATTTTTCGCCGGTGGGTGAGGGCGGCCGAGCGTGTCGACGAGCTGGTACCCCCGGCACCGGAACTCGGCAACGAAGTGCTGGTCGACGACCACTGGCTGATCCGGATCGCCGGCCCACTGTTCGCAGTGCTCTCGCTGCTGCTGATCCCGTGGATCGTGTTCCTCGCGACAGTGCTCCCGTCCCGACAACTGTCGCGGCACTATGACTTCGCGTGGGCCGGGTTCGACGGCATGTTGCTCATCGCACTAGCCGCAACCGCGTACTTCGCGCTGCGTCGATCGCGCAACCTGTCTGTCGCGGCGACTTCTGCAGGCACGTTGTTGATCGTCGATGCGTGGTTCGATGTGCTGACAGCGCGGCATCGCGATCTAACACTCTCGATAGCCTTCGCTGTCATTATCGAGTTGCCGCTAGCGGCTCTGTGTTGGTGGCTGAGCATGCAGACGCAGGCCATCGCCGAGAAGCGCATCGCGCTGCTACTGCCACGCGCCAAAGGCCGTCTGCGACGCGATGCCGAAGAGGCCGGCTCCGTCGATACCGGTCGCCCCCGTCGACGCGTCCGGTTCCGTCGAGACAAACCCTAGGTTTGGTAGGTCGGACGCAGCGCGCCGCGCGCGAGCGTGTGGAACGCAAGGTTGAAGCCGACGATCGCCGCGCTCACCGAGTCGTTCACATCGAGCTT